>JAAZJX010000008.1 GCA_012800155.1 Candidatus Magasanikiibacteriota bacterium
CATTAATTTGTGGGTGAAATGTGGGTTAGTTGTTGATAGTTTTTAGAGTAGACAAAATTTGCTTATTTATCTATAATTAACTCATTATGAAAATAGTTTTTATTAACAATTTATATAAACCTTATGCGCGTGGTGGTGCTGAAAAAGTAGTTGAACAAAGAGCTTTGAAAGCTTTAGAACAAAATAATGAAGTGACAATTATTACTTTAGCTAAGAATAAATCTGAGCATAATCAGGTTTTTTGGGATGGAAAAATAAAAATAATTAGAATTTATCCTCAAAATATTTTTTCTTATTTTGATTTAAGTAAACATAATTATTTTATTAAATTAATTTGGCATTTTATAGATATTTTTGGTTGTATGTCAGAATTAAAACAAATTCTATTGTTTGAAAAACCAAATATAGTAGAAACTCATAATCTTATCGGTCTTGGAGTTTATAAAGTTCATAAAATTTTGAAGTTCATAAAGTCTGATGTAAAGTGGAATCACTATTTACATGATGTGCAGTTAGTAGAACCATCTGGAGTATTAGCATGGGATCATCAGAAAGATAGTTTTGCGCAAAAAATTTATTCTAAAATTATGAAACAAAAGTTTAGAGCGGTAGATGAAGTTAGTTCACCATCTAAATTTTTAAAAGAATTTTATAAAAAGAGAGGTTTTTTTCAGAATTCAGAGTTTAGAGTTCAGAATTTACAAAGTGTGTTTGAGAAAAAACAAGAAAAAAGTAATTTAAAATTAGAAAGCACGAATCAAGAACTTAAATTTCTTTTTGTAGGAAGTTTGACAGAGCACAAGGGGATTAGAGTTTTGATGAAAGCTTGGGATTTTTTTGACAATAAACAAGGATATTGGCTCAACATCGTTGGTGATGGAAATTTATATGCAGAAGTAGATGAATGGAGTAAGAACAAAAAAAATGTTCAAATGTTTGGAAGACTTGAAAGTAAACAATTAGAAAATATATATAATCATTCTGATATTTTAATTATACCTTCAATTTGTTTGGAAAATTATCCTACAGTTATTTTGGAAGCGCAAAAATATGGTTTGCAAATTATTGCTTCAGATACTGGAGGAATAAGAGAATTAGTTGTTGAAGAAAATTTATTTGAACCAGAAAATGTAGAAGAACTAGTAAAAAAGATAAAAGAAAAATCCCGTTAAAGCGGGATTTATATTTATAAAATTTACTTCACAAACTTAAATTTTAATTTTTTCATTTATAATAATATTTTCTAGAAATATTTTTTGATTATGTTTAAAGAGTGTTGACAACTTTATTTTTAATAGAATCAAAGTAATTATATATTACTATTTATTTTAAAATTTCTAAATGCTTAGTTACATCAATTATTTCAACAATCTTGTTTTATAATGTTTGTTTTTTGAATTTAATATTTGCTAAAATTATTTTTATTTCGTATATTCAAACACCCAAACTCTTCCGCCTTCCAATTCCCACCAATGATCAGCTTCTTTTTTTGCTTCATCGCGAATAGTGGCAGCTGGTGCCCAATAATCAGTATGAACAAAATAAGCTTTATTTACATTAGCAAAATTCATTGCTTCAAGCATCCATTTTTTGAGTGGTTTTTCATAAACCATTTTACGAAAATATTGATAAAGTGGTCCACCAGTTGGAATAGAATAAAAATATTGTTCACCAACAGCAGTATTTAAATATTTAACAAAACCAAATTCTTGTAAAGCAGTTACTGAAATTAATTGATTGCTTAAAACAATATAATTTTTTTTATGATTATTTAATTTATCTATAAAATGAACAGCTGTAATATCAGCTTGGCGTACATTATAACCAGTATGAAGAGAAACATTATCACGAGTTGGATAAGTAAAATAAAAAGAAATTGAAATTAAAATAGCTAAAAGTAAAGTAATAGGGAGGCGCCAGGTTTTTCTTTTTCTAATTAAATCAAAAATTTGTTGCCAAAAAATAATAAAAAAAGGCAAAGAGAAAATTAGAGTCAAATCTAATAATCTTTTACCATAAGCAGTTTGTTCATAAGAAATGACATCAACAAATTTTATTGTGGTGCTAATAAAAAAAGCGGAAATAAATAAACTGATGATAGTAATAAAATAAAAAGTGAAAGTTGATTTTTTCCATTTACGCCAAGCAAAATAAATACCAATAATAATCATTATTATTGCTAAAGGTTTGATACAATCACGATAATAGTATAATATTTTTTGCCACCATTCACCGCGTTCAATCAGAATCCAGTGGGGATGGGCAAAAATAGAAAAAAAAGAAGAAATATTTTCTAAAGGATTTTTTAAGAATAATTTTTCTCCAGCGCGAAGAGAATTTAAAAAGAAAGCCAGTGGAGTAATAAGTATTAAAAATAAAGAATAAAGACTGAGTAAAATTAGGTTATTTTTTTTAATAATTTTAATAATACTGTGCATTAAATAAATAATAAAAATAGGTAAACCAAGTAAAGGATGAATAACACAGGTTGTTAGCGCAATTAAAAATCCGAAAATAAGTGTTTCTTTAGTTTGATGATTTTCTTCGTAAAAGATCCAAAAAGTTAAAATTAAAGAAAATAATAAGGCTAAATTATTTGGCGTGCTTATAGTAAAAGCTGGAAACATTATAAAAGGAATCATTATTATAGATGGTAGAAGATTTTTTTCTGTATTATCTTTTTTACTGAAAGGAAAATAAATAGACAAAACAAGAATAATTCCAGAGAATAAAGGTACTAAAGATTTATCTAAACTATGAATTGATAAATTTGTCAAAAAATGTCCAGCAACGACAAGTATGTATTGTCCAATGTAATAAGGATTTTTGGGAACAATTAAACCATTAAGAGAAATATATTTTTCAGTAGCTTGATGAATGAAAGGATCAAAACCAAAACCAAGTTTAAAAACAATTAAACTAACAGTAAAAATTAAAGTAAAATGAAAAATAATTAAAAATAAATTACCAGCATTTTTTTTGGCTTTTTGAGAAATGTATAAAAGTAAAAAAGTAGTGAAAAAAAATAAAATAAAAAATTTAGGACCAAAAATAGTCCAGGGAGAAATAAGAGTATCAGTATAACGGCGATTTAATAATAGGGAAAATAAGACAAGATCTAGAGCGAAAACAATTATTCCTAACATTTTAGTACTTAAATATGATTTTACTTGTTCATATAATTTAGGATCAATAATATTTTCAACTCCAGCGAAAGGATCTTCGGCGTGAGTCTTTTGTAAAGAAATTAAGATTGGAATGAGAATAAGTGTAAAAGAAATAGTTGATTTATCAATTTTATAAAACCAATAAATTATTGATTGAATCAATATAAAAAGACTAATTATTCCAATAATACCAAAAAATCTTTTCCAAAAATTTTTTTCTTTTGGTAAAATAATTTGACCAAAATAAAAACCAAAAAAAATTAAGTAAAAAAATAAAAAAATACAATTCCAAAAAGTATTGGAAATATAAAAAAGAGATCCTAAATTGAGTATTGTAATAAATATCCCAAAAATGGTATACTTCTCAGTGAACAAAAGAATATTTTTCATATTCCTTTATTTTAGCACAAAAATATGAGTAGAATCAAATATTTTATAAAGAAACATCCAGAGTTGTTTGAATATCTTCCTTCTGAAAATATTCATCCTCACGATCATCTTATAAATAGATGTTTTTTGAAATTTTTTCCAGCTAAATATTTTACCCCTAATCGCATTACTTTGTTTCGTGTTTTAATGACTCCAGTAGTATTTTTTTTAATATTACATGCTCAATATAAAGTTGGAGCAGTGTTTTTTTTGTTAGTGGCTTTTACTGATGTTATAGATGGATCAATGGCTCGAACACGAAATCAAATTACACGTTTTGGAATGTTGTTTGATCCTTTGGCTGATAAATTGTTAATTGGCAGTATGGTTTTATTATTGGTTTTTCGTTATTTTGATTTTTGGTTAGGAATAGCTATTTTGGGAATTGAAATTGTTTTTATTGCTGCAGCAGGAGTAGCAAAAGTAAAGTTTAAAACAATTAAAATGGCTAATCTTTGGGGTAAGATAAAAATGATTTTGCAAGTATTGGCAGTTTTTGTTACTTTGTTAGCATTATTATTAGATTTTCCAGTTTTATTAAGTGTAGCAGCTTGGATATTTGGTTTGGCAATAGGTTTTGCAATTTTAAGTTTATTTACACATGGAATTTGATCTTTAAAAATAAATAAGCCCACAATGTTTCCTCCAGACATGTGGGCTTTCTCGTCTTAAGCTAATTGATCATCAATAGTTTAATTACCGTCGATGATACTTATTGATAAGACTTTTGACTGCGAAAGGTATGGCTATTATCAAAGATAAACACCATACCCAGTAGATCCAGTATTGTCCCTCCTTTTGTCTCATAGCCAAAATGAGAGCGCTAAGACCTACTACCTCAAAAACCATTTTGATTTTACCAGATTGATCAGCTGCTAATTTTATATGATGTTTTTTATTTTCACGATTCATCATATAATCTTGGACACGGATTATTCCAAGCCAAGTTTCAATGATTACGAGAATACTCATTGCGCCAATTCCTATAAAAAAGAGTTTATTTGGAACTGAGGCAAAGTTTCCTCCCCAAGGAATTAGCAGAATTTCACTAATCCAAGTGATTTTATCAATCATTGGATCAAGAAATTCTCCCAGATTTTTATTATCTTTGTAGCCACGAAGGAGACGCTCTCTTGCTATTGAACCATCAATAGAGTCTCCCCACCATGACAATAGATGAATAAAAAAAGCTGGAAGATAAAGACCAAAACTGGCTAAAATCACTACTGGTAATACTAGAATACCTCTGCCAACCGTTACTTGGTTAGCAGTTACCCCGAATTTCATTAATAACGGAGTAATACCAAGAAAACGATGCAAATTATCTTGCGGTTTTCTTTTAACCATTTTTCCCGTACTCCACAAAAGATATTATTATTTAAGCGATTATTCAAAGAAAAGTCAAATTTATTTATGTCTTTTTTTAAAAAACAATTTAAAAATATTTTATTAATTATTACTTTGGTTTTGTTGTACTTTAATTTTTTACATTGGCAATATAGTTGGTTAGGATTTCTTTTATTTTTTATTTATTTTTATTTAGTAGCTTTTTATTGGAAAAATATTTTGCGTCGTTTATTTGGTTATGATAAAAAAACAAAAATGTTAACTATTTTTGCTTGGTTTAGTATTTTTCTATTATTAAGTTTTTTTAGTGGAGTATTTTTAGTATTTTATCGTTTGACTGATATAATGTTTTTTTTAGTTTATCTTTTGACGACATTTACTAGTATAATTATTTATTTATTAGTAGGTAGAAAAAGATATAAAATAAATAATTTAGAATCAATTTATAATGAAAAATCTACTGTAGTTTTCAAAATGAATTTTTGGTTGCCTAGTTTATATTTTATTTTATGGATAATAGCTTTAATTATTTTATCTCGGACAAATGGTTTTGAAGTTTATTATTCTCCTTGGCAAATTATTTCTAAATATTATTTACCAATTTTTTTAGGATTATTTTTTTTATCAGGTGTATTTTTATTTTCTAAGTATAAAACAAAATTAATTCTTTTAATTTTTGTATTGCAAGCTTTTTTACTTCATGCTTATTTACCTTTATCACATGATCTACCTTGGGGTGGTGATGTTTGGCGTCATTTGGCTGTTGAAGAAAGATTGATGGAAGGAGGACAGGTATTACCAGTGTTGTTTGGGGATGAAGCTAAATGGGTAGAAAAAATTGGAATAGATATTCCTGAAGTTTTAATTTCTCCTTATAAATATAGTTATAGTCAACTTTGGGGTAGTTCGGTTTTATTAGCCAAGACTTTTTCTGTAAATTTATTATTAATTAATAAATGGTTAGTACCAATTTTATTTTCTTTAGTCATGACTTTTGTTTTGTATAGGATAGGTTGGTTATTATTTGGAAATAAGCGTCAGGGTTTGTGGTTAGTTTGGTTATCTTTTATACCGTTTTCTTTTCAAGCTTTGGGAGGTTTGACTTTACCAGTTAGTTTAGGTTATTTAAATTTTTTCTTTGTTTTAATGTTATGGTTAGAATATCTTAATAATGGTTACAAAAAACAAAGAAGATTAGTTTATTTTTTTGGAGCATTGATGATATTTGGTTATATACTGCATTTTATTTTATTATGGTTGTTGATTATCTTTTCTAATTTTTTTAAAGTAATATTTAAAAAACTTTCTGGTATTGGGAAAATTATAGTTAAAATTATTTTTTTTATTTGGGGAATAATCAGTATTTCAATTTTGGAAATTTTATTAAAATTTAGTTTTTGGCCAGAAAAAATTAATTGGTTAAATAATATAAAACAATTTATTGGACAAATTTCTGGTTGGTTTTATGCTAAACTTATTCGTCCTCATGATATTTTGTCTGGTAATATTATTTTTAATCATACTCCGAATTATGCTTTTGTGAGTAATATTTTTACTGATTGGCGCTGGCTGACAATTATATTTATGTTTTTATTTATTTTCTCTTTAG
>JAAZJX010000052.1 GCA_012800155.1 Candidatus Magasanikiibacteriota bacterium
CCGCCAAGTTTTACTCTAATCTTAAATTATTCAATTCTAAACTAATTAAATATAATTAAAATACAAGTTTAGATTTAAATTATAAATAGGTTTTATAAAAATGAATTAAGTGAAATTTTACTCAATTTTGTTTTTTAAACTTGATAAAACATGAGTAATAAAATTACTGAAAAATATTTTGAACACAATAATTTTGCAGATCATGAAAAAAGAGTGCTCAAAGAAATAATGATTAAAACAAATTTTCAACCAGAAAAAGAAATTTTTCGTGGTCAAATTTATAATAAAGATAAAGTTGGTAGTTTAATTTACAAAGGCATTTGGCAGAATAATCCAACAGTATTGAAAATCCAATGGCTTCAACCAGATATTGATGAGATTGACATGATCAATAGATTTAATAAACAAAACAAAAGTACAAAAATTAGATTACCAAAATTATATGACGGCTCAAAATGGAATGAACAAGATGGTTACGGCTACCTACTTTTAGAATATATTAACGCACCACAAATATATAAACCCCCCTTCGCTGATCAAGAGCAAATAAAAAATTTTTGCGCCCTTTATCAAGAATACAAAATGAAGTGTTTATGTGATCCATTCGTTAAACAAGAACCAAACGAACAAAGTAGCTTAGTTTTTACAACTCAACGTGTTTCTCATTGGACAAAAATCGCGCAAAGCAAAGGACATTTGTCTAAAACTGAAATTAAAAATGTAGAAAAATTTCTTTTTCTAGCTGGACAACATCTACTATCAATAAAAATGGAATTCATGCATGGACATTTAACTTATGATGATATTTTCAAACTATCAGAAGAACAGTATATATTAATGTCAAATTTGTTTTGGTCTTATCGTCCAGAATTCTATGATATTACTTTTCATCTTTGGGCAAGTATTAAAAATTTACGCGACCAAAGCATCACTATTGAACAAGTAATTGAATATTTACAAAATTGGCTAGAAGAATATAAAAAACTTCCAATCATAATACAAGATACTGATTTTGAAAGAAAATTTAACATGATGATGGCCGAACGCTGTATTGGCGCATTGTTAGTGGATATTCAAAATCAAAATTATGAAAATGATCGTAATAATTTTATTGTTCATTTAACTAAATTATTCAGAGATTTATTTAAGCACTTTACGGATAAACTAGAAAAAACAAAAATTGAGTAAAATTTAAATTATACTATAATTTCATTTCAATTCTTAATAAAAAAGAAAATAAAATAAACATTGGCATAAAATTTTAGAAGCAACTGGAAAAAAATAAAAATAATCCTAAACAATATTTTACTTCGCAAAACAAAACTTTTAATTACAGTTAATAATACAACGAGTGTCTAATTACGGCTTTTATTCAAAACCGTCAAGTTTTATTTTCATAAAATATTTACGATTTTAATGTCGTAATTTTTTTATTTTATAAAAAATATTATTAAAAAATAATAATCTTTTTTTAACTTATTTATAAATAATTATAAAAACTTTTTTCTTTACAAAATCAAAATATTTTGATAAAATTAAAATAGAAAATCCAAATTTTCTTATACAACATTAACCAAAATTGAATCAATTATAGTTACTAAATCAACAACTTAAACCGTTGCTAAAATTGTTAAAGGTTTGGATGTTTCTATTAATGAGCTTATAAAATAATTATGCAAAAACCATACTACAAAAAATCAAATTTCACTTTATACAATGCAGATTCTCTGGAATTAATGAAAAAACTACCAGAAAATTCTGTTGATATGATTTTTGCCGATCCTCCTTATTTTTTATCAAGCGGTTCCTTTACTTGTCAAAATGGAAAAATGGTGAGCGTAAAAAAAGGAGATTGGGATCTTAGTAATGGAACAAAAAAGAATTTTGAATTTCATCTTTCATGGATCAAAGAATGTCGCCGAATTTTGAAACCAAACGGAACAATTTGGATTAGCGGAACATATCACTCAATTTATCAATGCGGTTTTGCATTGGAAATAGAAAAATTTCACTTTTTAAATGATATTATATGGTTTAAACCAAATGCTTCACCAAATTTGAGTTGTAGATTTTTTACTGCCAGTCACGAAACTTTGCTTTGGGCGAGAAAAGAAAAAAAAGCAAAACACACTTTCAATTATGATTTAATGAAAAATGGAGATTGGTCAGAAGATCAGATAAAAAAACCCGGCTTACAAATGAGATCTGTTTGGTCAATCAATACGCCAAAACCTATTGAAAAGAAATTTGGCAAACATCCAACACAGAAATCTTTTGATTTACTTAAAAGAATTGTATTAGCAAGTACAAACAAAGGCGATTTAATCTTAGATCCTTTTACTGGAAGCTCAACAACAGGGCTTGCGGCCTATCTTTATGGTAGAAATTTTATTGGTATAGATAATGAAAAACAATATCTTGATTTATCTATCAAAAGATTTGAGGAACTAGATAAAAACATGAAAAATAAACGCAATAAAAAAATAATATGAAAATAGTTACAAGAACAACCGCAATAAATAATTTAAAAAAGCATATCGGAAAAGATCTACGAAAACTTGCTTTACAGTATGGAATTACAACTTACGAAACAGGAAAACAAAACAAGGGCTGGAAAGGTTTAGTTTTAGAAAGATTGGCAGGATTGGAAAATAACGTTTCAAAAGCACCAAACGGACTTTCGTATGAATTAAAGTCAGTCAGTTTTCATAAAGTAAAAAATGAACTTGCACCAAAAGAAACAATGGCGATTACAATGATTAACCCAGAAGAACTAAAACAACATTCATTTTTTGAAAGTCATTGTTGGACAAAACTAAAATCAATCGTATTTTGTGCTGTTATGTGGCACGGTCAAAATTCTGAAAGTGCTGAATTATTAAAAGTCGCAAGTTTAGATTTTGCCGAAGATGATGACCTTATCAAAGAAATAAAAGCTGACTATGATTTTATACGAGAAAAACTTATCAAACATGGCTTTGAAAGTTTAACAGGAAAAGACGGAAAATGGATACAAGCAAGAACAAAAGGAACTGGCGGAATAAATCCTAGAACTGGAAAACGTCGTCCAATTACTCGTGCATTTTACGCAAGAACAAGTTTAGTTAAAAAAATTTTTGAAATAGCAAGTTAATTTTTAAAAAATTATACCTACAAAAAATTTATCAAAAAAAATTCTGAAACTTTTAAAAAAATAAGCCAAATTTCTTTGGCTTATTTTATTATATCAATTAACAACTAATAACTATTAACTTTATTTCTAGTTATTATACCAAAATAACCAGCAGTAGGACTAATATTATTGGCAACTTGGAATCTAGAGAGAGCTTGTCTAGTAAAAGCACCGAACTTTTCAGTTTCATTACCAGGAGATCCAGGTCCAGTATTAGTAAGAATAAAGCCATGTGTGTTTAAAAATATTTGTAGTTGTTTAACATCAGTTCCAGTAATACCAGTGTATAAATCTCTGGTAAAGATATATTTGTTGTTTGGTTTTATTTCTGGTTTTGGAGTGTCTTTAATACATTTAGCTTCATGAATAGCTTTAATTTTCTTTAGGGTAGTAGTATAGACATAACCAGTTCCCTTGCTTAATCCCCAAGGTTTTAAGACTTCATCAGCATATCTCTCTTGCCATTTAATAACAGCCTCTCTGGTTTGGCTAGAATAGATACCGTCAATTTTGAGATTAAATTCTTCATAGGTGTTAAGAAATTCTTGCAAGAGTTTAACTTCAGCTGGATTATTATCTTTAGAACCATATTTAATTGGAGTTTTAGGATAGAGAGGGACTTGGCAAGAAACTTTGTTTGCTTCTTCTTTAATAATTTTATCTGATTTTAAGGTAATAGTGCTATGAGCAAGAGCTTCATTAGATGAGCGACCATAGAGAGTATAGAATTTAACATAAACAGTATATTTACCATCTGGACAAATTGTTTTATTTAAACATAGATCCCATTGTTTAGTAGGTGTATAATCTTCTTGAGTAGCCTTTGTAAAATCATCAGTCATAGAAATAGCCATTTTTTTGACATCTTTTCCAGCATTGAATGTTAAAGTGACTTTACGATTAGCAGTAGTAGTAGCGTTATTATTTATTTTAACGGCAAAGCCGTCTTTAGGAACAAGAGGGTTAACAAAACAAGCAAAACATCCACTGCTTTTCTTTCCTGTGTTAGTGTTATTAACTGGATCAGGAGAATAAGTAACTGTGTTATCTGTAAAAGTAGCGGCTTGATTGAGATTGGTAGCTAAGTCAGTTAAAACATTAGCAGGAATATTAGCAGTTACTATATCTCCAGCTGTTAAATTACTTACTTCAACCTCATATTCTGTATCATTGATCTTGGTAATTTTCTTTACTTCAGCAGTAGTACTTCCTGAAAGAATAATATCTTCTTTAGTAAAAGTTGCTTCTCTAATTTTTTCTGAGAAAATTACTGTGTATTTAATAGAATCTGTTTTAGCTGGATCTGTTTGGGTACTAGATTGATTGATGGTGAGGGTAGGAGGAGTGTTATCGTAAGTGACAGAACGATCAAGAGAGGTAGCTTCAAGATTATTATTTCCAAATAAATCTGTACATACTCCTGCAGGTATATTAATGGTAACTGTTTCTCCATCAGTTAAATTATTTACTTCTAACTCATATTTATTATCTCCAATCTTTCTAAGATTACCTTTTTGATAAGTCATACTTCCAGTTATCATAATATCTTCTTTAGTAAAAGTTGCTTCATTAATTGGCTCAGAAAAACTGATATTAAATTTTACTGAATTTATATTAGTAGGATTTATTTGTCCCTCTCCTAAACTAACTTTAACTATTGGAGGAATAATATCTTTCTCTAATGTTGTTGTAGCTGTTGCTTCGTTTCCTACTGCATCTGTTTGTTTTACTGATACATAAATATCTCCATCAGGATAAGTAGAAAGATCAATAGGTAAACTCCATACTCCTCCATTTATTCCATTTGTACATCTTGTCATATATGGTTGTGTAATCATAATCACAACTGGATCATTATCATCTACCGTACAGCCACCTGATAAAGTATAATTTACTTGATTATTAAAATTAACTTTTGCAGGATTATTTATAGTTACTACAGGAGGAATTTTATCAATAATAAAATTATCTACTCTTGCTATAGAAGAATTTTTGGCTTTATCTTTTGCTTCAATAACTAAATTACCTGAACTAGTAATTGTTAAAGTACAATTTACTATAGACTTATTAGTATGATCTGTATTACAAAATAATTTATTCTCCGCTATACCAGCTGTTGTAGACGCATGTATACTAATATCATCAGCAAAAAAATCAACCTCATCAGTAACAGTAATTGTGACATCAGTAATATCATTGTTTTTGGCTTTAGTAGGTGCAGAAATAATTATTTTAGGAGCTTCTGTATCATAAAAATACTTTTGTAAATTCTTCCCTGCTTCAGCAATACCAGTTTCATTAGCTTGAACTTCAAGCATACCAGTTTTTTTAATACCTGATATTTTACAATTTACAGGAGAAACATAAGGTGTGGTAGTACCACCATCTCCACCTTTACATTCAGTAATTGAAGCTCCTGCCCCCGCAACTTCACCAAAAAGCCCAATATTAGTAATTTTATGACTTGAAGTAGATGCAGTAATTTTTACAGTTGTATCATTGATAGCTTCATTGCTAATTATAGTAGGAGCATTTATTTCAATTACTGGTGGAAAAGTAATTCTTCTAGAAGTTGAATTACCAGTATTATCATAAGCTGTAATTTCTACTCCATGAGATACTTTACTAGGATCTAGTTCTATTACACGAGATATTATTCCTGGAACATAATTAATTGGAATAGTTATTTTAGTTGATGATGTATTAAAAAAAGTCAATCCATAACCAGTTACTCCTGTAGGATCCTCAGCTTTAAATGAAACAGTTGGTTTATATATACTACCTGAAGAAGTAATGCTTACATTAGCTACAGTAAAAGTTGGACCAAATGTATCTATAATATATCCCGGCTCTTCAGCAATAGAAGTATGACCAGCGTCATCAGTAGCATAAAGAATTAAACTACCAGAAGTCGTAATAGTAACTTTACATCTTATAACCAAATGATTTCCAGGAACAGGGTTATTATTTTTATAAGAAAAATCCGTTGATGTTGTATTTGAAGTTGTAGGCCAACATGTAATACTGTTAGGATAGATAGCAGCAACACTTGAGGTGTCTAAACCTACAGAAGCAATAGAAAATCTATCACTTACTTCAAATTCTGTGCTGGTTATAAAACCTTTAGCCACTTTAACTCCTGGAAAAAATGTAATTACTGGTCCTACATCATCAATATCTTTAACAGTTATTACAAATACTGCCTCTGAATATTGTCCCAAAGGATCAGTTGCTCGTACTCTAATAGTGTATTTATTTCTATTATTAGGATCAGCCGAGCCTTCTGGATTTTCAAAATCAGGCGCTACTAAAAATACTAATTGTCCTGTAGTTGGATTAAGAGCAAATTTTTGATTATCATCACTACCTTCTCCAGAAACAAGAGTGTAAATAATAGTTGCTGCTTCATCAACTGCTGAAATTTCGCCTACCACTGTTGAGTTTTCATCAATTTCTGTTTTATCTAAACTTAAATTAGTTGGCGGACAATTTTTTCCCGCATCTGTAATATTCCAATTATATGTATTTGTTAAAAAATCTTTAGCTGGTTTAGCATTACAATAATAAACACCATCTGCTCCAAAAGCTAAATCTGATTTGACATTTTGTCCTCGCCAACTATTTAATAATTTATCATAATTACTTGCTTTTAATCCAGAATTGCTAAGAAAATTAGTAAAATCTGTAACACCTTCAACATTCCAAGATGAAAGATCTTGATTAAATGCCTTTGCGTTGTTTAACAAAGTAATCATATTGGTAACATTTGCAGTATTCCAATTATTGATTGGCTGATTGAACAAAATAGCGCCTCTAAACATACCTGACATCACAGTAGTACTGGAAGTATCCCAACTATTCAAAGGCTGATTAAAAGATACAGCATTTTCAAATAATCTATCCATATTAGATACTTTTGAAACATTCCAATTACCTATTGGCTGATTAAAAGCAGTAGCGCCTTTAAACATATACCCCATGTTTGTTAGACTATTAGTATTCCAAGAAGTAATATCTTGATTAAACGGAGTATTCATAAACATACCTGCCATATTTATTACATTTTCTGTTTTCCAATTTCCAATCGGTTGATCAAATTTTGTAGCTCCACTAAACATATTTGACATGTTGATAACATTTATTGTGTTCCAACTACTAATATTTTGATTAAAACTAGAAGCATTATTAAACATGGCATGCATAGTAGTAACTTTACCAGTATTCCAATTTCCAATAGGAGCATTAAATTTAGGAGTATCTCTAAACATAACTGCCATACTAGTTACATTTTTAGTATCCCATCTATTCATAGATGTATGTCCTTCAAAATTAGTAGTCTTTTCAAAAGCATAATTCATATCTTTAACTTGTGATAAATCAGGTATATCAGTAGCAGTTAATTTCATATTAACCATACTTTGAAAAGCTCTATTAAAACTTGACCATTTAATATTTCCCCATTGTTTAATTTCTAAAAGTTTTGCTTTTTCATCAGTAGTTAAACCTGGAGCATAAAAAGCTATGGGTGCAAGAGATCTAATACAAATATCATAAGTGCCAGCAGTTTTATAATCATGAGTAGTTTTAGTTTCATAAATTACTTCATCAAAATTACCATCACAAGTCCAATCAACCTCATAATAACCTGTCATTCCTGATAATTGAAAATTTAAGGTAACTTTGGTTGGTTCAGTAGCTCCAGCAACATTAGTTTGCCAACGAGTAACAAACAAAGTTGGATCATAAGAAGCCTGAGCAAAAAGAACTAGTTTAAATAAAACAAAAAAACTAAAAACTAATACTAATAAAGCTATTATCATCAGCTTTTTTTGTTTATTAAATAAATTTAATATTACAGACATATATTTTTATTAAATTTAACAATTTTATACAATTTAAAAACTTCTTTCTCTTATAATTATAGCAAAGAAAATAGAAAAATAGAATAGATTTAAACGCAATAAACAAAACCAAAAATACCACCTATAAATATTGCAATTTTCACTTTTATATTTTTAATTTATCCTCTTGCTAAAGTAAAACCAATTACTTTTTTTACTCCTTTTTCTTTTAAAACTTTAGCGCAAGCCTGCATAGTACTTCCTGTAGTAAAAACATCATCCACCAATATAATTGTTGAAGAAATATTTTTACCTAATAAAGCAAAAGCCTCATTAATATTTTCTGCTCTTTCTTTTTTATTTAATTTAGCTTGTTGTTTGGTATATCTAATTCTTTTTAAATTTTTATTTATTGGTAAAGATAAAATCTCTGCTAAAGATTCAGCAATAATTTCCGCTTGATTGAATCCTCTTTCAGCATATCTTTTTTTATGAAGAGGTACTAATACTATCTCAGTTGCCTCAGTAAATAAACTAGAATTTTTTTGACAAAATTCAATAATAATTTTTTTAATTAAATCTTCTAAATCTTCAGCATAATTATATTTCAAATTATAAATAATTTTACCAATTATTTCTTGTTCAGAATATTTTAAAATAGCTATTTCTTTATCCAAAAATGATTGTTCTAAGCAATTAGCACAACATTCACCATACTCAGTAGGTGAATGACAAACTGGACAAAAAAATCTTCCTGATAAATCTAACTTTTTATAACAATCTTCACAAAGCCAATCTCCTTCTTTATTACAATCTAAACAGTATATTGGAAAAATATAATCTTTAATTTGTTTAATAAAAACAAGCAATCTATGCTTGTTTTTTAATAATTTTATTTTCATGTTTTTAATCCCAATAAAAACCATTAACCTTCCAATCACCCTTTTCTTTATTTAATTCTACTCGACCTGTTCGCTGTTTCAATTCTAAACCTTCAGCCGACATTAATTGTTGTTGTGTATCCACTTCTATCATTGCAGAATTATTATCAATATTCAAAATTCTACTTGCTATTACTGAAGTCGTTATACCTTGATACTCAGTGGCTAAACTAGTTCTTTGGCTTTCTAACCATCTAGCCATAATTGGAGTACTCATTGGTAAAACATCATCAATATTTTGATTATTATTTTGATTGGAATTTGTAGCAAATCTTTCTACAAATATTTTTGCTACTTGTTTGGCATAGACTGACATATCAACTGGCACTCTTTCTGCTGTACTGATAGGTTTACTAATATCAGTTGTAGGAATCGTTGGTTGATCAGTAATGCTTGTAGGAGTAGAAGTGCTAATAATACCACTTTTAATTCCTAAATCTACAATTAGATTACTACGAAATAAATAATAAACTAATAAAATAGCTATTACCAAACCAGAGCTAATACCAATAATTATAAAAAGTTTTTTTCGTAAAGTAAGCATAGTTATAAAATTAATTATTATTTTCTAATTTATTATCCAAACATCTGTTCATCAAATTCTCTTTTCGCTTTTTCAATTTCTAAAAGTTGTTTAGGATCTGTAGTTACTAATTGATCTTCAGTATAAGAAGCAACCACTTTTATAGCCGCATGTTTCAAACCAGCAAAAAATATTCCTTCTCCAACAGCGCTTTCCAAAAGAAGATATTTTTCTCCTTCAGTTAACATAAAAGTTTTTTGTACCATATCAATAGAAGCTGGAGATTGACGCATCAGTAATTGTAAAGCGGAGTTAGTTACTATTGATTGACCATATTGAGAACGCAAAAAGTCATTTACATCCTGAGTAATAGTTGTTACTCCTAAATAATATTTACGACAACGCTTAATCAAAGCATAAACAAATTTAGCGCTATCTTCATTTTGCATTAACCACCAAGCTTCATCAATAATCAACAATCTTTTCTTTCTTTCACTACGAACAATATTCCAAACATGATTTATCAAATTATAAATCGCCATTGGACGCAATTCATCTTCCAAATCACGAACACTAAATACTATTAACTGATTGTTCATATTTACATTAGTAGGTGAATTGAACAAACCAGAAAAAGTTCCTTCAGTATATTTTTTTAATTGAAGCACTAATTTTGAAGCACCTTCCATACCTTCTAAAATTTCTTGTAAATCTTGCATAATTGGCGCTTCAACATTGGTCAAATCACTATCACTAGTAATATCTTTCTTAGCATAAGTTTCTTTCAAAGCTCGATCCAAAATAGAATCTTCTTCTACACTCAAACCTCTAAACATTATTTTTAATAAACCTTTTAAAGTAATAATAGAACTACGAATAATATCTTCCGTAGAAATTTGTTGACCGACCGGACGAGGTAAATCAAAAGGATTTACTTTACTTTCTGAAGCTAGAGAAATATTAACATAAGTACCACCTACAGCTTCACAAAGATGTAAATATTCCATTTCTGGATCAATAATTATAATCTCTACACCCATCATCAAAGTTCGCATAACTTCCAATTTAACAGCATAAGATTTTCCTGAACCAGATTGAGCAAACACTACCATATTAGCATTTTGTAAAGAAAAACGATCAAAAATAATCAAACTATTATTATGACGATTGATGCCATATAAAATTCCATCATCACTAGTCAATTCTGAAGAAATAAAAGGAAAAGAAGCAGCAATAGGAGAAGAATTCATGTTAAAAGAAACAGCTAATTCATCAATACCCAATGGCATAGTAGAATTAAAACCTTGTTCAGCTTGATATAAAACATGTTTGGTATAAATCAACCGAGAACCAAAAATATTTTCTAAATCTTCTGTAGTTCGATCTAATTCTTCTTTATCTTTGGAATAAAGAGTAACATAAAAAGCAAATTGAAAAAAATGTTCCACTCCTTGAGTAAGATCATCTCGTAATTGTTCAATATCTCTAAGTGCTGTTTCGCGTAAAGGATCTCGAGGCGCGCCTTTTTCAGCATCACCACTCAACTGAGCTTGTAAAGCTCCAACTTTCTTTTTTAATTGTTTCAAAATAATATGAGAAGGAACAGGATAAAAAAACATTGAAACATCCATGGTGATATTCATGTTTAAAATTGGAGAACTCCAACCAACAGCAATATAGCGTGGATAAGTAATTACATAAACTGTTCGTAAATAAGTATTACCTAATTGTAAAAAACTTGATTCAACACGCAAAGCCGAAGGAGCAATCAAATCTTTGATAGCTACTGTTCCTTGACGATAAAGTCGCTCTTCTTCAAGAGTTATCAATTCTTCTCTATGTTTATTTCTTTTCTTATCTTCTTTTATATTCTTAGAAGAATCAATTTTAGTTTTTGTGATTATAGGTTTAAAAGACATAACTTAGGTATTTTCAATTTGTAAATCATTTACAGAATATAATTCTTGAGCAAAAGAAATATCTGGATTATAACTAGAATAATAAAGTTCAATTAAAGATTGAGTATCTAATTGAACTACTTCCAAACTCATTCCTTGTAAACCAGCCATAACTTGTCTAACTCTAGAATCAAGATCAGCTTTACGTTTTTGAAAACGCTCTTCTTTGAGTCTGATGGTTACAGCCGGATGTAATACTTCTTTAAATCTAGCCCAAAAACTTTTTTGTTTATTAGAAAGTGGATCAAAAGGAATAATCACAAAAAATCTTTTAGTCATAATTTGACCAATCTCCACAAATTCAGAAATAAAAGCTCGGTAATCAGCAGTTTGAGCGCGAAGCAATTCATTAGTTTGTTCTTTTTCTAATTTTAATAATTTTTCTAAATAACCTTTAATTTGTAATCTTCTTGATTGTACTACTATTTGTACAGGAAATTCTATACTATTTAAAAAACTTACATAAGAAGAAATTAAAGCATTTTGTTCTTCTTCTGTTTTTAAAGCAAAATTAATACTAGAAGTCATCAAAACTGCTCGCATAGTGCCATCTTTCAAAATCACTGTTCCTTCTTTTATTTCAGAAATTGGTAAATGAGTCTGAGTTGAAGGCTTACTATTTTTATTTTTTTGTTTTTTTTCATTTCTCATAAATAACAATTATCCTATAAAATATCATCTGGTCGATAAAAACCTCCTGTATTAACTAATAAAGAAAGATCACGAATGTGATTTCGTCCAGGAATTTTTACTTCTTCTTTTTTTGTTACTTCTTCAATTTCTTGTTTTCTAAAATAATCAAGATCTGCATCAGAATATGTTTTATTCCAAATTCGTAAAGAAGGTTTGCGTAAAGTTTGTAAAATATTTAACAAAAAATAATGAAAATGTTGACCATTTACTTTCATAAAAGAAAACAACAAGCCTAATCCACCAAAAATAATGGTAATTGTCAAAAATAAAGCAAAGTCAGCATATTTATAAGCCAAAAAAATAATAAAACCAGTCGCCATTAAAATTAAAAATTGTCGTGTGGTTATTGGTCCAAATATTTTATCTTCAACATCAATAAATTGTGGTACTACGAATTGTTGCATATTTTATAAAATTTTTTCATATTATATTTACTGGATTCCCGTTCATTCTTCTTGTCATTCCCGCGACTGTGTGTCGCTGAAGCTATAGCGAAGGCGCAAGGCGGGAATCTATTCAAAACAAGAATTTATAAACAATTAACTTATAATACCAACCAACACCCCCCTGCACCCCCCTCAAGGGGGGAATTATTATTTTTTCTTGTCATTCCCGTACCCACCTACTTTTTTTATCATTTCTGCTCTCTTCTTGTCACTCCCGCGACTGTGTGTCGCTGAAGCTATAGCGAAGGCGCAAGGCGGGAATCTATTCAAGGCGGGAATCTATAACATCTTATCTACATTATATCAAATTTTTATTCACTTTGACCAATTGATCAAATTCCTCAGGAGACAAAATATTATTTTTATCTTGATTAAAAAGATAATCTTTAATTTTTTGTTGTGATGAAATACAAACAGCAATAATATCTTTATACATAGAATAAAGAGGACTCTGTCTCCATGCTTCTACTCCTTGCATAAAAGATAAAAATGATTCACTCTTCAAAACCATAAATTTTTCTAACAATTCTTCTCCTGCTTTTACTGGATTACTAGACAATCTTCTCCAATCACGCAAATCAAAAGTTCTCAACTCATCCAAAGGACCAACACTTTTTTTTCTCATTTCTACTATTTTATTAGAACTATCACTAACTTCAGTTTTTGGTAACACCACATCATGTAAAACTGGTTTTTGACCAATAATTTTTTTAGGTTTTACCAAAGAGGATTTTGTTTCAGAAACAACTTCTGATAAAGATTTCTTTTCTAAACTTTCTTCAACTTTATTATCTTTTTTAATTTCACTTTTTAAACCCAAATGTTTTTTAATAGAAATTATTAACTCCTCAGCTTGTTCTGTAGTTAAATGCAAACCACCTGCTTCTTTTTTACGCATCGCATACTCAAGCACTTGTTCATCAGTTCTAATATCTTTTATTCTAGACAAAATCAAAGATCTAGTTCTATCTAATAATTCTTCTGCAATAGTAAATTCTAATTCAGCTAAAATTTTCTCTACCAAATCAGTTTTACTAGCTGGTAAAACAGTATAACCCTGATATTTTTTTATTTCTTCAGTATCTTCTTCTAACAAAGATTTATTATCCTCTTTTTCCCAGTCCAAATTTATTTTATTCTCTGGCTTTACAGTTTGTTTGCTTACTGGTTTTTTTAATTCAATATTTTTTTTCGTCTGTTCTGGTTTATTATTAAAAATACTGGATGAATGTTTTAAAATTTTTTTATTTTCATTTACTAAATTTTTAGTTTTTTTATTACTTGTTTTATTTAGAAAAATATCTTTTACTGGTGTAGTATTAGCTAAACTACTTTCTGCAGGGATCATCGGTAAATCGGGCTTTTCTTTTTTTGTTTCTTCATTAACTGTTTCACCTACAAAAATATCTTTTACTGGTGTGGTATTAGCCAAACTACTTTCTGCAGGAATCATCGGCAGATCTGATTCTTCAGAAGTATTTTGATCTGCTTTTTTTAATACTGGTTCTTCTTTTATTTTATCCAACTCACTCCATAAAATTTCTTCCTCATCACTAGACTCAACAACCGATTGACTAATCGGTTGCGCATTTTCTTCTTTTGGTAATAAAATTTTTTCTTTTGTTTCAGTTTTTTGTACAACCGTTTGATTAGTCTTATTTTGTGGATTTTTTTGTAAATTTTCTCGGTATAACTTAAATTCCTCCTTAGTCATGTGGACTTGAGTACCATCAGATTTTTTAACTAAAATCAAACTCATAAGCTAAACTCTTAAATCATTATTAAATTCAAAACCACCTGTCTGTTCATTAAAGAAAATTATTTCTTGATCTTCAGGTAAGAGATGGTTTTCTTTTAACAAAGAACTAAGATCTAAAATATTATTGACATCTTCTTCGTTATCTAAATTAACTAACTTTTCTATTTCTCTAACAAAAGCAGATAAACCAAATTTTTTATCTTTTTTGGATAACATCTCTACAATTTTTTCTAAATTAACACCTCCTACTTGAAAATAAAGAATTGCTTTTACCATTTCTTTATCATATTCATAAATTTTTTTATCTTCTGAAACATCATCCCAATCTACTAATGTAGCTTCTGTTATACTAAAATAAACAGCAAATGATTTTCGTAACCAATTAATAAAAGGTTCTCTCCCCGGTACATTACCATATAAATTATTTAAAAATTCATTTACTTTATATCCATCTAAATAATTCTTAGAATTTAAACTAATATATTTTTTCAATACATTGATCCACATTTCAAAAGAATTATTTTCTAAATTTACCAAAACTTTTTCTTTATTACTATCTAACCAATCTTTCATCTTTTTGTGTTTATGTACAAATTCTATGGGCTCCAAAGAATCAGACACATAATCAGAAATAAATTTTTCTAAAGGCAAACTCATTACTAATGATTTGTAATAATAATTTTGAAATAAAAATAATCTTTGTACATCATCCAATTTTGAAAAACGAGACCAAACTAAATCCAAAGAATAATATACTGCCAACCAATTAAACCATAATTCACGATTTTCTACTTCTACCAGATCTTCATCAAACAAAACATTCGCAATTACATAATCAACAAAAAGATTACCTTCTTTTTGATTTATCTTGGCATCTATCAAAGTAACCAAAAACCTTCCCATATTTATTTTTTCATTTTGACTAGACAATTTTTTAGAAAACTCAGAAAAAGAATAAGGTAAAATAAACCCTTTTATTCCTAATAAATATAATACTGTTTCAAATTTATCGTCTAATTGAACTTCCAATATTCTTGTTCTATCTAAAATATTAAAAAGATTTTGATCAAAATTTTCTCCTCCTCTTTTACTTTCAATAATTCTTTCACAAGTCAAAATAAAATTATCAAAACTTTTTTTATCATTACTACTCAATTCTATATGTTTATTCAAATAAACTAAATTATCCAAAAACTCTTTCATTTCTTCACCTTCAAGAGAAACTATAGCATGTTTCTCTTGATAACTCAGATCTTCACCATTATTTGTTTCCACAATTAAATCACAAATTTTCTGCATTTTATCCCAAATAGAATCAAAATTATTTTCTTCAGTTTTTCCAGATAACCAAAAATTTTCTTGAGCAAACTCCAAAAACTTAAAACAATTTTCTTTTGCTTTACTCCAAGATTGTTTTTCTAATTCAAATAATGTTTTCCCCATATTTTAAATTATTGAAAATTTTATTTTCTAAACCTCTACTTCTTAAACCTTACTCATCTCCATCTTTTCTTTTATTTGATCTTTTTGGTTCTATTATTTCTCCTCTTTTCCAATCAGCTCCAATTCGTCTTAATTGTTCAACTTGTTCTGGTGCAATATCTGCTAAACCTTCTAACTTACTTATTAAACTATCTATACCATTAACTTTTATTCCACCAGGTAATTCAATATTAATATCACCACGAGCAACATCTTCTCTTTTAAGACTAAAAACATTTTCCAACATCAATCCAAAAGCTTTGGCATTACCAGTAACTGCAGGCAATATAAGGTTTTTTAATATATGCTTTGTCATTGCTGTTCTAGCTTCATTTTGAGTACCATATTCCTCTAAAAATTTTTTAAACATTCTTTCTCCACCAAAACGAACTATACCTCCTGATTTATCTATATCTTCTGATTCATGATAACCAAATAATTTTGCTAAAGTACGAGCATTCATATATCTCAATTCAAATCCATCATTCAAGTTTTTAGTAAAAGCACTAAACATACTTTGATTAAGTTTTTCTAACAAACCCGTGTTGATATCAAAATCACCCCAAGCATGAATTTGAGATTGAAGTCTCTGAGCCAAACTTTTTTTAGAAATTTCAGTTAACATTCCTGCTTGAGCTTCTAAAAAAGTATTAAAACGATACATACCTTTATTGGCATCAAATTCTTGATTAAGACCAGATTCTTCATGACCATTAGCCAAAGCGTTTTTCTTAAACTCTTTAGCAGCCACCTGAATATAATCTTGATTTTCCGCATAACTTTTTTCTAAAATAACATCAACCTTTAAGTCTTTTGCTATATCCCAATAATCCACACTCTCTTGTTCATTTACACTTTTTGTTTTATTAGAATTCTCTCGTCTAAGCTGTTCTTTTGATATATTATTATGAGCAAGTACCGCAGATGTATCACCACCCATAGAAGCTAAATTTTGTAACATAGATGAAATCTCTCGATTATAATTTCCTTTTGTTTTCCAATGTCCATTTTTATCTTTATATATTTCAGCACCTGAATCATTTAAAAATTGTTCTACACTTTGAGCAATAGCCCTTTCTTGAGTACTTATCTCGCTACTAGGATCTTTACTTTTTTTAACTAACTGAACCATAGCATCAAAAAAATCATCATTCCAAGCTTCTCTATCAATTTTCATCCAAGCTGCCATAGCTGTAACTTGATCTTCAAAACTTATTTTTTCTCCTTTTTCTCTTTTCATAACAGTACTAAAAACAGCTTTAACAGCAGCTAAAGCTGCATCCTGTCTTTCTAAACCATCAAAAATAGCTTCTCTTTCTTTCAAAATAGGTGCTACAGCAGAAGTAGGCAAACGACCGCCACGAGGAACATTACGAACTAAATCTCCAGCCAAATTTTCTAATGTCTTACTAGTATAAGTATTCTCACTTTTAGCTTCTTCTAATTTTTGACTCTGAATTGCTGCAGCTATAAAAGCATCTTTAGCAGAAGCTTTTTTTAATTCATTTTCTAAGGCATCTAAATTTCCTTCACCAGTTTTTTCCCATTTTTTATAAATATTTTCCATTTGTTTAGTAGCTTTAGAAAATGCATCACTCAATTTCTGATTTTTCAATGTAGCTGCAAATTCTTCAGCTTGTTTTTTACCAAATTCAGCTTTATTCAAAGCATCTAATAAACTACTACCAATATCTGTAGCTTGAACAATATTAAGAGCTTGAGCTTCTGCTTCAGCTCTACTTTCAGCAGCAGCTCTTGCCTGTTCTCTAGCATAAATAGTTTGTAATCCAAAACTCTTTTTTACAAGCTTACTTTGACTAGCTCTAATACTACCTAATCTAGCCTCAGCTTCAGCAATTTGCTCAGAAGTACCACTAATCTTAGTTAATAAAGCATATTCTTCTTCTAATTTTTTTCTTTTTTTATCTTCAAGACTTTCATCTTCTAACTGTTTTTTAATTTTTTCTACTCGTTCCTGAACTCCTAACGGTGACCATTTTCTCGCTTCTTCCATTGCACCTTTTAAATCTTCTCCTTGATATTTTTTTAAAGCTGTTTCAGCTTCTTCTAACGCCTTGCGTTGTTCTTCTAATTTTTTTTGTTGTTCTTCTAATTTTCCTTCTTGTTGTGCTTTTTGTGCATTTTCATTATTCTGTTTTACTCTTTCTGCTAATCCATCTGCTGATTCATCTTCTTCTTTTGCCTTTGTATCTTCGCCACTTACTCTTTTTCTCATTGCTTCTCTTAATCTTTGTCTTCTATTTTGTTCACTAAAAACTTCACTTTGTTCTTCATATGTTCTTAATTTTCTTTCATATTCATCTTTTGCTTTTTTATTTTCTTCTTGAATTCTTTGTCTTTGTTTTTTACCACCTTTAACTTCTTTTAATTTTGGTTTTTCAGGTTCCTTTGGTTCTTCTTCTATACTAATATTTTCACTTAATTTTTCTAAAAATATTTTGTTTAAACCTAAATTAAAATCAACATTTCCTTCAATTTCTTCTTTTCCTAATAATTGTCTTATTATTTCACCTAATTCTTTTTGTACATTTACTTGATTTAAATTTATAGTAGTTGTGCTTGCTATTTCATTCAAATCTCTATATAAACTTTCTACTTTTTTTCGCTCTTCCTCATTTAATTTTTCATAAAGTTGAAATAAATCAAGACTTACATCATCATTTAAAGAAACTACATGTCTCACAACATCTTGATCCAAACCAACACCTAATTTTTCTAAACCCTCTTGAGCTTCTTTAACTTTTCCTTCTACATCTACAACTACCTTTAACAAACTAGCTTCCTTTTCCTGTGCATCCTTAAGTGCTTGATCTGCTGCAGCTTTTTTCTCTCTTACTTCTTTTGGTAATTTAAGTTCTGAAAGTGCTTCTCGAGCTGCTTTTTCATCTTCTCTTAATTTATCCATTTCTTCTTGATTTTCTCTATATAAATAAGCAACTTCTTTATCTAATTTTGTTTTAGCCTTACTTTCTTGTTTACTTTTTGCTACTTCAACTTTAGCCCTCATTCTTGTCTTCAAATCTCCTCCTAAAGTATCACTCAAACTATACTCACTTTCTTCTAATTCTTTTTGACCTTTTGCCCAATCTTCAAAATTTGCCGCACGCTTATCTGCTCTACCACTTGATTCAACCCCTAATGCTAAAAATCTTTTAGCAAATCTACCTACACTACTAAATGCTGTATCTGAAGCAGTTAATTCATCAATCTTTTTTTGAATTTCTGCTTTTTTCTCTGGATCAGTTGCCTGACGCAAATCTCTTTGTAATTTAACTCTTTCTTTACTACTACTTTCTAAATTTTTAGCTAATTTATCTCTTGCCACAGATACTTTTGACCAAGCAAAACTGGCACCTGATTTTATTGTCTTTCCATAACGAGCCAAAGCATCACCACCTATAACAGGCATTTTCTTTAAACCAAATTTAGTAACTGTTTTAGCTCCTCCAAC
>JAAZJX010000053.1 GCA_012800155.1 Candidatus Magasanikiibacteriota bacterium
AGGAACACTTAGTTGAGGTGTTTTATTTATTTAGTATCATTTTGATATGAATAATAAAGAAGCAAAAATTTTTGCAGCAGATTTAGGAGCAGATATTCCTGAATTAGATTTGCATGGTTTTTATCCAGATGAAGCAATTCAAAAATTGGAAGAATTTTTGTTTACTTGTTATCAGGAAAAAATAAAAATGGCACGAATAATTTATGGCGGTGGAACTGGTAAACTTCATGATATAGTTTTAAGATATTTAATTAAACATCCTCAAGTTGAAGATGTAGTAGATCGAGGTGCGACTTGTTTAATAATGTTATAATTTTTTTAATAATGATAATTCTTTTTTTGAATAATCGTTATACTGCGATAAATTTGTTCTAATAAAATAGTGCGAACCATTTGATGAGGAAAAGTTAATTGAGATAAAGATAATTTTTTCTTTGCAATATTTATAATATCAGGATGTAATCCTCTTGGTCCACCGATAATAAAAACCAAATTCTCACCTTTAGTAGAATTAATATTTAAGAATTTTGCTAAATCAAGTGAAGTCATTTCGTCTCCTTGTTCGTGTAAAGCAATAATAAAACTATTTTGAGGAAGATTTTTTTGAATTTTTTCTGCTTCTTTTTTCTTGATTATTTCTGGATTATCTTTTTTAGTAAAGGCTTCTTCAATAAGTTCAATAATTTTAATTTTGGCATAAGGAGATAATCTTTTTAAATATTCTTTTTCTGCTTCTGCCCAATATTTTTCTTTTAATTTACCTAAAACTAAAATTGTTATATTTAACATAGGATTATGTATTAGTGCAATAATTATAGCATTTTTGTATATAAAAGATAATATGCTTATAGATAAAGAATGTTAAATTAAAATTAATAAAAATTAAGCGATATTTTGCTTTCTTTTCTTATTTTTGTTATTATAATTCTAGTATGATCTCATATTTACAAGGACAAATAATTGGTAAAAAAAATCAAAAAATTACTATTTTGACTAGCGGTGGAGTTGGTTATGATATTAATGTTACACCAGTAGTATTTGTGGATTTAGAATTAAATCAGAATATAAAAATTCCCGTGTATATGGCAGTAAGAGAAAATTCTATGGATCTTTTTGGTTTTCAAAGTTTGGCTGAAAAAGAATTGTTTTTGAAATTTTTAGATGTTAATGGTGTAGGACCAAAGAGTGCTTTACATTTGATTTCTTTGGGAAGTGTAGAAGAAATTTCTAGTGCGATTGCTCGAGGAGATATTAATTATTTGACCAAAGTTTCTGGTATTGGTAAAAAAACAGCAGAAAGAATTGTTGTAGAATTGAAATCAAAAATGTCTAAATTGGGAATTGATAACTTAGAATTAGACAATGGTCAGCTTGGTGAAGTTATGGATGCGTTAGTAAGTTTAGGTTATTCCAAAGATGAAGCGCGAGAAGTAGTTAAAAATTTAGATAGTGAAGGGAAAAATAGTGAAGAATTGATTCGTCAAGCTTTAAGGATTTTAGGGAAATAAAAATAAAATTGTTTAATTAATATAAGATAAATAAATATGTTTAAAAAAATGTATATATTTATTGGAATTTTTGTTTTAATTTTATTAACAGGATTTAGCTGTTCAATAAAAAAAGAAATAAAAAATACAGTTCCATTGAATTACTCTGAAGTAACAGAATCAGAAGAACAAAATATTGCAGAAGAAGTTACTAAAGAGCTACCTGAAAATTCACA
>JAAZJX010000054.1 GCA_012800155.1 Candidatus Magasanikiibacteriota bacterium
CACCCCCCTTCACCCCCCTCAAGGGGGGAATAAAAAACTTTTTCCATCTTCAGCGAGACAGGCAAGGAGGGAATGACAAAGGAATAAGATAGATTCCCGCCGGAGTTTATCCTCGCGTAGGCGGGGATGGGAATGACAAGAAGAGAGCGGGAATGACAAGAGGAGTGTTGGTAATTTATTATTGGACAACACCCCTCTGCCTTCGCTGAAGCTACGGCGAGATGAACCTGCCCCCTTCCGCCTTTAGCGAGACAGGTTCCGCCTTCGCTAAAGCTACGGCGAGACAGGCAAGGGGGAATAGTCTTTTTGCCTCCGGTGAGACGAGTAAGGGGAATAAAAAAATGAAAAAAGAAGATGGGGATGGGAATGGTAAGGTGTGAATATACAAAATAAAAAAACTTTGGTATAATAAAAGTATTAAAAATTAATTTTGGTTATGAGAAAAAAACCATTTAAAAAAGTAAGAAAGGGAGTAATACTCGCCGCTGGTTTTGGTACACGATTTTTACCTGTAACTAAGGCAGTCCCAAAAGAATTATTACCTGTGGGTAATAAACCAGTTTTACAATATTTAGCCGAAGAAATGGCTGAGGCAGGAATAGAAGAAATTATTTTTGTTATTAGTAGAGAAAAAGAAATGATTAAAAAATATTTTACTCGGGATATCAAGTTTGAAAATTATCTTAAGAAAAAAGGTAAATATGATTTGATCAAACCGCTTGTAGATTTACAAAAGAAAGTAAAGTTTTCTTATGTTTATCAAGATCAAATGCTTGGTAATGGTCATGCTTTGCTTTGCGCCAAAAAGAAAATCGGGAAAGAACCTTTTGCTTTTTCTGATGGAGATAGTATTATAGCTAGTTCAGTTTCTGCTACCAAACAAATTTTAGAAGTTTTTTATGAGGTTGGCGCAGCAATGATTGGAGTTCAAAAAATAAATAATAAACAGGATATGACTAAGTATGGGAATGTTTATACGAGTCAAAAGTCTATAAAGTCAAAAAGTCAAAAGTGTACAAAGTCTCTAAAGTCAAAAAGTCAAAAGTTAGTT
Source organism: Candidatus Magasanikiibacteriota bacterium (assembly GCA_012800155.1). GTDB lineage: Bacteria > Patescibacteriota > Patescibacteriia > Magasanikbacterales > UBA922 > JAAZJX01. The sequence goes on from JAAZJX010000054.1 coordinate 1,052, forward strand.
TATAAAGTTGAGAAGATTATAGAAAAACCAGATATTGATAAAGTTTCTCCTCAGGGTTTGATTATTGGAGGGATGCGTTATGTTATGACTGCAGATTTTTGGCCTTATTTAGAAAGACAAGGTAAAAGTCGTTTAGGTGAGATTTGGGTAGCAGATGCAGTTAATGCTTATGCTCAAGATAAAGATTTTTATAGTGTAGTGTATGAAGGAAAATATCTTGATACTGGTACACCCGAAGCTTTATTTAAAACGACTAAGTTTTTAAGTAAAAATCTATGAAAAAGTTTTTACAAAGATATAAGGTGTTGGTGGTGGTAGTTTTTGTATTTTTATTTTGTATACCAATATCAGTTGAAGCTAATTCAAAATATTTTTGTTTTTATTTTAAAGGTGATGATATATCTAAAAAATGTACAGAAGATGGAAAGAAAGTGGTTGATTGTCCTCCAAATTATATTAAGAACACAGATTTTTATTATCCAATAAATTTTGTAGGAGTATATGAGCCAACTGTTTATGGTTGTATATTGGTTCCAGGTTATTATGTAGATTTTGAAATTACAAGTTCATTATTTGAAAATGATAAAAATCTGTTGATTGAATATTGGGGTTCATTGGGAGGACAACTGATGAATAATACAGTTGAAGGAAAACTATTTAAAAAGACTTTTATAAAAAAACAATTAAATTCAAATATAGAAGGCGCTTGTTGTATTCCAAAAGATGTTCAAGAAGTCAGTAAAGATATATTTTGTGGTCAACCTAAAATTAAATATTCTGATAAGGAAATATTAAAACTAGATATTCAAGATTTTTTAAAAAATAAATTATTTGCAAATGATATGTATATTATAGATAATGGAAGATCAGAGTTTTGGAAACATGTTTATTGTGGTGTTTCAAAAAATGATTCAGCTGATAAATATGAACATTGGAATTTATCATGTACAGCTCCAATACCAAATGAAACAAATAGAAATGCTTTAAAAAATTATAGACAAGATCAATATAAAGTTGTTCCTACTAATACCTCATTGATTAATAGTTATTTATTTTGTAAACATCCTTTGGACAGTACTAAATATTGTGCTTGTTTAAAAACGAATAATAATGAATGTTTTAGAGATGGAAGTACTTGGAAAACTGAAGAAGCTTGTAATTTATTTCTTGAAAAGAATGATAATAAAAAGGAATATGAATGTATAGTTTGTCCACCAGAAGAAAAACCACCAGCAGAAAAGAAAGTAGAAAAGTTAGAAGCCCCCTCAACTCTAGGAGATCTTAATAAAACAAAAGAAGTTGATCTCCCAGTATTAA
>JAAZJX010000009.1 GCA_012800155.1 Candidatus Magasanikiibacteriota bacterium
CCTCATGATATTTTGTCTGGTAATATTATTTTTAATCATACTCCGAATTATGCTTTTGTGAGTAATATTTTTACTGATTGGCGCTGGCTGACAATTATATTTATGTTTTTATTTATTTTCTCTTTAGGTTTTTTTCTTTGGAAAAATTTAATAAAAAATAATTATAATAATAGTTTTTTGTTGCTTTCTTGGTTAGCTTTGGTTTTAGGTGGCAGTTATTTTATTAGTTGGTTTATTTTGTCTGGCGATCGTTCGTTAGTTCGTCGTTTTGATTTAGGTTTGGCATTTATTTTTATTATTTCAATGGTTTATTTAATGTCTTTTATTTTTTCAAAATTAAATTTATATAATATTTTGGGAAAAATAAGTTTAATTGTCTTTTTAATATTATTTTCTTGGTTTGGAACTATGACTTATGCTTCAGGACCAGATATGAGAGTAGTGAGTCAGACTGAATATGAGGTTGCTCAATATATTTGGACCACTGGTTATAATGAAGTGGAAACTAAAAATCAAAAATATTGTGTTTTAGCTGATACTTGGGTTTTATTACCTTTAGAAAGTTTAAGTCAAGGAAATATTGTTGGTGGTGGTTTTCCAATTGATTATCAATTTAATCAAGTAGATAGAGTAGAATTATTTAACAAATTTTTAGAAAATCCAGAGAAAAAAGATTTAGAAAAAGCTTTTTCTTTAACAGGAGCTGAAAATTGTTGGTATTTAGAAAAATTAGAAAATTTAAAAGAGGAAAATATTGATAAATTAACAGAAATTTTTGTTTCTCAACCAAAAGAGATAGCGGGTTTTGCTATATGGAATATAGAGATTGAAAAATAATTGAAAATAAGGTAAATTATTTCTATAAGATTAAAGAAAAATGTTTATAATTTGCAGAATTTTGCAATCATTATAAATAAAGTTATACTAAAATAGTGATTTTGAAAAAGTTGTAAAAATTAGATATTAATAAAAAAATTTGGAAAATTTGACAGAAGCTGATAAAGTAGAAAGGTAGTTAAATTAAAAATTTTATAAATCATATAAGAAGAATTGAATAAATTAAATAATAGTTAATTAATTTTTATGTCTGAATGTATATTTTGTAAAATTATAAAAGGAGAAATAGCTAGTTATAAAGTTTATGAGGATGAAAATAATTTGGCTTTTTTGGATATCAATCCACATGCAAAAGGTCATGTAGTAGTTATTCCCAAAGATCATGCTGAAACAATTTTTGAATTAAGTGATGAAAAAATGGAAAAACTTTCAATTGCGATTAAGAGAACGATAGAAAAAATAAATTTAGTTTTACAACCAGAAGGATATAATGTTGGTTGGAATCATGGTAAAATTGGTGGCCAGACAGTTCCGCATTTACATGTTCACATTTTTCCAAGATACAGTGGTGATCAAGGAGGTAGTGTTCATTCAATTGTAAATAATAATGGAGGTATAAGCGTTGAACAACTTGCTAAAAAATTTGAAAAAATATAAATTATGCCAAGACATTTAAAAAAAATTAGCGAAGAGACACTTCATCAAAATCCATGGTGGACTTATAAACATGATAAGTATCAATTACCCAATGGACAGATAGGTGATTATTATTATGGTGAAACTGAAGGATCAGTAATAATGATTCCAATTTTGAATGATGGTCGCATAGTTTTGACTTTACAACATCGTTATTTAATGGATAAACAAAGTATAGAATTTCCTTGTGGGGCGATAAATCAAGGAGAAAGTTCTTTGAATGCTTCTATGAGAGAGCTAAAAGAAGAAACTGGTTGTTTAGCAGATATAGATAATTTTATTAAAATAGGCGAATTTGAATCTAGCAATGGTTTAATCAAAGAAAGAATGCATGTTTATATTGTTGAAGTGCATACTCAAATTGCTCCTTCTCAAGATGAAACAGAAGATATAGAAATTCTTTATCGTCGTCCTGATGAAATAGATGAAATGATTTATAAAAATGAAATTTGGTGTGGTCAAACAATGGCAGCTTGGGCATTAGCTTATCGTCATTTTTTATATAAAGGAAAATTATGAATAAATATTTAGAACAGAATGATCATCCAGTGATTAGTTTAGATATGATAATTTTGAATGAACAAGATGAAATTTTATTGATCAAAAGGGATGAAGAGCCACAAAAAAATTTTTGGAGTATTGTGGCTGAGAGAATTAAAGTAGATGATGATAGTATTGAATCTGCTATTCAGAGAATTGTTAGAGAAGAGTGTGGCTTAAAAGTAAAAATAGAATATTTAGTTGATACTTTGGCTAATCCCAAATTTGATCCACCAGCTGATCCACGGTTTTTTGTAGTACAAATTTTATATGTTGTTAGAGCTCTTACAAATATATCTGAGGAACAAGAAAAAAATGATCAAATGAAATGGGTAAATTTAGAAGAAGCTTTAAAAATTGATTTAGCTTTTAATCATAAACAACTTTTAAATATTTATAAAGAAAATAAAAATAAGGGTAAATTAATTTCTGCTGAAAGAACTAAATTTTCTGATTATTATGGAAAACCTTTTAATTATGTTAATGAAGCTTTTCCTAGAATGGCAGCAGATAGTATTATTTTAAATGAAAAAAATGAAGTTTTATTAGCTAGACGGGCACGCTGGCCTTATGTTGGTTATTGGGATTTTCCGGGAGGATATATAAAAGTTAATGAAACTATAAAAGATTGTGCTAAACGCCAGGCTTTTGAAGAATTGGGAGTTGAGGTAGAGGTAGGAGAATTATTTCAAGTTTATGGAGATAAAGGACAAAGTCCGAAATTTATGACTGTGGCAGCTTTTTTCTTTTCCGAAATAAAAGATAATAATTATAATTTTAAAAAGAATCTTGAAATGGATGATTTTCAGTTTTTTTCCTTAGATAATTTACCAGATAAAATTGCTCATAAATATTTTCGAGTTTTAACAGATTTAAAAAAGTTTATTAATAATAAATAAATTTATTATGGTTTTTAAAGAAGAAAAAATTTATCCTAGATTAGCAACAGATATGATTATTAAAGATAAAGAAGGAAGAATTTTATTGACCAAAAGAAATGTTGAACCATATAAAAATTATTGGGTTTTTCCCGGAGGACATGTAAAAAAGGAAACTCCTGTTAAGGCGGTAAAAAGAGAAGTATTTGAAGAAACAGAATTAATAGTTGAAGTGGATAAATTATATGGTGTTTATGCTAATTTATATAGTGATCCCCGAAATCCTACGGTAACTATATTTTATATTGGACATATTGTTGGAGGAGAATTTAATAATACGATTGAAGTTTCAGAAAGTAAATTTTTTGCTTTGGATGAAATTCCTGCTGAAATAGGATTCAATCATCAGGAAATAATTGCTGATTTAAAGAATTATCCAGAAGGACAACCTATAAAATAATTTTTAAATTTTAATTTATTAAAATATGAATTTACTTGTTTGTGGAGGGGCTGGTTTCATTGGCTCCAATTTTATTAAGTATATGTTGGATAAATATCCTGATTATAAAATTGTTAATTTTGATAAACTTACTTATGCTGGTAATTTAGATAATCTAAAAGATGTGGAAAATAATTCTAATTATAAATTTGTTCAAGGAGATATTATTGATTTAGAAAAATTGAATGAAACTATTAAAGAAAATAATATTGATCATATAATAAATTTTGCAGCTGAAACTCATGTAGATCGTTCTATTCATGGTGGTTGTAAAGATTTTGTGCTTACTAATACATTGGGAGTACAAATGATTCTTGATGCAGTAAAATTTAATAATATTAAAAAATTTGTAAATGTTTCTACTGATGAAGTTTATGGTGCTTTGGAACTTGATGAAGATCGTGAATTTACAGAAACTACTCCTATTTGGCCAAATATGCCTTATGCGGCAGCTAAAGCAGGAGGAGATTTAATGTGTAATGCATATTTTGTTACTCATAAAGTGCCAGTAGTAGTAACTCATTGTTCTAATAATTATGGACCTTATCAATTTCCAGAAAAACTGATTCCATTTTTTGTTTTTAAATTATTAAAAGGTGAAAAAGTACCAGTCTATGGTGATGGATTAAATGTGCGTGACTGGATTCATGTAGTTGATCATGCTCGAGCTTTAGATTTATTACTACATGTTGGAGTTCCTGGTGAAGTATATAATATTGGTTCAGATAATGAACATAGCAATCTTGAATTAACTAAAATGATTTTAAATATTATGGGTAAAAGTGAGGAAATGATAGAGTATGTTACTGATCGTCCGGGACATGATAGAAGATATGCTATTGATGCTAGTAAAATAAAATCATTAGGTTGGTTTCCTGAATATTCTCGAGAAAAATTTGAACAAGGACTTCGTGAAACAGTTGAATGGTATCAAAATAATACTGAATGGGTAGAAAAAATTTGGGAAAAAAAGAAAAATGAGATGAATAAATTTCAAGAAAATTTAGAACGATCAAAAGATAAGATGAAAAGTGCTACTTAATTTTATAAAAGTTTTTAAAAAGAGATTAATATAATAATAATATGGAACAATTACAACAATTTGAATTAAAAAAAATCGTGGTGCCAGGAAAATTTACCATGAGTCCAGTAGAATTGAAAGATTTTATTGATTTTCCAGTAAAGCGTGTGTATTTTATTACTAAACCTGAAAATAAAACTGGCGCGCATTGTCATAAAATTGAACAAGAATTTTTTATCCTTCAACAAGGTAGTTGTACAGCTGTAATTGATCAAGGTAAAGGTTTAGAAGAAATAAAAATGGTTGGTCCTACTAGTGCTATTTATGTACCAGCTTTTGTTTGGCATCAGTTTAAAGATTTTTCTGAAGATGCAATTTTACTGGCAATAAGTTCAACTAATTATAATCCTGATCGAAGTGATTATATAGAAGATTATGAAGAGTTTAAAAAAATAATTAATAAATAATATGTCAGAAAGACCAGATTTTTTAAAATTCATAGAAAATGAAAAACAAAATACAGAAGGAAAAAAACAGGACTCTAAATTTATAGAAGAACATAAATCTCAAGATTCTTTTAAAAAATTTTCTAGGAGTAAGTTAGCGGGATTATTGGCAGGAGTAGTAGCAACTGTTGGTATTGGTAAAATTAATATGGATAGATTAGATTCATATAATTTTGAAAAATATAAAAAAGATAAAAATAGTTTAGAACAGGTTGAACCAGCAGAAGAGAATTTAGTTGAACCAGCAGAAGAGAATTTAAGAGAACTTCAAAGAGAATTGGAATCTATGAAACTTGTGCGCAATATTTTATTTACTGAAAGTCTTTATACTTATTATCAATTTCGAGGTGAAACAGAAGAAAAATCATTTGTTGAAAAAGATAGAATGTTTAGTGAAGAAGAGAAAACTTTTTGTGAATTAGTTGCTGAAGAAGAAAGAAGACAACAATATGCTAATGCTAGAAGTGAAAATTTAGATGTTTTGGAAAGAGCTTATGCTAATGGATTAAAAAATTTAGATTATTTATTTCAAGTTGCTGAACAGGTTGGTGTTCCAAGAGGGATATTGTTGGGCATAGTATTGGAAGAATCGAATTTTAAAAAAGATGCAGTAAATAAAAGGAGTAGCGCTAAAAGTGAAATGCAAATATTAGATGGTACTGCTAAAAAATGGAGTATAGATTTTTCTAAAGAAATTAAAAAATGGATTCAGGAAATGGAAACTTCTGGAACTTATAATGATCCAGAATATAAAGCAAAATATCAAAAACTTAAAGAATTACAAGCTAAATTAAAAAGAGGAGAAGATTTACGAAAAGATGATGGTCTTTATCTTGGAGCTTTTGGTTTATGGAGATTGATGAGAAATAGAGAAGATGAAGCTTTAGCAGTTTTAGCTTATAAAAAGGGTAATAATGGTGTTTCTGAAGAGGTAAAAAAAGCTAAAAGTAGTGGTGGAAAAGGAACTTTTATTGAAATTATGCCAAATTTAAAAGGTGATGATAAATTATATGTAATTAGAGTTCAAGCAGAATTAAATTTATTTTTAAAAGTTTTAGATCATATTATTAAAAGAATGGAAACACAGATAGAAACGCAGATTAATGAACAGAATAAACAGAATATTTATTATGATCCAAAAGAAAATTAAAAATATGAAAGTAATTATTTTAGGTTCAAAAGGAATGTTGGGGAAAGCTTTACAAAAAGAATTTAGCGATTTTGAAATTTTTTGTTTTGATAAAGAAGATTTGGATATTACTAATGAAAATAATTTGAAAGAAAAGATTAAAGAAATTAGACCAGAAGTAGTTATTAATGCTACGGCTATTAATGCGGTTGATAAAATTGAAATTGAAGCTAGTTTTTATAAACTGGCAGAAGAAATAAATGGTACAGTCGTTGGAAAATTAGCTGAAATTTGTAAAGATTTAGATATTATTTTGGTGCATTATTCTAGTGATTATGTTTTCAAAGGTGACAATTCAGCTGGTTATAAGGAAGATGTTTATATTGATCCCATAAATAAATATGGAGAAACTAAAGTATTAGGTGAAAAATTATTAAAATTAACAACTGATAAATTTTATTTAATTCGCTTATCTCGTCTTTTTGGTTTAGCTGGAGAAAGCGCAATGACGAAAAAAAGTTTTGTGGATATTATGCTAGATTTAGTTATAAATAAAAACAAAAAAGAACTTGATTTAGTAGATGATGAAAAAAGTTGCCCAACTTATGCGCCAGATCTTGCTAAGTTTACTAGAAAGTTAATAGAAGAAAAAAAACCATTTGGTATTTATCATGGAGCAAATTCTGGTGTTTGTACTTGGTATGAATTTGCAAAAGAGATTTTTAAAATAAAAAATTTAGCAGTAAAATGTAATCCTGTGCCAGCTGATAAATTTCCTCGTCCAGCCAAAAGACCAAATTTTTCAGAATTAATTAATACAAAAGTTGATAAACAAAGAAATTGGCAAGAAGCTCTAAGAGAATATTTAGAAAATAATTAATTTATGTTATCTGATTATCAGAAGTATCGTCTTTATGAAATTTTACCAGGAGCTTCTATCTGGTTGGTTTTGATTTTAAGTATGGTTTTGACTTTTGTTCGACCACTTTGGATGATTTATTTTATTATTTTATTTGATATTTATTGGGTTTTAAAAGTTATTAATTTTGCTTTTTATTTAATTATAGCTTGGTTTCGTTTTCATAAAACTAAAAAAATAGATTGGAAAGAAAAAATTAGTCGTGAATTGACAAATTGGCAATCTAAAAAACATTTAATTTTTTTGACATTATATAATGAACAATGGGATGTAGTTCAAGAAGCGGTAAAAAGTGTTAGTGAGGCAACTTATGATAAAAGTAATTTTATTTTAATTATTGCTGGAGAAGAAAGAAAAAAAGAAAATTATGAATTTATTTTAAAAAAAATAAAAGAAAATTTTTCTAATAATTTTTCTGAAATTATTGGTATTATGCACCCAGCTGATTTGGATGGAGAAATTCCTGGCAAAGGTTCAAACTTGCATTATGCAGAAAAAACCATGAAAGAATATATTGATAAAAAAGGTTGGGATTACGATGAATTAATAGTATCAATTTTTGATATTGACACTGTTTGTCATCCACAATATTTTGCTTATTTAACTTATTTATATTGTACTCATCCTCGTCCTACTCATTCTTCATTTCAACCAATTGCTTTGTATAATAATAATATGTGGGAATCACAAGCGATGTTGCGTATTATGGCTTTTGGTACTACTTTTTGGACGATGACTAGTCTGGCTAGACAAGATGGATTGGTAACTTTTTCTTCTCATTCAATGAGTTTTACAGCAATTGTAAAAGCTGGTTTTCATGAAAAAAGAATTGTAAGTGAAGATTCACGAATTTTTTATCAATGTTTATTAGCTTATGATGGAGATTATGAAGTAACACCTATGTATTTACCTATTTCTATGGATACAGTAAGAGATGATAATTGGTGGGTGAGTTTAAAAAATTTATATAAACAACAGCGTCGTTGGGCTTGGGGAGTAGAACATGTGCCATTTTTACTTTGGGAATTTGGTAAAAATAAAAAAATTCCTTGGTGGAAAAAATTTAAATGGGTTTTTTTAGAATGGGAAGGAAAATTATCTTGGTGTGTGGTTGCTATTTTGATAACTGTTGTGGGTAGACTACCTCTTTGGGTAGCACCAGAATCAGTTAGACAAAGCGCTTTGTTTTTTAATGCGCCTCACATGTTAGAAACACTTATGATAATGGCGATGCTAGGTTTGTTTTTATCTGCTATTTTAAGTATGCCTCTTTTACCACCAAGACCAAGTTCTCAACCAAAACATAAATATATTATTTTCATATTACAATGGGCTTTATTGCCTTTTACAATGATTTTTATTAGCGCTATTCCAGGAATAGATGCAGCAACTCATTTGATGTTTGGTAGATATTTAGGTTTTAATGTTTCACAAAAAAAACGAGCTTCAGATCAATCAGGAAAAGAACGAGCAGCTATTGGGCGTAGTTCCTTATCATTTTTTAAAAAATAGTTTTATGTCATTTGTAAAAAAAGAAAAAAAAGTAATTTGGCCTTATATTTTAATTATTTTTTTAATTATTTTTTTAGGTTTGTTATATTGGAGCTATGTATTTGTAAAGAATTTAACTCCAGAAAAGATTTTACAATCAAATATTGTTAAACAAGAATTAGGTCAAGAAAAAACAGATTTCTATTTATCTTTAGCAAGATTTTTGGGTTTTGACAATCCTAAGACTTATTTAATTTTATTTCAAAATAATACAGAATTGCGTCCCGGTGGGGGTTTTATTGGAGTATATGCAATTTTGAAAGTTAATAAAGGACATTTAGAAATAATTACTATTGATGGTACTGAAAATTTAGACAGAAATGCTCCAGCGGAATGGAAACCGATTCCTCCAGAAATAATTTCGAAACATTTAAAAGTAGATCGTTGGTATTTTCGTGATAGTAATTGGTCCCCAGATTTTTCAGAAAGCGCTAAAAAAGCTTTAGAGTTTTATAAAGCAGAAGGAGGTGTAGAAGCTGAAAATATTAATGTTGTGATAGCTTTTACTCCTACTGTATTAGAAAAATTATTGGAAATTACAGGAAGTTTTGTGGTAAATGGTATTGAATTTAAAGCTGAAAATGTTATTGAGAAATTAGAATATGAAGTAGAGTATGGTTATGCTAAAAGTGGTATAGCTTTTACTGATCGTAAAAAAATTATTCGTCCGTTTATGAATGTGTTATTGGAACATTTACAAATGAATTTGTTTGATAATTTACATAATTATGAGAATTTGTTTAAAGAAATGATAAAACAAAAACAAATTGTTTTTTATTCTACAGAAGCTGATTGGCAAAAAAATATAGAAGATAATAAATGGGATGGTAAGTTAGATAATACTTATTCAGATTATTTATTATGGGTAGATGCTAATTTAGCTTCACTTAAAACAGATCATGCTATCAAAAGAGAATTAAAATATTCTATTCGTCCTCAAGATGATAGATATATTGCTACTGTAGAAATGATTTATAATCATAAGGGAGTTTTTGATTGGCGTACTTCTAGATATAGAACTTATGCTCGTATTTTTGTACCAATTGGATCAGAATGGATTTCTACTAAAGGAGCGATGAATTGGGATAGAACAGAGGAGGCAGGAACAACTGATATAGGAGTTGAATTAAATAGACAATGGTTTGGAGCTTTTATTTCAATTGAACCGGGGAAAAAAGATAGTTTGATATTTGAATATTATTTACCAAAAGAAATTAAGGAACAAATTGATAAAGGACAATATGACTTGTCTATTCAGAAACAATTAGGTACAATAGATCATACCTTGACTTTAGATTTAGATTTTGCTAAAAATATAATCAAAGCTGTTCCTGCAGAAAATAGTGATGATTGGGGTGATAATTTTTATAAGATAAAAACAGATCTAACAGTAGATCGGTATTTTGTAGTCAATTTTTAATTTTTTTAAATTATGATAATAAAGAAAGTGGCCATTGATCTTGGTACTACAAATGTTCTAGTTCATGTTCCTAAGAATGGTATTGTTGTTAATGAGCCTTCAGTTGTGGCTATTTCTAAAGTAGATAAAAAAGTTTTAGCAGTTGGTTTTGAAGCTAAAGATATGATTGGAAGAACTCCAGATACGATTGTTGCTGAAAGACCTTTGAAAGATGGAGTTATTGCAAATTATCATACTACTGAAGCTATGATACGCTATTTTATTAATAAAGCTCTTGGAGGAGTGAGATTATTTCGTCCAGAAGTGATGATTGCTGTGCCTGCTGGTATTACTTCTACAGAAAGAAGAGCAGTGATTGATGCGGCAGTTTCAGCTGGCGCTCGCGCTGCTTATATTATCAAAGAACCTATTGTAGCTGCGATTGGGGCTGATATTCCTATTGGTTCAGCTTCTGGTCATATGATTATTGATATTGGTGGAGGAACAGCAGAAATTGCTGTTATATCTTTGGGTGGAATTGTTTCTTGGGGTTCAGTTCGAGTTGGTGGTAATTGTTTTGATGCTTCTATTCAAGAATATATTCGTCGTAAATATGGTTTAGCAATAGGTGAACGTACTGCAGAAGCAATAAAAATTAAAGTTGGTTCAGCTATGTTTATGAATAAACCATTGACTATGGAAATAAAAGGAAGAGAAATGATTTCTGGTTTACCAAGAATTATAGAAGTTAATTCTGATGATGTGACTCAAGCTTTGGAACATGATATGGAAAATTTAGTTGAAGCAGTAAAACAAGTTTTACATGATACTCCACCAGAATTATCAGCTGATGTGATGGACAAAGGTATTATTATGTCAGGTGGTTCTAGTTTATTAAGAAATTTAGATGAACTTATTTCTCAAGCTACTGGTGTACCATGTTTTATGGCTGATGATCCTTTATTATGTGTAGTAAGAGGTACAGGTATTGCTTTAGAAAATTTAGAAAGTTATAAACGATCAATTTTAGCAACAAAATAATACTTATTTTAGTATTATGATTATTGGTATAGACGCTTCACGCGCTAATAACAATCAGCGAACAGGAGTAGAAGAATATGCTTTTCAGCTTATTCAAAATTTGAAAATTTTAATACCCGAAAATATTCGGGTTATTTTGTATACGGATAAACCTTTACAAAATGAATTAGCTGAATTACCAATGAATTGGACACAAAAAGTACTCAAGTGGCCACCCAAAAGATTGTGGACACAGTTTAGATTGAGTTGGGAAATGTTTTTTAATAAACCAGATGTTTTGTTTATTCCTGCTCATGTAGCACCAATTATTCATCCGCAAAAAACAGTGATGACTATTCATGATATTGCGGCTGTTCGTTTTCCTAAAAGTTATAATTGGTTTGAAAGATGGTATAGTATTTGGAGTGCAAAATATGCAATGAAAAATTTATGGAAAATAATTGTACCTAGTAAATTTGTTAAAACAGAAATTATTTCTATTTTGGGAACTAAGAATCAAGAAAAAATAAAAGTTATTTATCATGGTTATAATAAAAATTATCAAGAAAAAGAAAATAATAAAATAATTTTAGAAAAGTATAATTTACCAAAAGCTTATTTAATTAGTGTTGGTAGATTAGAGGAAAAGAAAAATACAGTTGGTATTATTCAAGCTTTTGAAAAATTAAAAATGTTTTCAGGTTATGAAGATTTAAATTTAGTTTTAGTAGGGAAACCAGGGTTTGGTTATCAAAAAGTAAAAAAAATTATTGAAAACAGTTTTTTAAAAAAGAAATAATTATAACTGGTTGGGTGGATGAAGAAGATTTACCAGAGATAATAAAAAATGCTAAAATTTTTGTTTTTCCTAGTTTTTATGAAGGTTTTGGTCTTCCTATTTTAGAAGCTTTTACTTTGGGAGTACCTGTTATTGCTTCTTCTAATAATTGTTTGAAAGAGATTGGTGAACAAGGTTGTTTATATGTTGATCCACAAAATATTGCTGAAATTACTGAGACTATTCATAAATTATTGAATGATTCAGAATTAAGAAATAAATTAATTATTTTAGGAAAAGAGAGATTAAACAATTTTAGTTGGAAAAAATCAGCTCAAGAAACTTGTGAGTTATTACTTTCAAAATAAAAATAAAAGTTGAGATTTTTGTTTGAGTGTGCTATTTTATAATATATGACTGAAAAGATAATTGGACACAATCAAATTGTTAATTTTTTTACTAAAGTTATTGATAATGTTAGTTTGAGTCATGCTTATTGTTTTGTTGGACCTGAACATGTTGGTAAGAGAAAAGTAGCAGAATATTTAGCAAGTAAAATTTTAGAAGTAAAAATAGAAAAGTTGTATTATAATTTTGATTTTGTTTTTGTAGATCAAGAATTAGATGAAAAAACAGAAAAAACTAAAAAAGATATAACAGTAAAACAAATTCGTCTTTTGCGTGACCAATTGTCCAAGAGATCTTATGCTGGTGGTTATAAAGTAGCTATAATAAACAATGCTGAAAAAATGAATAGTGAAGCTGCTAATGCTTTGTTGAAGACTTTGGAAGAGCCGGCTGAAAAAACTATAATTTTATTATTAACCAAAGATGAAAAACAATTACCAGAAACAATTATTTCTCGTTCTCAAATAATAAATTTTTTTCCAGTTAAAAATGAAGATATAAAATTTGAATTAGCAAAAAAATATGAAAAAGAAAAAGTAGCAGAAGTAGTAGAATTGTGTAATGGTTTACCTGGTTTGGCAATAAAATGGTTAGAAGATAAAGAAATTTTTAGTGAATATAAAAAGGAAATTAATAGATTTAAATCTTTGTTTGGTGAACCATTTTATAAAAAATTATCTATTGTAGAAGATTTATTTGGTGATAAGACAGATCATATTGCCACTAGACAATATCTTTTGAAAGTATTAGATATTTGGCAATTAGAATTGATTAATAATTACCCTAAAAATAAAAATGTAAATCATGTATTTTTACAAGATCAAATTTTTTCTACTAAAAATTTATTATTAAAAAATGTTCATCCTAGATTGTTAGTAGAAAATATTTTATTAAATATTCCTTAATTTTTTTAATTTTATTAATATGAAAAAAAGATGGCTATTATTATCTTTAGCAACAATTTTTCTTTTTGTAGGAGCTGGTTGTGTTTCTCTAAGTAGTAATAAACCTAAAACTACTGGCACAGCGGGAATTTATGCTTCTTCTGATAGAGGAGATAGTTGGCAAATTATTTCTAATTTAGTAACTGCAGAAGGAATAAAAAGTATTTCTAATGTAAATATTTATAAAATTTTTACTGATCCGCAAGATCCGCAAGCAATGTATTTAGGAACTAGAGAAAATGGTTTGTTTTATACTTATGATGGTGGTAGATCTTGGCAAAGACCAGCTTCAAGTGCTGTTTCTAATGGTTTTATTTACAGTATTGCTGTTCATCCTCAAGATAAATGTACAATTATGGCGACTAATGGTAGACAGGTTTTCAAAACTATTGATTGTAGTCGTTCTTGGGAAGAAGTTTATCGTGAATCTCGATCTAATGTGCTTATTTATAGTTTGGCTTATAATTATGCTACCTCTTATCGTTTATATTTAGCAGAAAGTAATGGAGATGTTTTGCAGACTAGTGATGGAGGAAACAGTTGGAGTGTGGCTAATAGATTTCGTACTCGTTTATCAGAAATATATACAGATAAATTTGATGGCAATGTGATTTATGTGGTTACTAGAGAAAATGGTCTTTATCGTTCTGAAGATGAAGGAACTACTTGGGTTTCTCTTCAAGATAAAATGAAAAATTTTTCTGGTTCTTCTGAATATCGTCGTTTTGTTATGAGTGCTACTACTCCAAATAAAATTTATTGGATTTCTACTTATGGAGTTTTAGTATCTATGGATAGAGGAGATAGTTGGCAAGCAATGAAATTAATTACTCCTCCGGGTAGTGCTGATATTTATGGATTTGCTGTTAATCCAAAAAATGAAAATGAGATTTATTATACTGCTACTATTAATAGTCGTTCTACTTTTTACAAGAGTATTGATGGTGGAGAAAATTGGGTGACTAAGAAATTGCCAACTGGACAATTACCAGTAACAATGTTGGTTCATCCAGAAAAAGAAAATTTAATTTATTTAGGTTTTACTGTACCTCCACAATCAAAATCAAATTCATCTAATGCATTTTTAAGTAATTAATATTTTTTTATGGATAATTTAAATATTTATAAAGAAGATTTTGAAAAAGTAATTGATCATTTAAAAAATGATATTACTAGTTTGCGTACTGGTAGAGCTACACCAGCTTTGGTTGAAGATATTACTGTGGAAGCTTATGGTTCTAAACAAGCTTTAAAAACATTAGCTACAATTAATGTTCAAGATGCTAAAACTTTGGCTATTGATCCTTGGGATAAAAGTTTAATTCAGGCTATTGACAATGCTTTACGCAATTCTCAACTTGGTATCAATCCTGTTAATGATGGCAGATTGATTCGTTTGCCTTTACCAGATCTTACTCAAGAAAGAAGACAAGAATTGATAAAAGTTCTTCATCAAAAATTAGAAACAGCTCGTATTTCTATTCGTAAAGTAAGAGAGGAAATTCGTGATAGTATTGATAAAAAAGAAAAAAATAAAGAAATAAGTGAAGATGAAAAATATAAATTACAAGATGAATTAGAAAAATGGGTTAAAGATTATAATGAAAAAATCAAAGTTATTGGAGAAGAAAAAGAAAAAGAAATAAATACAATTTAACAAACAATAAATATTATTAAAACCATTAGTTAAGCACTAATGGTTTTTTATTATACACAATCATTATTGTTTTTTGACATTTAGATGAAAAATTGTTAAAATATTAACACTATTCAAGCTTTAATTTAGGTAATTTTATGGATAATAAATTTGAAAAAGTAGTTTCTTTTGCTAAACGCCGGGGATTTATTTTTCAATCTTCAGAAATTTATGGAGGACTTTCTTCTTGTTATGATTATGGTCCTTTGGGAGTGGAGCTAAAAAATAATGTTAAGCGTGCTTGGTGGAAAAAAACTGTACAAGAGAGAAATGATGTAGTAGGTCTTGATTCAGCTATTTTTATGCATCCCAAAGTTTGGGAAGCATCAGGACATATTGTTGGTTTTACTGATCCATTGGTAGATTGTAAGAAATGTAAAAAGCGTTGGCGAGCTGATAATCTTCTTGAAGTGAAGGGGATTAAGCCAATTTTTCAGCCAGGAGATTGGCAAAAAAATGATTTAAAATGTCCTGAATGTGGTGGAGAAATGACTGATGTGCGCAAATTTAATTTAATGTTTAAAACTCAGATGGGAG
Source organism: Candidatus Magasanikiibacteriota bacterium (assembly GCA_012800155.1). Lineage (GTDB taxonomy): Bacteria > Patescibacteriota > Patescibacteriia > Magasanikbacterales > UBA922 > JAAZJX01. The sequence continues at coordinate 15,359 of JAAZJX010000009.1, forward strand.
CAGTAGAAGAAGAGGCTAGTATGATTTATCTTCGTCCAGAAACTTGTCAAGGAATTTATGTTAATTTTTTAAATATTCAACAGGCTATGCGAAAGAAATTGCCTTTTGGTGTAGCTCAGATTGGTAAGGCTTTTCGTAATGAAATTACTCCGGGCAATTTTATTTTTCGGACTCGTGAATTTGAACAAATGGAACAACAATATTTTATCAATCCCAAAGATAAGAAAAAGTATTTTGATATGTGGCAGGATGCTCGAATGAAATGGTATCAAGAGTTTGGAATTAAAAAAGAAAATCTTCGTTTTCGTGAACATGAAAAGAATGAGTTAGCTCATTATGCAACCAGAGCTTTGGATATTGAATATAATTATCCCGGTTTAGGATTCAAAGAATTAGCAGGTGTTCATGATCGAGGTGATTGGGATCTATCTCGTCATAGTCAATTTAGTGGTGCAGATTTGCAATATTTTGATCCAGAAACAAATGAAAAATTTATTCCTAATATTATAGAAACTTCTGATGGAGCAGATCGAGCAACTTTAGCATTTTTATTAGATGCTTATGATGAAGTAGAAACTAGAAGTGGAGAAGATAGTAAACATGAAAAAGAAATAGTATTGCGTTTACATAAAGATTTAGCACCAATTAAAGTAGCTATTTTGCCTCTTTCCAAGAAAGAACCATTACAAAAATTAGCGCAAGAAATTCAGGCTACACTTTGGGAAAAGTGGATGACCCAATATGATGAAACAGGTTCTATTGGAAAACGCTATCGTCGTCAAGATGAGATTGGTACACCATATTGTGTTACAGTTGATTTTGAATCTTTGGAAGATAAAAAAGTAACCGTGCGTGATCGAGATACAATGGAACAAGAAAGAATTGAAATTAGTCAATTAAAAAATTATTTATTAAGTAAATTTAATTTTTAATTTAAAAAATATGAAATATGAAAATCCTTCTAGACCAGGTAATCCTTTAATGGATGCTAGAAGAGAACAAATTACTATGGAATTACAAGAATTAGAAAATAAAATTGAGGGTTTATATTCTTTTTTAGGACAGATTTTAGGTGAAGATAAATTTGTTGTTACTACTAATGGAGAAGTAACAACAGAAGTTGATGAAATTACTTTAACACCTACTGAACAAAATGAATTAAATAAAATTAGAGAAGAAATGAAAAAATTATATCAAAGAAAAAAAGAATTACAGTTTGCTGGTTAATAAAATATGTATCAAAAATATCAATTGAAAAATAAAGCTACTCTTTTTTTAGTTCCGCTTAATGATACAAAATCTATTACAACTTTAGTAATGTATCCAGTTGGTTCTCGTTATGAAAGTGAAAAAATGTCAGGAGTATCACATTTTATAGAACATATGATGTTTAAAGGGACTAAGAAACGCCCCAATACTCTTACTTTAACAAGAGAGATTGATCGATTAGGTGCTGAATATAATGCTTTTACTGGTAAAGAATATACAGGTTATTATATCAAAGCAGATGCAAAATATTTGTCTACAAGTTTAGATATTTTGTCTGATATGCTTTTTAATTCCAAATTTGATGAAAGAGAAATTCAAAAAGAAAAAGGTGTGATTGTTGAAGAAATTCGTATGTATAATGATAATCCACTTATGAATATTGGAAATATTTTTGAAGAAGTTTTGTTTGTTGGTGAACTTAGTAGAGATATTGCTGGTACAGAAAAACATGTTTTAAGTTATAAAAGAAAAGATATTTTGGATTATCGTGATAAATATTATAGTCCAAATAATATGACTATTGTTTTAGCAGGAAATATTGATGAAAAAACAAAAGGTTTGGTAGAAAAATATTTTGGAATAATAAAAAATAATAAAAAATTAAATAAAAATTTTGTTTCAGGTAAGTTTGCTGAAAGTAAAAAAATTAAAAGAATAAAAATTCAAAATAAAAAAACTGATCAAGCGCAAATGATGCTTGGTTTTCCGGGTTTTGCTTATAATGCTAAAGAAAATTCTATTTTAACTGTTTTAAATACTATTCTTGGTGGTTCCATGAGTTCTCGTTTATTTATTCAAATTAGAGAAAGACGAGGCTTAGCCTATATGGTGCGTAGTGGAGCGGTTAATTTTCGTGATATAGGTTATATTTATATTCGTGCTGGGTTAGAAGTAAAAAATATTAACAAAGCTATTGAAGTGATAAAAACAGAAATTAAAAAAATTATCAAAAATGGAGTTAGTAAAAAAGAATTAGCTGATGCTAAGACACATATTAGAGGAAGTTTAACATTATCATTAGAAGATTCTAGCGCTCAGGCTAATTGGATAGCCAAAGAAGCTTTGTTTATGGATGAAATAAAAGTTCCAGAAGATAGATTGTTAGAAATAGAAAAAGTTACTAATGAAGAAATAAAAAATTTAGCTAAAAAAGTATTTAAATTTGATCAAATGCGTGTAGCAATTATTGGAGATGTTGAAGAAAAAAATATTAAATTTTAAATTTAATTCCTGTAATAGCAGGAATAATAATTATAATTATATGAAATATATCTTTGGAAATTGGAAAATGTATTTAGATTTTGATGAATCAAATATTTTGGCTAATGCTTTATTACAAGAAAAATTTGATGAAAATAATCTTAAATTAGCTATTTTTCCTTCAGCTTTAGCTATTCGAGAAGTAATAATGGCAATGGAAAATTCTGCTTTTTCAGTAGGTGCGCAAAATGTTAGTTGGGTAGAGAAAGGTGGTTATACTGGAGCAATTTCAGCTCAAATGTTTTTAAATGTTGGTTCAGAATATGCTTTGGTTGGACATTCAGAAAGACGCCATATTTTTGGTGAGACTGATGAAGATGTTAGAAAAAAATTACAAGCTTGTTTGGAAATTGGTTTAACTCCAGTTTTATGTATTGGAGAAAAAAAAGAAGAAAAAGATTCTGGATTGCGTAATACTTGTTTACAAAGACAATTAGCTGTTTTAGCTGGTTTAGATTTAAAAAATAAAGAAATTTTAATTGCTTATGAGCCAGTTTGGGCAATTGGTACTGGCAATGCTTGTGATCCAGTTGAAGCTGAACAAGTTCATCATTGGATAAAAGAAGAATTAAAAAAATATTCTGGTCAAGAAATTCCTATTCTTTATGGAGGTAGCGTAAAAGCAGAAAATGTGATATCATATGTTTCACTACCAGCTATTGATGGTGTATTGGTAGGTGGCGCTTCTGCAAAATTTGAAACTTTTGTGTCTATTATAAAAAAGGTAGAAGAAATAATTTAATTATGTTCAATTTAATTCCTTTTATTTTGGTTTTACTATCATTAGGGGTAATGATAGGAGTTATAGTGCGTAAATTTCCTCAACTCAGTTTGTTAGATGTTGATTCTATTCCAGAAGTGAAGATTGAAAAACAAAAAGATGTTTATTTACGAAGACGAGCAGAAGAAAATGTTAAAAAAACGGCTGAAAATACAAAAAAAATAATTACACCTTTGATAAAAATTTGGAAGAATTTACAACTTAGTTTTCGTAAATATGTTGGTAAGATAAAAAATATTGTTTTAGAACATGAACAAAAGAAAAAAGAAGAAAGTTACGAAAGTCCTAGAGAAAAACAATTAGATATTGAAGCTTTGCTCGGAGAAGCCTCTCGTTTTATAGAAGAAGAAGATTTTGAAAAAGCTGAGGAGAAATTTATTTCAGCTATTCGGTTGGATGCCAAAAATGAAGAAGCTTATTTTGGTTTAGGATCTTTATATTTATCACAAAAACAATATAATGAAGCAGAAGAGAGTTTACAGTTTTTATATAAAATAAATCCAAATAATAATAAATGTTTATATAAATTAGCTGAACTTTATGAAGAAAAAGGAGATAAAAATAAAGCAGTTGAATTTTATGAAAAAAGTTTATTAGAAGATGATTCACAATTAAAATTATTTATTAAAATTGCTGATTTACTTTTGGATTTAGGAGAAAAAGAATCTTCTTTGGAAGCTGTGCGTCAAGCTGTAAAAGCTGAACCAGAAAATCCTAAATATCTTGACAAGATGATAGAGATTAGTGTATTATGTAGTAACAAAAAGTTGGCCAATGAAGCATATCAGAAATTAAGAATGGTTAATCCAGATAATCAAAAACTTTCAGATTTTAAAATTAGAATTGATTCTTTAGAAGATTAAAATATTATTTTATTTTTAGCTCCCGCCTTCGTCTTTCAGACTCCGTCGGGCAGGCAGTCTTGGATAGAGTAACAGTTTTGTCAGCCTATGGCTGATCACCCAAAGGGTGATAAACTGTGGTAGAACTTTAAAATAAAAATATATTATGCCGCCTTAGCTCAGTTGGTAGAGCAACAGTTTTGTAAACTGTGGGTCCTGGGTTCGAATCCCTGAGGCGGCTCTCTAAAATAAAAACTAATAAATATAATGGGTAGATTCCCGAGCGGTCAAAGGGGACAGACTGTAAATCTGTTGGCTCAGCCTTCGAAGGTTCGAATCCTTCTCTGCCCACTAAACTAATTAAAAAGTTTTTTAATAAAATTTATAACAGGTTCTGGGCCCAAGGCCCACCCGCCTTGGGCGGGGAATCCTTCTCTGCCCACTAAACTAACTATAAAAGTTAGTTTTTTTAATAAAATAAAAAACCTCCTTTTTTAAACCTAGAAAATAAGTTAAATAAAGGAGGTTCCAGGGACAGACACATTTTATAGCATCTGCCCTGGAGGTGAAATCAGTGTTATTATTGTCCAATTAATTAGAGTTAAGCTTATTCAGGGATAAGCTTATTTATCTAAAAGAGCTTTTCTGATGCAATCAAACACTTTTTTTCTGAGTTCTGTTAATTCTTCTGTCCTCTTATCATCGTTTGTGGGCAGAAAAGGACCACAGATGTTTATTCTTTTTCTCCTCATTGCATCTGGAAGTCATGGAGCTTCCGGGACTTCTTCTGCTACGCGTTTAATCAAATCCTCAGGATAATGAACTTTATCACATCTTATCATAAAACATCTTCCTCCAACAATTAACAACATTGATTTCAAATAAATATTAAAGGATTATTGATATTTTGTCAATATTTGTGTTTGTTTGAGAAGTTGTTATAATATAAAATATTTATTGATAATTTTTATGCCAGAACTTCCAGAAGTAGAAACAATTAAACAAGATTTAAAAGAAAGAATAGTTAATAAACAAATAACTAGTGTTTTATTGTCTAAAAAAGCTATTATTAAAAATAAACGGATTGATTTTATTAAAGAGATAAAAAATAATAAATTTACAGATATTCTTAGAATAGGCAAGTTGATCATTTTTGTTTTAGCTTCCAAGAAATATATGTTAGTACATTTGAAAATGACTGGTCAGTTAATTTATCAACAAGGCAAAGATATTATAGCTGGAGGACATCCTGAGCCTGATTTAGAAAAATTACCTAATAAGTTTACTAGAATTATTTTTGAATTTAAAAATGGTTCTAAATTATATTTTAATGACATTCGTCGTTTTGGTTATATGCAAATAGTTGATGAAGTTGGTTTGAATGAAATAAAAAATAAATTTGGTTTGGAACCTATTGATAAAAAATTTACTTTTGAATATTTTCAGAAAATTTTTGAAAATAAAAATAAATCTATTAAAGTAGCGTTGATGGATCAAGATAAAATTGCTGGAATTGGTAATATTTATGCTAGTGAAATTTGTTTTGAAGCTAAAATAAAACCTGCTCGTAAGGCTAAAAATCTTTCAATTAAAGAATTAAAAGCTCTTTATTTAGCAAGTAAAAAAGTTTTACAAGTAGCAATAAAAAATCGAGGAACTACTTTTAGTGATTATGTAGATGCAACTGGACATGCTGGTTATAATATAAGTTTTTTAAAAGTTTATGATCGTAAAGGTATGAAATGCAAAAGAAGAGACGGGGGAATAATAAATAAAATAATTTTAGGTGGTAGAGGAAGTTTCTATTGTCCTAAGTGCCAAAAATAATTTATTATTGACATAAAATATTGATTATTGTATAATTTTGATGTTTTTTATTGTAATTTTTTTTTAAAATTTTGCCGTCGTAGCTCAGTTGGTAGAGCGCATCCATGGTAAGGATGAGGTCACCGGTTCAATCCCGGTCGACGGCTCTAATAAAAACTTATTGTTGTAAAAGCAGTAAGTTTTTATGTTATAGATAAGTAAAATATAGATTTATAGTTTGATGATTGACTTGTTCTTGACAAAAAATTAATTTTTGTTATATTATTTTAATATGTTCTTTAAAAATTGTCCTTGTCTTCTTTTTATTTATTTAAATTAAAATAAGCAAAAAGAAGATTGGGACATAAAATTGTTTCCCAGATTCCTCTTAACTAAGGTGGTTAGGAGTTTTATTTTAAAAGGAGGTAGATTATGGATACTGAAAGTCGTGTTGCTTTGGCTAGTGAAATAATATTGTTTTTGAAAGAATTGTCTAATAAGGAATTACTTTTTTTGGTGGACAATTTACAGGAGGTAAAAGATTACATTACTCGTCGTATTGCCGAAATTGATAGAAACACATTCGTAACACCTTTATCAGATAAAGAGGTGATGAATCAGTTTCCGCAGTTTGCGGATCGTCTGGCGCCTTGGCGAAAACTGGCGAGTTCGTTGGATTATTACGGTCCGGTGGTATGGCTTGTCAAGGAGGGTTTTAACCTGAAGAAATACTCCCTGTTTGTTGGTCCGTGTACCATGAGTTTAGATTACCTGAAGGACTGGGATTTTAAAGATATTCCTACCTCGAATATGTTGGTTTTTTGGGTGCCTAGGTTGGCACCTGATAGTACAAGCAAGACTGTGGCGAAGAGGGAACAATACCGTAATAAACTGCGGGCGTATTATGATATGCCTGAGAATCACTGCGATCGTTTTGGTTCTATTGCTTTGCTGGTCGCTCTTATTCTGGCGCATTTTAAGCGCACAGGCGAGCGAGTGCCACTAAAAGGATTTTTTGTGTTGTCGGATACTTTGACCACAAAAGGTTATCGCTTTTTTTGTGGCGGCTATAGTTTGTGGATTGGTCTTCTTCGTTGTTCAGACGGGTTGACCAAAAATGATGATGACGTTGGCTTTTTCCTTCTAGGTGTGGAAGAAATTTAAACCCAGTGGGAAAATATCTTGGGTATTTGAATGAGGAGATGAATCATGGATACTGAAAATCGTGTTGTATCGACCAGTGAGGTTATGAGAAGTTTGGCTGAATTAACGGAGGATGAATTATGTTTTCTACAAAATAACTTATGGTTGATAAAAAAGAGGATTGCTCAACGTTTAGATGAGATTGAAAAGAATACTTTTGTAACACCTCTCTCTGATGTTCAGTTACAAAAGCAATATCCACAGTTTGTGGATAAATTGAAATCTTGGCGTAAAGCAGCAAAGAAATTTAGGTATGATGGTCCGGTGGTATGGTTAGTCAAGAAGGGTTTTACCCTGAAGAATCACGCCCCATTTGCTGGTCCATGTTACAGGGATTTAGAGTTTTTGAAAGACTGGAGTAGGCTCAAAGAAACTCCTACTTCAAATTCCTTGATTTTTTGGATACCCAGAATTGTTTCTGGAAGCAAACAGCTTACATTGGAAGAAATGATCAAATATCGTGAAGATAGAAGGAAAATCTATAGATTACCATCTGATCATTGTGATCGTTTTGGATCCATAACAGAACTTTTTGCACTTATTTTAGGGCTTTTTAAATACACCGGTGAACGAGTGCCTTTGGGTTCTGATTTTGCAGTGTCAGACACTATGTTTACTTCAGAGACGGGAAAAGTTTTCTGCTTTATGGCTGGAGACTTTGATGACTTAGGTGGATTAGATTGCGATTTTTGGGATTGCACATCTAAGTGGAAATTTATCGGCTTTTTCCTTCTGGGTGTGGAAGAAATTTAAGTCTAGGGGAAAATTTTGGGTATTTGTTTTAGATTATTGGTCTAGGGAGGTGAAAATAATAGACCAGTAGGAATTTAGACATTATCGTGTCTAGATTCTTCAAACTCTTGAGACCTCAGTCATTCGTGACTGAGGTCTTTTCTTTTTTATGATTTTTAATTAAAATTTTTATGAAAAAATATTATATATAAAGTTGTTTGATTATTAGTTTTAATTGGAAAGATGTTTTTTTAATTATATTATTTTATAAAAAATTAATTGAATTATACTAAAGATAAGATTATTAATTTTTTGTCTGTTATTAGGTAGAAATTTTAGTTAATAGTTTTAAATTTTATATTGTCTTGACATTTTTTATTAGATGTAGTATTATTTGACCACTAATATAATTACTAAAATTGTTTAATATATGCCTTCAAAAGAACGAGATAATATGATTAAATTGGAATGTACTGAATGTAAACATACCAATTATTTTTCTCATAAAAATAAAAAAATTTTAAAAAATCGTTTGGAAATAAATAAATATTGTAAGTTTTGTAAAAAGCACATCTTGCATAAAGAAACAAAATAAGTTAAAATAACCCCGATAAGTCGGGGTTATTTAAATAAAATATTTGAAGCGGGCGTAGTTTAGTGGTAGAACTGTGGTCTCCAAAACCACTGGTGGGGGTTCGATTCCCTCCGCCCGTGCTAAAAACAGGATTGATTATCCTGTTTTTTCATCCACAATTGAGATTAACTTTTTATTATTGTATAATAAATATTAGACTGACATCAGTTATAAATTATAATATACAAAAATTATGAAAAAGGGATTTTATACTAATATAGAAAAAGAAACTTTAGAAAATAATTCTTTTCGTAAAGTACTTTATACTGGCGCTTATAGTCAATTAGTGGTAATGAGTTTAAAACCAAATGAAGAAATTGGCGCTGAAATTCATGAAAATCATGATCAATTCTTTCGTTTTGAACAAGGTAATGGTAAAGTTATGATTAATGAAACAGTTTATAATGTAGGAGCTGATGATGTAGTTATTGTGCCAGCCGGAGCCAATCATAATGTTGTTAATAGTGGAGAGATAGATTTGAAACTTTATACTATTTATTCTCCAGCTGAACATCGTTTTGATGTAGAACATATTACTCGTGAAGAAGCTATGTCTGATGATGAACATTTTGAGGGAACTTTGTCAGAATAAAATTAATAAATACAAAATCCTCCAAATAATTTTTGGAGGATTTTTGTCGCTAAATTTTTATTTTTTTAGTATAATGTTTAAATATTTTAATAATTATCAATTTTAATTGATTAATTAAGAATTATGAATATTGAAAAAATAGATTATACTGTTAAGTATAATTCTTTATCTAAAAGTATTCGTATTTTGATAAATTCTAAAGGAAAAGTTATTGTTACTGCTCCTCGTTGGGTTAGTTTGAAAGTAATTGATAAATTTGTAAATAGTAAAATAGTTTGGATAAAAGATAATTTAAAAAAAGTAAAAAATAAAGCAAGATCTGGTGGAAATAGAGTTGAATTTAATAAATATCAAAAAAGAGCTAAACAATTGGTAGTAAATAAAGTAAAAGAGTTAAATAAATTTTATAATTTTGATTATAATAAGATTACAATACGCCTTGTTTCTACTCGTTGGGGAAGTTGTTCTTCTAAAAAAAATTTGAATTTTAATTATAGAATTATTTTTTTACCAGATAATTTAGTGAATTATTTAGTGGTTCATGAGCTTTGTCATTTGAAAGAAATGAATCACTCTGTTAGATTTTGGAAGTTGGTGGAAAAAACTATTCCTGATTATAAAAAATTACGAAAAGAACTAAAAAATATAAAATAGTTTAAATTTGATTTTTATGATATAATATTTGCATTATGAAAAATAAAAATTTTGCAAAAGCTTATATTATAACTGTGGACATGGGTTATGGACATCAGCGAGCAGTTTATCCTCTAACTGAATTAGCAGAAGGCGGTATTATTAATGCTAATAATTATGCTGGAATACCCAAAAAAGATCAAAGAAGTTGGGAAGGAGGCAGAAAAGTTTATGAAAAAATTTCTCGTCTTAAACATTTACCTTTGATAGGTGATTTGATTTTTAATATCATGGATTATTTTCAAAGAATTGAACCTTTTTATCCAATTAGAGATTTGAGTAAAGCGACTGTTCAATTAAAAACAATTTATTCCATGATAAAAAAAGGTTGGGGTAAAGATTTAGTAGAAAAATTAAGTAAAAAACCTTTACCAGTGATCACTTCATTTTTTACAGTAGCTTATTTTTTTGAAGAACATGGTTATAAAGAAAATATTTATTTGATTTGTTGTGATGCAGATGTGAGTAGAGCTTGGGCGCCTTTATATCCAGAAAAAAGTAAAATAAAATATTTAGTGCCTAATAGACGAGTAAAAAATAGATTAAAATTATATGGTGTAAAAGAAAATAATATTTTTATTACTGGTTTTCCTTTACCAAAAGAAAATATTGGTGGTCATGAATTGAAAATTTTAAGAAAAAGTGTAGGAGAAAGAATTGTTCATCTTGATCCTAAAGGACTTTATCGTAAAAAATATAAAAAAACTATAAATGATTTTTTAGGAAAAGAATATTGTAAAAAAGATTCATGTGCTCATGTTTTGACTATTACTTTTGCAGTTGGTGGTGCTGGCGCGCAGAGAGAAATTGGTGCGGAAATATTATTTAGTTTAAAAGATAAAATTTTAAGCGGTGAAATTAAATTAAATTTAATTGCCGGTATAAAGAATGATGTTTATTTATATTATCAAAACAAAATAAAAGAATTTGGTTTATTTGGTAAAACTAATGGTAATATTGAAATTTTATACGCAGAAACTAAAAAAGATTATTTTCAAAAATTTAATAAAATACTTTTGAAAACTGATATATTGTGGACAAAACCAAGTGAATTATCTTTTTATGCAGGTTTGGGTTTGCCTATTATTATTGCTCCAACAGTTGGTTCACAAGAAGAATTTAATAAAGAGTGGTTAATTTCTATTGGCGCTGGTGTAGAACAGCAGGATCCTCGTTATGTTAATGAATGGTTAGCTGATTGGTTGGATTCAGGATGGTTGGCAGAAGCAGCTATGAATGGATTTCTTAATGCTCCACACAAAGGCGCTTATCATATGGAAGAAGTAGTTTTGAAAGGTAAAAGAAGTGAAATTGAAGATATTCATTTATTATAAAGAGTTAAGAATTGGCAATTAAGATTTATAAATAAAATATTAAGTTTACTAAGAATTTTTACAGATAATTTTTATCAATTAAAGTAGATAAAATTTAATCTTATAAGAATTTTTAAATTATTTATTCATAACTCTTAGTTTTTTTATTTATATTTATGAATTGGTTTTTTATTGCATTGATTGGTTATTTATTATTAGCAGTGGTGGCTGTTTTGGATAAATTTATTGTTAGTAAATCAGTTCGTCCCATAGTTTATACTTTTTATTCTACCATCTTTATGTTTGGGGCTTTGGCAGCTTTACCAATTATTGATTTTAATTTTTTAATTGGTATAGATTGGTGGTGGGCAATAGTATCAGGTGTTAGTTTTGGTTTTGCTTTGTGGACTTTGTTTTTAGCATTGAATAGAGGAGAAGCAAGTCATATAAATCCTTTTAATGGCGGTCTAGTAACAATTTTCATTTTTATTTTGTCTTTTGTTTTTTTAGGTGAAAATCTTACAATTTTACAATATTTTGGAATTTCTATTTTAGTTTTAGCTTCTTTTTTACTTTCTTTTGAAAAGAGTTTGAAACATGATGGTTTTCATTTAGGTTTTGTTTGGGCAATAATTTCTGCTTTATTTTTTGCTATTTCTCATGTAAGTGCAAAGTATTTATATGGACAATATGATTTTGGAACAGCTTTTATTTGGACTAGAGCTACTACTGGTTTAGTTGGTTTATTTTTATTATTATTTCCAACTGTTCGCAATAGTTTTAAACGAAAAGAAAAAGAACCCAAGACTTATGCCAAAAAATATTCTCTTTTTATTGTTATTAGTAATAAAATATTGTCTATTTTATCAGCTATTCTTTTGCAGTATGCCATGTCAATTGGTAGTGTGACAATTGTCGGAGCTATGAGTGGAGTTCAATATGTTCTTATGTTTATTATGATTTATTTATTGACTAAGTTTACTCCTAAAATTTTTAAAGAATATTTTACTAAACATGAAATTAAAATGCAGATTTTGGCATTATTATTGGTTGTGATTGGTTCAGTTTTTTTTGTAATTTAAAAATATGTTTAAGAAACTTGTTTTAAAGATTTTAATTTTGTTAATTTTATTAGTAATAATTTTTTATATTTATCTTTGGTTTTCTTCAAAACAAAAATATAAAGTTGATTATGGTATTAGTTTTAGTAAACAGCATGCAGAATCTTTAGGTTTAAATTGGAAAGAAAATTATTTGGCAATGTTAGATGAATTAAAACCAAAATATTTAAGATTTTCTGCCACTTGGGATGAAGTTGAAAAAGAGAGAGGTCAATATGATTTTACTGAGATAGATTGGCAAATGAATGAAGCAAAAAAAAGAGGAGTTAAAGTTATTTTAGCCATAGGACAAAAAGCTCCGCGTTGGCCAGAATGTCATATTCCAGATTGGGCAGAAATTTTGGAAGAAGAAAATTATAAAATAGAATTATTTGAATATCTTAAAACTGTGGTTGAAAGATATAATTTGAATGAAGCTTTGGAAATTTGGCAAGTAGAAAATGAACCATTTATAAAATTTCGTTTTGGTGATTGTGAAAATTATCATCAAAATTTGGTTTTAGAAGAAATTAATTTTGTAAAAGATTTATCTCTTGAACATAAAATTATTATTACTGATAGTGGAGAGCTTAGTACTTGGCGACAAGCGACAAAAGTTGGAGATCTTTTTGGTAGTACTCTTTATCGGGTAGTTATGACTCCCGGTGGAAGATATTGGAATTATGATTGGTTGCCAGCTGGATTTTATAAATTAAAAGCAAAATTTTGGAGAATAGATTTTAATAATTTTTATATTTCAGAATTACAAGCTGAACCTTGGTTTACTAATAGTAATCCTAATACTACTGATATTTTTGAACAAGAAAAAAGTATGAATATAGAAAGAATGAATAAACATTTTGATTATGTAGAAAGAATTGGAGTTTCACGCGCTTATTTATGGGGTGTAGAGTGGTGGTATTGGATGAAAACAAAAATAAATGATGATCGTTATTGGGAAATTGTAAAAAATAAAATAAACAATTAAATTAAAATAAACTACTTTTAAAAGTAGTTTATTTTTAGTACACGCCAAGGGATTCGAACCCCTGACCCTCTCGGTGTAAACGAGATGCTCTAACCAACTGAGCTAGGCGTGCAATTTATCAAATTATAAAAGATATTAGTTTTTTTGTCAAATGTATGTTATAATATTATAAATTAATATAAAATTATGTTTTGGAAAAAATATAAAAGATTAGATGAAGAAAGTAGTGAGATAATTAATATAAAAGGAATTTTTCATAAAAAAATTTCTTTGTTTCAAGCTGTTTTTTTAATTGTAGGAGGTACAATTGGTGCTGGAGTATTAAGTATTCCTTATGCAGTATCTAAGGTTGGTTTGATTGTAGGAATTTCTTATATAATTGTTTTAGGTCTTTTGATGATCGGTTTAAATTTATTATTAGGCGAAGTTTCTGCAGAAACAAAAGGGGACTATCAATTAGTTGGTTTGACTTATAAATATCTTGGTAAAATTGGTGGAAGAGTAATGACTTTTCTTTCTTATTTAATGTTAATTGGAGTTTTGACAATTTATATAATTGGAGAAGGAGAAGTATTGTCTTCAATTTTTGGAGGCACTAGTTTTTTTTGGAGTATTATATTTTTTGTTTTGTTTGGTACATTGGTAGCTATTGGTATTAGAGGTGTCAAAACTGTTAATTTTTTTATAAGTTTAAGTATTTTGTTGGTTATTTTAATTATTGTTTTTTTAAGTTCATCTCATATAGATATAGAAAATATTGGATTTAGTAATTTTTCTTATTTATTTTTTCCTTATGGAATAATACTTTTTGCTTTTCATGGTACTACTTCTGTGCCAGAAGCTCGTTTTTTGTTGAAAAAAAGAGATTTAGATCTTAAAAAAGCTATAATTATATCTGGACTTATTTCAATAACAGCTTATGCTTTGTTTGCTTTTGCAGTGGTAGGAGTTACTGGACAAGAAACTACAGAAATAGCCACAATAGGACTTGGACATCAATTAGGTAAAATTTTATTTTTATTTGGTAATTTATTTGCTATTTTAGCTATGGCTGGTAGTTTTTTGATTGCAGGAGTGTCTTTGAAAGATTCTTTATCTTGGGATTATAAAATACCCACTTGGCTTGCGAATGTTTTTGTTTTAGGTTTACCATTATTGATATTTTTATTAGGTATGAGAGAATTTATTGCAATGATTGATTTAGTTGGAGGTGTTTTTATTAGTATTGAGATGATATTAGTTTTGTTAATTTATAAGAAAGCAAAACAAACAGGAGCCTTAGATAGTCCAGAATATGATTTGCGTCATACTTTATTGTTAGGAATAATTTTATTGATTGTTCTAACAATTGGTGGGATTTATAGTGTAGCTAAGTTGTTTTAAAGTTTATAAGATAAAAAGAAAATTTTTGAAAATAATTAAATTTAAAAATTAAATGAATTTTTGTCTTTTTTAAAAAGAAAAAAGTAGTTGAGAATATTTTTTGACAAAAAATTTGTTTTGTTGTAGGATTGGATTATTAATCAAAGCGTTTTTTTAGATGGTGTTAATTGTTGGTTGGTTTTTTCCTAAATATTAGGATACTGCTCAACAATTTCCTTCCGTTTCTACTAAAATTGTTATAACGGACTTGTCTATCTTTGAAACGCATTAAGCGTTTTTTTTGTATGCAAAAATACATTTTTACTTCAGAATCAGTAACTGAGGGACATCCAGATAAAATTTGTGATCAAATTTCTGATGCAGTTTTAGATTGTCTTTTAAAAGAAGATCCAAAATCTCATGTAGCAGTAGAATCTTTTGCTACTACAGGTTTAGTTTTTGTAATTGGTGAGGTTAGTACTCATGCAGAAGTTGATGTACAAAAAATAGTTCGTGAAGTTCTTCGTGATATTGGTTATACTGACCCAGCTTATGGAATTGATGCAGAGCATGCTGGAATTTTAATTTCTATTCATGAACAATCTGGAGATATAAATCAAGGAGTTGATAGAGGTGATATTGAAGAACAAGGAGCTGGAGATCAAGGTCTTATGTTTGGTTATGCTTGTAATGAGACTAAGGAATTAATGCCTCTTCCAATTATGTTGTCACATAAATTAGCTAAACGCTTAGCAGAAGTTAGAAAAGATGGAACAATTTCATATCTTCGTCCTGATGGTAAGACTCAAGTAGCAGTAAAATATGTTGATGGTCAACCTACTAAATTAAAAAATGTTGTAGTAGCAGCTCAACATCATGAGAATATTGAAGTGGAACAATTACGCGCAGATATTATTAAACATGTTATTGAGCCAGTTTGTAAAGATTATTTAGATACGGATACTGAATTTTTTATCAATATGACTGGTAAGTTTGTAATCGGTGGTCCGCAAGGTGATACTGGTTTGACAGGTAGAAAAATTATTGTAGATACTTATGGTGGTATGGGACATCATGGTGGAGGATGTTTTTCTGGAAAAGATCCAAGTAAAGTTGATCGGAGTGGTGCTTATATGGCGCGTTATGTAGCCAAAAATATTGTTGCAGCTGGTTTGGCTGATCGTTGTGAGATTCAAGTGGCTTATGTGATTGGTCGAGCTGAACCAACTAGTATTCATATTGATACTTTTGGAACAGGTAAATATACTGATGAACAAATAATTGAAGCAGTAAAAAAAGTTTTTGATTTTCGACCAGGAAAAATTATTGAACAATTAGATTTATTAAAACCAATTTATCGTGCTACTTCTGTTTATGGACATTTTGGTAGAGAAGATTTTAGTTGGGAGAAAACAGATAGAGTAGAGGAGTTGAAGAAAGTGATTTAATAATTGTTATTTTTTTCTCGTTTATTTTTTCTTATTATTCCCGCTCTCTTTTTGTTATTCTCCACTTTATTCCCCTTGCCTGTCTCGCCGTAGCTTCAGCGAAGGCGGACCTGTCTCACTGAAGACGAAGAGGGTTATTCCCCCCTTACTTGTCTCGCTGAAGGCGGAAGAGTATTGGTTCATCTCGTTAAAGG
>JAAZJX010000055.1 GCA_012800155.1 Candidatus Magasanikiibacteriota bacterium
GAAAGGAGTAGAGTACCCTTCGGGGTAAGCTCTAAAGGAAACTTTAGAGGTGAAACGGCTAAATCCTTACCTGGAAGCAAGAACAAACTCTCGCAAGAGAGAAAAGTAGTTCGCTTGAGCTAAGAAGCAATTCTTATGCCAGATAGATGATTACATAAAACAGAATTCGGCTTATAGGCTTGTTAAGGTATAAAAAAACCGCCCGAAGGCGGTCTTTTTGAAACATTTTTCACGATTAAGGCATCATAAGCGTGAAAATAAACGAAAAAACAAAGATTTTCACGGTTATAGAACAAAAAAACACGAAGTGATAATAGAACGAACTAGGAACATTTTTAAAACAATTATATTTTTTATAAAATTATTAATATATTATTGATTAATCTTTTCTATAAGATATTTTCTTAATTTTTCATCGACTATATAAACATGGTTTCCATGAATTCCCTTTGCCTCAGCTGATCCCCCCCCGCAGGAGAAGTCTGGAGGAGAAATGCGTAAGGTTTTCGGAAAAATTAGCACGGACTTAAATCTGATTATCAATTTTGAAGTTATTCAAAATTGCTTTTGCTACTGCATTTGATAAAAATGTTGGAACAGCATTTCCAATTTGTAAATTTCTATCACCCCTAGAGCCAAAAAATTGATAATCGTCGGGGAAGCATTGGATTCTTGCACCCTCTCTTGTTGTTAGTGGTCTTGGTGCTTTGGGGTGAATACAACGGGACGATGACGGCGTGCTTAGATTTCTCGTTATTGTTGTTGCTGGTCGTTTCCACCATAGACGACAATATGTATTTTTGAAACCTGATGTCGGTCGTAATCCCTCCGGCAAATCTTCCGGCGTTCCGCCGTCTGGCAATAATTCCATTATTTTTACCAAATTTTCATTATTGTTTGGCGAATTATGATCCATTAGTTTTGTTGGTGCGTTTTTACGCATAAACTTTTGAAAATCATTCTGTGGTTCAGAAGAATACTCAAAACTTTCTTCATTTGACTTAATAAAGGGCAAATCGCTTATTGCTTCCTCAAGTGTTAAATAGGGTTTTAGTTTTTTGTTAAACAAATCAGGTTTTTCCTCTGGATTATAATGAGTTGGTTCTGGGTATTCAAAATCAGTTTTAAGTTTTGAGCCAATAATCACAACCCTTTCCCTTATCTGCGGTGCGCCATAATCGGCGGCATTCAAAAGTCTATATTGAACTTTATATCCCAAAGATTCAAAAAGTGAAATAATCGTTTTTAATAATTCGCCACCTTGCATTGATAAAAGACCTTTAACATTTTCAAAAAGAAAAAGTTTTGGATTAAATTCTTTTAGAACACGATAGTATTCTTGAAAAAGTTTGCCTCGTGGGTCATCAATCAATCTTTTTCCAACTGTTGAATACGCCTGACATGGTGGTCCTCCAACAATAATATCAATCTCATTAGGTTTTATATTTAAATCTTTTTCAATTTTTTCAGCGTTAAAATCCTTAATGTCCTCGGCATATACTTTTACTGTTGGGTGGTTTAATGAATATGCTTTTGCCATATTTGGCAAAATTTCATTTGCTGCCACTATTTCAAAATTATCATCGTGGGCGAAACCATAGCTTAAACCACCCACACCTGAAAATAAATCTATTACTTTTAGTTTCTTATTTTTACTCATAAAATAATCTAATCAAAATTTATTTCCTTATATTTCATCGGACTTTCTGTAATTTTCCAAATGAAATAATTTTGATCAATGTTAAAAACTGTTTGACCTTCCATTTGTTGTCTTGTAATCCAATTTACGCTATCGTCTTCTATTTCATCTAATTTAATAAAGGCAACTTGACCATTATATAAATCAAAATGAAGTGCCAAAGTATGATAACCCAAATCACGAAAAACTCTTTTCGCTTCTAAAACTTTATGTTGTTTGATGTCATTGATTCCCGTAAAACCTGATTGCATTTCAATTCTAACTTTTTCTTTATCATTGAGTTTAATTTCTAAATCAGCTTTTGGTGTTCTTTTAAAGGTTTCAATATTTTTTAAGTCGTCGTCGCCAATCAAATCTATACTTGAAGTATCAACTTCAAAAACCAAGCCAAGTGCTTTCAAAAAATAATTTGATAAAACATAACCTCTCATCCAAGAGTAATAAACTTGCTCTGGTCGTCTGCCTTGATTATTTAAAACTGGCAAAATATTGTTCGCTTTCATAATTTCAAAAGTTCTTTCAATATGTTCTTTTTTGAAAGCAACAATATCGTCAAGTTTTATTTCTTTGGCGACGACATCATTTATTTTATCAATTATGTTATAAAGTCTTTTGTTTAATAACTCAATGTAATTCAAATCAACTGTCGGGGTAATGTCTTTTGCCCCAAAAAAGTTTTTGACATCTGCTTGGTTTGAAAAACCAAGTTTTTGTCTGTATTGACGAAAATATTCAGCTGTAATTGTAATTTGTCTAGGCATAATTTTATTTTATTAAATCCTCTATTGATACATTTAATGCTTTTTTAATTTTGGCAGGTCCAATAGGATAAACTTAGAATTTTTTGAGAGTAAATATCGCAATTTAATATTATTAAAATAATCAATATTCTTTAAAATTAAAAATAAAAGCTTAAAATAATTTTCGTAAAATTATTTAGTTTTCTTTATCTCTAAACCATTCTTCAAATTCTTCTTCTAAATTATTTTTCTCAAAATTATATTCATCGTTCTTTTTGCTTTTGTTTTTATAAAATTTATTTACAAAATATATTAATTGTTTATATTTCTCTTCTATTATTTTTTGATCTTCTTTTAATTTTATAATCCAAAAAATTAAAAGCAATTAAGCAAGACCCAGCACATATTCCCTGCCATTTTTAATTAACAATGCTTGAATTAATATTATTAGCACCATTATTATAAAAAATATAATTACACATTCTATTGTACTTTTTTCTCTTTTAATTATTTTTTTCATACTACTCTTCTTGTTTATTTTTTTTCAGAATCATTAATATTAATTAAATATTATACTAATTTTTAGCTCCTCACTCTTCTGTCTTAAACTTATCTATTATTTTTTCGCATTTTTCCTTTGATTCTATATCTTTAATTTTCTTAAGTTTTTCTGCATTTAAACTTGTTTTTTCTACCTCTGAGTAACATTGTCTGAATAATTTATCACGATCAATGCTTGAAAAATATTCTTCCAGCTTGCCTTTTTCCACTCTTGATGCCTGTCCTTTAATAATCTCTTCTACTAATTGCTTTGTTTTTTCAATTTTTTCTTGGTTCATTTTATTGTTTTATTATTATATTATTAAATCTTTTATAGTTAGCATAAATAATTTATTAAATAGAAATAACTATCCTTTTCTTTTTTGACCATATTATTAGAAAAAAGCTTGCTTTTATTAAAATTTATATTATTTTAAAATTAATCTTTTATAGTGTCAATATGAACATAAAAAAATTAACGAATGGAGAGAAAAAAGGAAAAAGGTTGTTGAGAATTAATTGAATCTTTGTCCTGTCTGCGGAGACAATGAGACGAAATAGAAATACATTGGTCTTATTTCATTCATCAAATAATTTTAAAAGCAAGCTCGGCCATTCTCAAGGAATATGCCCATTCATTGTCATACCAAGCCATAACCTTAACTAACTTTCCATTTGCTTTCGTATACTCCATATCAAATATTGAAGAAAATGAGTTACCTATATAATCTGAAGAAACTAATGGGTTTGTTTCAAC
>JAAZJX010000056.1 GCA_012800155.1 Candidatus Magasanikiibacteriota bacterium
AATACCTGAGTCTAAAATTTCTTTAACATTATTTACCCAACCATTTCTTAAATTTTCTCTTAAATTTTCTTTAACAGCTTCTTTAAATTCTTCTTCAGACTGGATAAAATCTGGAGGTAAAATACCTGAGTCTAAAATTTCTTTAACTTTATCTAACCAACCTCTTCTTAAAGCTCTTATCAAACTTTCTTTAATAGCTTCTTGTTGTTCAGGATTTAAATTTTTTTCATCTTCTGTTTCTTGTGGACATGCTCCAGGAATATGACTTCGTCCGCAACTAGAGCATGGAATTGGTTCTAACATTGAAGCTGATTTAAACATATTTATTGACTTAATAGTTAATTTCTTTTTAATTTTAAATCATAATTTACTTAAATTTCAATAAAATTATTTTACTTTATTAAAATAATATTGTCAAAAAATAAAATAAATTAAAAAAAACAAAAAACGCTTTGCCATTTATTCGCCTTAAGCGAAATCCTCCCTGTAAAATCACATAAAAATATGAAACTTTACAGGTGATGCAAAGCGTTTTTTGTTTTTGCACCACAACTGTTCAAAAATCATGGTGGTCCTGTACAAGTAATCATTACAGTGTCCTCCTAACTCTAATAGTAGGTACGCCTACGCCGTCCACAAACTGGACAATCCTCCTCATCTGTATAATTTTCCCAACTAGTGTAGCGATGATTGCAACATTCAATACAGCGCTCTCTTTGCTAGGATTTATCTTCGGAATCAAAGTAAACATTTAATTCATCCCAACCATTAGGAACTCCTCCAGAGTTCCCTCTTGTTCCATTTCTTTTCTTTTCTTCTTTACCAGACATTGCACATCCTCCTTTTGAAAATCTTAGACACTCTATGTTGATTAGCTAACTCCCAGTAACCTCTTTGAACTGAAGGCCGGGCTTTTGTCCGACATTCTGGACAAAAACTAAAACCCGATATTTCTCTTTGACAAACAGGACAAACCCAGTTGACACTTGTTTTCACCTCCTTAGTAAACATCCTGATTCTACGAGCCGTATCAAGATTTCCTCTAACCGACATAAGAACCCTCCTTTTGTAAAAAAGATAACTAATAAAAGAACAACCTTATTATTAAACAATAAAAATGTTTTTATGTCAATAGAAAACAAAACACCCGTTATTAAACGCGTGTTTTTTATAAATTTATATTTTTTATTTTCCACAACACTTTTTATATTTTTTTCCACTACCACAAGGACAAGGATCATTACGACCAATTTTTTTTCCAGATTCATCTCGAGGTTTTCTTTCAACTTGACCAGATTCATTCATAGTTTTTTGCGCTCCTTGTAAAATTAATCTATCATTAGACATCACAGTTGGAGCTAATTGTATTCCTGCGCCAACTTTGAAAAAAGAATAAACAACCTCTTTTTGAATATTAGCCAAAAGATTATTAAACATAAAAAATGTTTCTTTTTTGTATTCTACCAAAGGATCACGCTGACCATAACCACGCAAACCAATACCAGTACGCAAATAATCTATTTCTACTAAATGATTCACCCATAAATTATCTATAGAGCGTAATAAAACATTTTTTTCTATTTCATTCATAGCTTTTTCTTTTTCATCCGCCGGAACTAAAGATTCAATCTTAATTTTTACATTATTATATTCTGTCTGAGCTTTTTCTAATAAAAATTCTACAATTTTATTTCTTACTTCTACATCTTCTAATTTAGAATTGCCATTACGATTGAAATGAAGTAAAATTTCTCTTTCTTCTTGTGAAAAAGGAAAAATAGTTCTAGCTGTTTCATAAATTTCTTGCATATTCCATTGACTTTTGTCCTCAGTATTAGTATGAAAAGAAACAACTAATTCAATTTCTTGTTCAATAAGATCAAAAACAATTTCTTGTAAAGAATTATAATTTTTTTCTTCTTCTAAAACTAAATTCGTCTTTGTCTCAATTATCTTTTCCTCCTTTTTTAAATTATCAAAATTAGCCGCTAAATTAAGAATTTGTTTTCGGCGTTTATAAATAACATCGCGATGACGATTGAGCACATCATCATATTCCAAAACATGTTTACGATTGTCAAAATGAAAACCTTCTACTTTTTTTTGAGCACTCTCAATAATTCTGGTAATACTTTTCTGTTCAATTGGAAAATCTTCTGGAACTTTCAAAAAATTCATAGCGCTTTTCAATCTATCACCAGCAAATACTCTAACTAATTCATCTTCTGTAGAAATAAAAAATTGAGTTTCTCCAGGATCTCCCTGACGAGCAGCACGACCACGCAATTGATTGTCTATACGACGAGATTCATGTCTTTCTGTTCCCAAAACAAATAATCCCCCAGCTTCTTTAACAATTTTTTCTTCTTCTTTATCAATTGGATTTCCGCCAAGCTTAATATCTACTCCTCTACCAGCCATATTAGTAGCCAAAGTAACAGCTCCCGGACGACCAGCTTGAGCAACAATTTCTGCTTCTCTTTCATGATTTTTAGCATTCAAAAGTTCATGTTGAATACCATTCAAAGTTAAATAAGCGCTTAATTCTTCATTTTTTTCTACTGAAATAGTACCAATTAAAACAGGTTGTTGTTTTTCTTGGCATTCTTTTATTTTTTCAATAATTGCTTTATTTTTACCTTTTTCACTACGATAAATTCTATCAGGTAAATCTTTTCTCACATCAGGACGATTGGTTGGAATAGTAACTACTTCTAAATTATAAATCTTGCCAAATTCTTCTGCTTCAGTAGAAGCAGTACCAGTCATACCAGATAATTTATTGTACATGCGAAACAAATTTTGAAAAGTTATAGTAGCCAAAGTCTGACTCTCTCGTTGAATTGCTACATTTTCTTTAGCTTCAATAGCTTGATGCAAACCTTCAGAATAACGACGGCCGGGCATTTTTCGTCCAGTAAATTCATCAATAATAATAACTTCATTATTTTCTACAATATAATCTTTATCTCTTTTAAAAAGCACTTCTGCTTTCAAAGCTTGTTCAATATGATGTACCAATCTAATACCGCCTTCTACATAAAGATTTTCTACATTTAACCATTTTTCAAATTTAGCAATCCCCTCTTCAGTCAAAGTTGAAGAACGCATTTTTTCATCAACATTATAATCTTCATTTTCTTTCAAACCCCGTACTAATTTAGCAAATTGATAATACTGTTCAGTAGCTTGCTCAGCTGGAGCAGAAATAATCAATGGAGTTCTAGCTTCATCAATCAAAATAGAGTCCACTTCATCGATAATCGCATAATGCATTTCTTCACCCGGACGCATTACCATCTCATCTAAACTCTGAACCATATTATCACGCAAATAATCAAAACCAAACTCATTATTTGTTCCATAAACAATATCTAAACGATAAGCTTCTTGACGAGAACAAGGAATAATAAAATCATCATCAATTTTAAAACTGTCTTCTTCTATTTCTATATCATTTATTTCTGATTCCGTTAATTTTTCATTTTCTGATGCTAATTTTTGACCAACATATTTATAACTAACTCGTTGATTTTGAATAATTCCCACACTCAAACCCAAAAAATCATAAATTTTAGACATCCATACTGCATCACGCTTAGCTAAATAATCATTAACTGTTACCACATGCACTCCTTTGCCTTCTAAAGCATTTAAATAAGTTGGCAAAGTAGCTACCAAAGTTTTTCCTTCACCTGTTCTCATTTCTGCAATCTTGCCTTGATGTAAAGCAATTCCACCAATTAACTGCACATCATAATGACGCATTCCCATAGTTCTTTTTGATGTTTCACGCACAGTCGCAAAAGCTTCAGGTAAAATATCATCCAAAGTTTGCCCTTCTTGCAAACGATTTTTAAACTCTTGAGTTTTATTTTTTAATTCTTGATCTGTTAGTTTTTCAAACTCTGATTCTAAACTATTGATAGTTTCAACCAAAGGTTGTATCTCTTTTAACGCTTTTTTATTAGGATCACCAAATAATTTATTCAAAAATGAATTTACAGACATAAAATAACTTATTTATTATAATAACGGCTTTTATCTTAACATTTTTAGATTGTTTTGTCTATGGGTTGGTAAATTAAAATAAAATAACAACTTAAAAACAATTATTATTTCAAAAAAATATTTAATTTCTTTTTAAATTTTTAAAAAACAGAAATAATAAAATATTTTTATTATAAAAAAGTATCTCTATAAAACTGAGATACTTTTATTATATTATTTTTTTATTCTACTTGATAACCTTTTTGATTACGAAGATCTTTTCTATCTATTTCTCTCATTTTACCTTTTAATTTTTCCAATTCTACTTTAAAATGATCTCTTACTTTGTCAATAGACTTATATAAATCTTCTGATTCTTTGACTACACGCAAAACCTTGCCGGGAACAGATAAATTTATTTCTGCATAATAAATTTTTCCTTTATTATGACGTTGAGTATTCATCCCTACATCAATATCTGCTTGCTGTATATTATCAAAATATTTTTCTAAACTTTTAGTTTTTTCTATAGCATATCTTTTGATCGCTTCAGTTAATTCTATTCCTGTGCCTTGAATAT
>JAAZJX010000057.1 GCA_012800155.1 Candidatus Magasanikiibacteriota bacterium
AAAAAAGAAACTACTAAAAAAGAAAAATAGTTTTTATAAATAAAAAACAGATTCATTTTATGAGTCTGTTTTTATTTGGTAAAAAATGTATAATAACAATCTATACTTAATAAAAAATTATGAACCCTAAATACGAACAAATCAAAGAAAAATATCTACAACTAGAAAAAGATCTTCAAGATCCCCAAATTATTTCTGATCAAAATAAATTGAAACAAACAGCTACTGAATTTGAAAATCTCAAAGAAACTGTTGAAAAAATTAATGAATTATTTAGAATAAAATCTCAATTAATTGAAACTGAAAATATTGTCCAAAGCGAAACTGATGAAGATATGCGAGGAATGGCAGAAATTGAAATAATGGAACTTAGAGAGAGAAAAAAAATAATTGAAAATGAATTGACTGAACTTACCAAACCTCAAGATCCACTTGATAATAAAAATGTTATTATAGAAATTCGCGCTGGCGCAGGTGGTGATGAATCAGCTCTTTTTGCTGGAGACTTAATGCGTATGTATTTAAAATACGCAGAAAAGAAAAATTGGCAAACTACTTTAATTGATGAAAACCGAATTGGTATTGGTGGTTACAAAGAAGTTATTTTTTCTATTACTGGAAAAAATGTTTATAAAAATTTGAAATATGAAATGGGCGTTCACCGAGTGCAAAGAATTCCTGAAACTGAAAAGTCTGGACGTATTCATACTTCTACTGCTAGTGTAGCTATTATGCCAGAAATTGAAGAAACTGAATTAGAAATCAATCCTAATGATCTGCGAATTGATACTTTTTGTGCTGGTGGACACGGCGGACAAAGTGTTAATACAACTTATTCTGCGGTGCGTATTACTCATATTCCAACTGGAATAGTAGCTCAATCTCAAGATGAAAGATCACAAATTCAAAATCGTGAAAAAGCGATGAATGTGCTCCGAGCTAGACTCTATGAAATAGAAAGAGAAAAACAAACTGCTGAAATTGATGCTAAACGCCGAAGTCAAATCGGAACTGGAGATCGTAGTGAAAAAATCCGTACTTACAATTATCCTCAAGATAGAATCACTGATCATCGTATTCATGAAAATTGGAATAATCTTGAAAATATTTTAAATGGAAATTTAGATGACATTATTGAAACTCTTAGAAAAGCAGATTATGCTGAAACTGAAATATCATCTTAAATAAAATAAATACTAATAAATAAAATCAAAAAAATCCTCCTACTGAAAAGTATGGAAATAAAAAAATTAATTCCACAAACTAATTTAGCGACAACTGAAGCTGAACTTATTCTCGCTCATGTAATAAAAAAATCGCGTGAATTTATTTTGGCACATCCGGAAAAAAATATAAATAAAATACAAATAAAAAAATATAATCAACTAATAAATAAGCGTCTAAAAAATATTCCTCTTGCTTATCTTACTGGTTACAAAGAATTTTTTGGCTTAAATTTTTTAGTAAATAAAAATGTTTTAATTCCTCGTCCTGATACTGAAATTATAATAGAAAAAGTTTTACAAGAAATCAAAAAAAATAAAAATCAAAAAATTATTTTAATTGATATTGGAACTGGTACTGGCTGTATTCCAATTTCAATAATAAAAACATTGAAACAATTATCTAATATACCTGCTAATAAGTTAAACCAAATAGAAAAAAATATTACAACCTTGGCAATTGATATTTCAAAAAAAGCTCTTGCGCTAGCTCAAAAAAATGCTCAAAAACATCAAGTAAAAATAAATTTCTTACACGGCAACTTACTCAAACCAATCACAAAATCTAAAATATTCAAACAAAAATCAAAAATTATAATTACTGCCAATCTTCCTTATCTCACTCTTAAACAAATTAAACAAGAACCTTCAATCCAACATGAGCCTAAACTTGCTCTACTTGCTGGAAATGATGGTCTAAAATATTATCGTCAACTTTTTAAACAACTGCAAAAAAAATTATTCTTCACTTCTTATTCTTTATTTATTGAAATAGACCCTTCGCAAACTACTTTGATTAAAAAATTAATTAAAAAATATTTTCCCAAAGCAAAAATAACCATTTATCAAGATCTGACTAAAAAAAACCGAATAATAAAAATAATTTAAATTCCTCCCTTGCCTGTCTCGCCGAAGGCGGAAGGGGAGAATTACTATTACTTCATCTTGTCATTCCCGCGAAAACCAACTGTCATTCCCGTGACTGTGTGTCGCTGAAGCTTTAGCGAAGGCGCAAGGCGGGAATCCAGTAAAACAAAATGCAAAAACAAATAAAATTCCCCCTTGCCTGTCTCGCCGAAGGCGAAGGGGTGTTGACAAACCCAACTGTCATTCCCGCGTAGGCGGGAATCTATTCAAGACAAAAGAATATTATTTAATACCAAACGGCCAACACCCCCTACCCCCTCAAGGGGGTAATTTACTATTACTTCATCTTGTCATTCCCGCGAAAACCAACTGTCATTCCCGTGATTGTGTGTCGCTGAAGCTTTAGCGAAGGCGCAAGGCGGGAATCCAGTAAAACAGAATTACAAAAACAAATAAAATAAAGATTAAATGAATAATGTTTTATTTAAAAAAATAATTAAGATGTTATAGATTTTTGCTTTGAATAGATTCCCGCTGGAGTTTATCCTCGCGTAGGCAGGGACGGGAATGACAAAAAAAGTTTTTGCAAAAATAATAAATTATTTTAATAACTTACCTTTGTTCTCTCATTCGCTATTTCAATCCAAATTTTTCCCGGATTTAATTTTATTTCTTCATCATTAGAATCATAAAATTTTGTTCGAGAACTTCTTTCTTCTTTTTTCCAAGTACCCTCAATAAAAAAACCATTTTGAAAAATAATCACCTCTCCACTCCCAATCGTATCAATCGCTAGTCTTCCAATAGAATCCAAAACTTGACTAGTAACTTTTTGTACAATCACATTATCAGCAATAATCGGTGTGTTATCATAATCTGTATGTGGCTGACCCATTTGATAGCGTTCATATTTATTTGTAGAAGTATTAAATTTCCAAATCGCCTCATAGATTGGTGATAAAAAGGAAATTTTTATTTCTTCCACAAAATTTACTATTGAATTTTTATGAGTTATTGATTCTTCCTTATTCATTTTTAATTCATTATCAAACTTCCAACTTTCATATTCTTGATTTTTATAATTATCTTCATAATTCTCCAAAGCTTTATTCCACAATTCACTAGAAGTATAAACATTATGTGGAGCACTTCGCTTAGTACTACGCCAATAATACCAACCATGATAAAACTCATTTAAATCATTTATCTTATATTTTTTTATCAAATCAAGAGAAACCGGTGAGCCACCTACATGCATATATTGTGCCTCACCATATTCTGACAACCAATCTAAATAATAGGGTCGAGCACTACGAATTGGACCTACTTCATTTATACTAATATTTGCTGGATAAATAACTAAAAAACGAGTATAATTTGCTTCAACAGGAACTTCATAAACCACACTAGCCTGAGACAAACCAGATTGAGGACGAGCTTCAGAATGATTTTCTATCATCACTGCTACTAACTTAGGATTTATTTCACTATTAGTTTCCACACAAACTCCATCCAAAATTCTTTGATACTTACACATCTTTTGATTTTCTTCTTGATTTTTTAAATTAATCACAGTGTTTTCTCTATTTTCATAAGTAAAATAACCATAAATAAACCAAACTCCTAAAATTATTCCAACCAAAATAACTATCCCTGCTAATAAATAAATAATTTGAATTTGATCAAATTCTTCATCTTTTTTCTTTATTTTTTTCATAATAAAATTATAAATAATAAAACTATAATACAATAAAATAAGAAAAAATAAAACACTCCCCAATCTTTATTTTTAAAACTACATTTAGCAAGTACTAATAATTATTATTTAATAATATAATTAAAAATTTGCCTAATGAAATTTTAACGAAATTGGAGAGTGTTTTTATGTAATTATTTTTATTTCTTTGGTTCTTCTTTCTTTTCTTCTTCTTTTACCTCTTTACCTTTCTTTTCTACCTCTACTTGTTCTACACTTGGTACTGAGGCTTCTTCCATAGCTTTCAATTCTTCTTCTGTTAAATTAGGAGTTACTTTAGCAACCATAGTATCTAAATTACTAATAATTTGTATACCTTTTGGTAAAATTAAGTCCTTGACATGAATAGCATCTTCACAAGTCTTTAATACTGATAAATCTACTTCAATTTCACTTACCAAATCTTGAGGTAAACATTTAATTTCAACTTCTTCTAAACCTTTGAATAAAGTACCACCAACTTCTTTTACAGCTGGAGCTTCACCAACAAAATTAAGAATCACTTTTGCATGAATTTCTTGACTCATATTAATTTGACGCAAATCAAAATGAATCATTCTACCTTTAACAGGATCATATTGTACATCTTGAATCAAAGCTTTAACAGTTTCACCACCTTCTATTTTGAAATCAACTAAACTTGATTCACCAACTTCTCTTAACAATTTTTCAAAATTGTTATAATCAGCCATGATTGAGATTGGTTTCATTTCTGATCCATAAATAACTCCAGGAAGTTTACCTTGAGAACGTATTTCTTCGGCTCGTGCATCTCTTTTCTGCACAGAAAAACTGACTGTCATAATAAATTTAATTAAAATTTAATTTTTCTTTTTGTAATAAACTATAAAAATTCAATAATTCATCTTCAGTAATCGGTCCTAATCTTTTTAAGCGACGCACATCATTTACATTTAAATCTGTTATCATTCCTACTGAACTCATACCAACTTTACTTACAATTATTAAAGCTAAAATAGAATGAAGACAGTGAGGACAAGTAATATGAACTAAATGAGCACTATTTTTTTCTTCAATTACTTTCGCTTTTTGTTCTGAATAAGCCTGCTTACAAAGAGGACATTCTGCCATCATTTTCAAACCTTCTTGAATTGATTGAGATTTAAATTGTTCCAAATCTTTGTCCATATTAAGTGAAGATTAGTCTAACATTTGTTTAATAAAAAGTCAAGAGTGACAAGCCACACTTTCAGCAATACCAATTAAAAACATATTGATAATCAATGAAGAACCTCCATAACTCAAAAATGGTAAAGTTACACCTATCACCGGCATAAAACCACTTACTGCACCGATATTAATTAAAATATGAATAAAAAATAAAAGTATAATACCTAAAATTAAATAAGTAGAAAATTCATCTTGACTTTTTTTGGCAATATACAAAAGACGCCATAATAAAAGAAAAAATACTATTAAAACTAAACTTGAACCAATAAAACCTAATTCTTCTGAAACAACTGCAAAAATAAAATCAGTTTGAGCTTCTGGTAAAAAATGTAATTGACTTTGAGAACCAAAACCAAGACCTCTACCCATAACTTGTCCTGAACCAATCGCAATTATTGATTGAGTTACATTATATCCTACACCAAGAGGATCTTGACTAGCGTCAAAAAAATTCATAATTCTATTTTTTTGATAATCTTGAAAAATAAAAAACCAACTAACTAAAAATAATAATAAACCCGAAACAACTAATAATAAAATATACCTTTTTTTAATTCCTGTTAAAAATAAATAACCAAACCAAATACCTCCCAAAACCAAAGCTGAACCCATATCTGGTTGTAACATTATCAAACCAACTAAAACTAAACAAAAAAATCCACTAGTAAAAACAAATTGCCATTTATCAAATCTTCTACCATAACGATTGATCCACCAAGCCAAAAATATTATTAAACCAACTTTAGCAAACTCAGCTGGTTGAAAAGAAAAACCCGCTACATTAAACCAACCACGAGTTCCACGAATAGTTTGTCCAAAAAATAAAACTGCAATCAATAAAAAAATTGCCAAAGCATAAAATAATTTAGCATTGGTACGAAAAAAACTAATATGAAAAAAACTTGCTGCAAAAATCAAAACCAAACCAATAAAAAAAGCAATACTTTGTTTAGGAAAATATTGCAATTTTTCTCCTTGTGATAAATCTATACTATAAATTGTAGCTAAACTAATAGCTACTAACACCACCACCAAAGACAAAAGCACCCAATCAAATTTACGCAAAGAAGCTCTAAAATTAATTACCGCCATAAAATCTTTTTTCAATTAATCTCCCAATTTTATATAAATTTCTTTATCAAAAACATTAGTAATTGGATAAATTTTTATATTATCTACATATAAATTATTCACATAAGAACGAATATCTATATTTCTAATCTCTCCTGTACGAAATTGATTAATACGTAAAAAAGTTATACCAATAGGACCAGTAGAACCATATAATTCTATATAAAAATCTGCCTCCCAAAAACTATAAGCAGAATCATTCCTAATATCAAACTTAATCATGTTGTTGGGAATATTTTGCGCAATACTAGAATATTTATATTCAAAATTATCATAACTAATTGCTTGTCTAGACTTAATAAAAGTATCAATATCAAAAATTTCATGTGGATCAATTTTTTTCCACTCAATACTTTCAATAACTAATTTTGGTTGACTAGGATAAGAAACTTTTTCTTGACCTAAATAAACCATTGGTTGAACTGCTCCCGGTAAAATAACAGCCGTAGTCACTGGTGTCTCTCCACCAGAATAAGTAAATTTATATTTTACATTTGCTAACCATCTAAGATTAGGATTTTTTACTTCTACTGCAAAATCATAAGCGTGTTCACGAATAGTTTCATAAATTGCTAATTTACTAAAAGTAAGATCTTTGGGACCATAGTTGACATGCATACTTTCATAATCTTCTATTTCCAAAATTTGTTGTTTCATCATTCTTTGATCTTGAAAATAACCCGTAGTAAAATAATATATCCAATAACCAAAACTAAATAATACCGAACCAATTGACCAAATAGCTAAAATTGTAATAAAAATTTTTCTTAATGTAAGTTTATTTTTTACATACCATTCTCCAATTTCAAAAGTTCGGTTACTAAATTCACCGGTCGGATCAATATAACGAGAAAATTGATCATCAGCTTTTTTATTAAACATATTTTATTATTTTTATATATACAATAATTATACAACAATTACACTTTTTAAGCTATACAATCTCTTGCTGAATAACTATAAATATGCTACAATAGCATCATCATTTTTACTAAAATCTATTATCCAATAATTAAAAGTTAAACAAAATATGCCTATCAAAAGAGTTTTAAAAGGAAGAATTGAAAAATCAATAACTAAAAAAACTGTTGTCAAATCTATTCCTAAAAAAGAAATTTCCAAACCTGAAATTAAAGAAAAGAAAAATACTTCCAAAACTATAAAAAAGGATAATTATAGTGCCAAAAATATTACTGTTTTAGAAGGTCTTGATGCTGTCCGAAAGCGTCCTGGAATGTATATTGGTTCTACTGGCGAAGCTGGTCTTCATCATTTAATTTGGGAAGTAGTAGACAATGCTATTGACGAAGCTATGGGTGGTTATTGTAATAATATAGATATTACACTCATGAAAAATCATTGGATTTCAGTTACAGATAATGGTCGTGGTATTCCCGTTGATATTCACCCTACTAAAAAAATCAGTGCCTTAGAATTAGTTTTAACTCAACTTCATGCAGGAGGAAAATTTGGTGATAGTGGTTATAAAGTTTCTGGTGGTCTTCATGGTGTGGGAGTATCTGTAGTCAATGCTTTGTCTACTAATTTAAAAGCTATCATTCATCGTGATGGAAAAATTTGGGAACAAGAATATAAACTTGGTAAACCAATCAAAAAAATTAAAGCTACCGGTACTTCCAAAAAAACTGGTACTACTATTATGTTCACCCCTGATCCAACAATTTTTGAAACTTTAGATTTTCAATGGGGAACAATTATAAGTCATTTACGACAACAAGCTTATTTAACCAAAGGAATCAATATAAATATTATTGATGAAAGAAGTGAAGAAGAAAAAATTAAAGATCCCACTTCTTTACCATTTCCTATTAATAAATATCGCCTTTATTTTGAAGGTGGTATTGCCAGTTATGTTAAACATATCAACAAAAATAAAGAAATTAAACATGAAAATATTTTTTACATTGAAAAAAATATAGATAATATAAATGTAGAAATTGCTCTTCAATATACTGATGATTATTCTGAGTCTCTTCGCGCTTTTGCTAATAATATTATCAATCCTGAAGGTGGTATGCATGTAGCTGGTTTTCGTTCTGCTCTTACTAGAACTTTAAATACTTATGCTAGAAATAAAGGAATTTTAAAAGAAAAAGATGCTAATCTTTCTGGTGAAGATGTTCGTGAAGGTTTAACTGCAATTATTTCTGTAAAAATTCCTGATCCTCAATTTGAAGGTCAAACCAAAGCTAAATTAGGAAATCCAGAAATAAAACCAGCAGTAGAAAATATTTTCTCAGATGCTTTTATGATTTTCTTAGAAGAGCATCCCAAAGACGCTGAAGGAATTTTAGGAAAATGTATTCTTGCCGCTAAAGCTAGAAATGCAGCTCGTCTTGCTCGTGAAACAGTTTTACGAAAAGGTGCTTTGGAAGGTTTTACTTTACCGGGAAAATTATCTGATTGTTCCAGTCGAGATGCTAGTATTTCTGAACTCTATATTGTAGAAGGAGATTCTGCTGGCGGTTCTGCTAAACAAGGTCGTGATCGTAATACTCAAGCAATTCTTCCTTTGCGTGGTAAAGTATTAAATGTAGAAAGAGCTCGTATTGACAAAATTCTTACTAATAATGAATTAAAATCTTTAATTATCGCTTTAGGAACAAATATTGGAGAACAATTTGATATTGAAAAACTACGCTACCATAAAATTGTTATCATGACTGATGCGGATGTTGATGGAGCTCATATTCGCACTCTTTTATTAACTTTCTTTTTCCGTTATTTTCCAGATTTAATTACTCAAGGACATATTTATATTGCTCAACCACCACTATTTAGTGTCAAAAAAGGTAAAGATATACAATGGATATACAATGAAGAAGCTTTAGAAGAATACAAAAAAGCCAATGGTATTAGTGATGCTGATATAGAAATTGTTGAAGAAGAAACTGATGAAGAAATTAATTTAGATGAAACTAGTAAAAAAACTAAAACTGCCACTTCCAATAAATTAAATATTCAACGCTATAAAGGTTTGGGAGAAATGAATCCAGAACAACTTTGGGAAACTACCATGAATCCTGCTAATCGTGTAATGAAACAAGTTACGATTGAAGATGCCGAAGCGGCTGATGAAATATTTGATATTCTTATGGGTAGTGAAGTTGCTCCACGCAAAAAATTCATTCAAACTCATGCTAAATCAGTTAAAAATTTAGATATTTAAAAACCAAATACAAAATTCAAAAAATCATCCTCAATATTAGGATGATTTTTGTTAAAAATAACTAATAATATTTAAAAACAACTATTTTTTATCCACTTTAAACAAAACTTGACAGAATATTAAATTTATTATATGATGTATTTAAGAAATCAGCCGAAAGGCTGTTTTAAAAAACTTTTTTTTAAACTAGAAAATATAGAAGCGATTATAATAACCGCGATCTATAACTATAGTCCCTAATTAATATGAAGAAACTTATTGAATATTTCAAAGGCTCAATTACAGAAATTAAAAAAGTTGTCTGGCCAAATAAGAAACAAACTATTACTTATACTATAATTGTTATTGGAATGAGTATTGGTGTTGCTGCCTTTCTTGGTATTTTAGATTATTTTTTTAATATTGGATTGGGAATTTTATTAAAAATAAAATAACTGGAAATTTTAAAATCTAGTTTAGATTATTAAATCTCCTTATATTTACAAATATGGCCAAACAGACTCTCAACCTCGGACGTCGTTGGTATGTACTTCATACTTATAGTGGTTACGAGGAAAATGTAAAACATAATTTGGAACAGCGTATTGAATCTTTTGATATGCAAGATAAAATTTTCAATGTCATGGTTCCCAAAGAAAAGAAAATTAAAATTAAAAATGGTAAGCGTCAAACTGTTGAAGAAAAAATCTTTCCTGGATATGTATTAGTAGAAATGATTGTAACTGATGATTCTTGGTATGTAGTTCGTAATACTCCAAATGTAACTGGTTTTATTGGTTCTGGGACTACTCCAACACCAATTGATGCTAAAGAAATGGAAGCTCTAGTCAAAAGAACAACTGCTGAAGAACCAATTCATATGATTGATTTTGTTGTCAATGATAATGTCAAAATTGTTGATGGTCCTTTTAAAAATTTTGATGGAAAAGTTAGTAATGTTGATGCTGCTCGTGGTAAATTAAAAGTATTAGTATCAATGTTTGGTCGTGAAACTCCAGTAGAATTAGATGCTTTACAAGTTAAAAAAATCTAATAATTTATTAAAATTGTTTGCTTATAAAAGCGCTTCTAAACAATTTTATTTAAAATTTAAAATTATAAATTTTAAGTATATGGCAAAAAAAATAATTACTCAAATAAAATTACAAATTCAAGGTGGTGCTGCCAATCCAGCCCCTCCAGTCGGACCAGCTCTTGGTCAACATGGTTTGAATATTCAAGACTTTTGTTCTCAATTTAATGCTAAAACTGCTGATAAAAAAGGTGAAGTTGTTCCAGTAGTGATTGATGTTTATGAAGATCGCACTTTTAGTTTCATTACCAAAGTTGCTCCAGCTTCTGAATTAATCAAAAAAGCCGCTGGTATTGAAAAAGGTGCCAAAAATATTTTAAAAGACAAAGTCGGTAAAATCACCAAAATTCAATTAAAAGAAATTGCTGAAAAGAAAATGGAAGATCTAAATGCTAATGACATTGAAGCAGCTATGAAAATTATTGCTGGTACTGCTGAACAAATGGGCGTAGAAATTACTGACTAAATAATTTGAAATTTTTAATTCCAAATTTATAATCAAAATCACCAATTAAATATTGGTGATTTTTTATTCTTTTTTTACTTTTTATTATTATTGTTCACTCCATATCATTCCCTCTGCCTGTCTTTTTATTATTCCCCACTTGCCTGTCTCGTCAAAATGACGGAAAGGGGTAGGTTCATCTCGCCGTAGCTTCAGCGAAGGCGAAACCTGTCTCGACGTAGCTTCAGCGAAGGCGAAAGAAATTATTCCCCCCTTGAGGGGGGTTGGGGGGTGTTGGTTGGTATTATAAGTTAATTGTTTATAAATTCTTGTTTTGAATAAATTCCCACCGTAGTTTATCCTCGCGTAGGTGGGGACAGGAATGACAAGAAAAAAGTAAACAAGGACAAGAATGATAAGAGAAGATAATAATTCTCCCCTCAAAGAGAGAATTTTATTTATTTTTATAATTTTATTATTTATTAAACTATTAAAAATGAAAGGACCCCACACATTACTTGCTTTTTCAAGCTTTCATGTGTGGGGCAATAAAGGAGGGTTAATGGAGGAAGGAGTGAAGAGGCTGTTATGCTCAAGAAATTTTATAAATTCCTAGATGGTTTTTCAACCAATACCTATTCTTAATAGGCACCCAAATTAAACACCACTCTTCTCCGTTGTGAAACATATGTGCAATTTCTTCACAACTTGGGTGCTCTTTCCATCCAGGAAAACTAAAAGAGGATCCTTCAAAGATCTTAGGAATTTCTTTACGATTTTCCCAAAATCTCTCTCCGATCTCTGATCCTAAATCCATTCCTCTTTGAGTTGCTCTTTCACGCATCATATACCCAAATATATGATTTTCACCTGGATTTAAGAAAGAACCAACTCCGTACTTTTCACCTCCAATACTAATACTTTTTGGAAAGTGATCAGCTACTTCTACCTTTATGCTATCCATAGAACCTTCTCCTTAGTATCTACTGTTAAAAAGTTTTATACTTAGAACCATTACTAAATGTAAAACATAAATAACAGACTGATACTTATAAATTGACCAAAGGTTATCTTTGGTCTTCTTTTGATCAATTTTTTTAAGTAAATTAACCTAAAGAAAACCAAGATAAACCTATTTTTTATTAAAGAACAATATTTTAATAAATTATTATAACAAAAAATAATTTTCTGTCAACTCTTTATTCCACAAGTAAATTTTTATACTATTATTAAACCAACACTCTTCTTTATTTCACCTTTTACCCTTTTAGCAAAAATAAAATTTTATTCTTCCTTGCCTGTCTTTTTACTATTCCCCCCTTGCCTGTCTCGCTAAAGGCGAAAAAGACTATTCCCCCCTTGCCTGTCTCGCTAAAGGCGGAAGAGGGGCTGGGGGGTGTTGGTCGGTATAATAATTTCATTGTTTATAGATTCCCGCCTTGCACCTTCGCTAAAGCTTCAGCGACACATAGTCGCGGGAATGACAAGAAAAGGTAGGTGGGGACGGGAATGACAAAAAAATAATAATTCCCCCCTTGCCTGTCTCGCTGAAGGCGGAAGGGGGGTTGGGGGGTGTTGGTCGGTATAATAATTTCATTGTTTATAGATTCCCGCTTTCGCGGGAATGACAAGAGAAAATAGGCGGGAATCTATTCAAAACAAAAGAATATTATTTAATACCAAACTGTCAACACCCTTCTTTATTTTTCTTTATAAAAAATTTTGCTTTTGTATTAAAAATTGCTATAATCAAACTAACTTAATTTACAATTTATATTTTAAAATTAAAAATTTTCACTATGTCTAACTCCAAAATAATTATTCGTAATATTTATCTTTATCTAGCCACATTTATTGGCTTAA
>JAAZJX010000091.1 GCA_012800155.1 Candidatus Magasanikiibacteriota bacterium
AAGATTTGCCTAAGATCATGGTTTATCTTGTTTTTATTGCTTTCATTTTATATGACAGCAGTTTTTGGTTTTTCACGCCGGTCATTTTATTCAGCAATGTTTTAGATACCAAAAATTCTCCGTGGATTTTTTTAGCATTCTGCTTCTCAGGTGTCGTTGCCGGAATCGGCCTGCTGACCGTTGGCTGTATTCTGCTGCTGGCTTTCCTGTCTTCCCTGTTAAATACCGCCCTGTTCAACCTTGAACATCTGAATCGCACCTATTATGCTCAAATCGATCAGCTAAGGTACACGAACGAAAGAATGAAAAATGAACGGATGTGGCTGATTGAATTGCAGGACAGCAACCTGATTGAAGCCAGAAATGAGGAGAGAAGAAGGATCACATCGGAGATTCACGACAATTTAGGCCATGACTTGAGCGCCTCCATTATTGAGCTTGCCGCCATTGAATACGATATAGCCGATGAAAAACTCAAGCAAAGAATTGAAAACATCAGGAATCTGCTGTCCCAGGGCATGAATTCCGTCAGAAAAGCCATCCACAATGAGCAGGACCAGGCATTGGACTTAAACGCCGCCATCCAAACCTATGTGGATTCCTTTAAAAAGGCGAATATCAAGTACACCTTTCAGGTGCGAACCATGCCGAATATACAGGTGAAGCATTCCATCATCAACATCGTAAAAGAAACGCTGACCAACATCAACAAGCATTCAAACGCCGACAAGGTTTCGCTTAAAATTCAGGAAACTGCCAACGAATGGATCTTGTTGATCGCCGACAACGGAACGGATATCAACTATTCAAGCAGGAATACGGGGCTTGGGCTCCTAAATATCGAAGAGAGGGTCAACAGGCATAAAGGCACCCTGAACATTTCCGTTGAAAATGGTTTCAGAACGTTTATCAGAATACCAAAGGAGGGAAACCGTTGAAGCTTTTAATCATCGATGACGACCCGTTGGTGACAAACGGGATCAAAGCGATTATAGAAGGGGAATCCAAAAAAAGGGGCCAGGATGTCCAGGTCTGCGGGCTGGGGCGGAACGGCCATGAAGCCGTCCGCCTTTACAAAGAACATGCGCCTGATATTGTTTTAATGGATATCAGAATGCCTGAAATGGATGGCATTGAGGCGGGGAAAGCCATCCTTCAACTGGATAAAAAGGCCAAAATCATCTTTCTGACAACTTTTCTTGAAGATGAATACATCATGGAAGCCCTTAAAATCGGCGCAAAAGGCTACATATTGAAAACCGATTTTCAAAGCATCTATCCGGCTTTGGCAGCTGTCATGAGCGGACAGAATATTTTCGGCGATGAAATCATCGAAAGAATCCCCGGCTATTTTCAAAAATCCGATGCAGCGCTCATTCCAGACCTTACAGACAAGGAAAATGAAATTGTCTACTGGATTGCCCAGGGGCTGAACAACCGTGAGCTTGCAGAGAAACTGCATTTCAGCGAAGGCACGGTGAGAAACTATATCTCCATCATCCTTGAAAAATTATCTTTAAGGAACAGAACGGAAATCGCGATTTTCTATTATAAACACAATCCCTCAAAATAATAACGCAGACTTTTCGCCTCCCCGATAGGATCCCGATAAACGCCCTCAGTCAATCCGATTTTACACAGATTTTACATTTACCTGTATCTTCACTTTACATGAGCGCGTTACACTGATTGTGCACCGGTAAGGTGACGATAAAGGAGGTAACTTACATGAAATTACGCAAACTGATGATCCTGGTACTGGCGCTCA
>JAAZJX010000058.1 GCA_012800155.1 Candidatus Magasanikiibacteriota bacterium
AATTATTGTAAACCAAAAAACCGCCAATCAAAATAATTATTATTAAAAATAAAAACAAAACATTTTTGTTTTGTATTTTTTTCTCCTCCATATATTTTTTATTATAAAAAATTAATTAATTAAAAATAATTATAACACAAATTATATTTTTTGAAAAATTTTTGTATTAATCCAACACATATTAAAAGAATGATGTTTCATCCACCTGTCATTCTTGTGATCGTGTGTTGCCGTAGCTTTAGCGGAGGCGAAAGGAATTATTCCCCCCTTGCCTGTCTCGCTGAAGGCGGAAGAGGGGTTGGGGGGTGTTGGTCGGTATTATAAGTTAATTGTTTATAAATTTTTGTTTTGAATAGATTCCCGCCTACGCGAGGATAAACTCCGGTAGTAATTTAATAAAATAAAATTATAAAAATAAAACAAAACACAGATCAAACAAATAAAATACATCTTAAATAAAAAATCCTTAACTGATTAGCTAAGAATTCTTTATCTCGTTCTAAAAACTAAAATTAATTTTTACAACGATGCCGGATTTTACATGCCGGTCCACGTGGGTGATTAGCCCAAATAAATCTTTCCTCCTTCTTTTTAAAGAACTTTCTACGAACTTTTCGGTTCCGGCACCTTTAACTTCCCAAAAAAGAAGAGGTGCAAACGGGCAAGAAGTTCACCGTAAATGTCTCCATCTTGTTTACGAGCGTGGAACGCAATATCCACGCCAGCGTAGTCCGTGAACCGAAACAATATGTTTGGTCCACCACCGTGAGACATTTTTTTTGGCTCGTGAAAGTTACCACACGATTCCTCCTCCAATCCGATGTGAAACCAAGGCAAGACCTTGTACTGAATCTGACCGAACCAATACACGAACAAGCTCTGTGGCTGAATTTCAAAATTGATCCAAGCGTAAAACTTTTTATAGTGAGGAGCAATTTGAATTGCAACGATCACCTCTTTATTGGTGAAATCACAGCCGATGACTGGGGAGATCGTCACATAAGGATTGGGAGACCAATCTACATTCAGGTACATCAGGGGCGAAAAACCCTTGAGTAGGTTCACTCCCGGAATAAAGTGAGCCGAAAGGCCTACTTTTTCCTGAAATTGTAACCCTGTATGAAAAAGGACTCGTACCTGATTGTCGTATGTCTTGTTCTCCGCTAAAGCGTTGAACGAGAACAATACCACCACCACAACCATAGACACTAACATAAAAATACGACGAAAAGATATCATGATTAACTCCTTTTAATAAAGAACATAAACATCAGAGGTCAGGAGACATTCCCAACGTGATAAATAAATATAACATAGAAGATATTTTCTGTCAACACAAAAACACCTCACTTCTCCTACATAAACTTGTAATTTACAAATATTCCCAAAAAAGAAGAAAAAAACTTCCCGTTTCATCATTTCTAAAATCCTAAAATAAGCTAAAACTATTTAATAATAAAAAACAAAAAACACTCCAATTTCTAGAGTGTTTTTAATTTTATTTTCTTGTTTTTTTAAATTTCTTATTAAAAATCTTTCTTAAAAAATGATTTTTTACCTCCACCCCGACGATCATTACCACCTCTATTACTATGAACAAATTTAGGTTTTTGTGACATTTCTTGATAACCTTCTGGTTTTGGCAAAAGAGCTTTCATAGAAAGATTTATCCTTCCCATATTATCAATTTCTTTTACAATTACTTTTACTTTATCACCAAGATTCAAAACATCACCCGGTTTATTAGTTCTAGTCCAAGCAATTTCACTTACATGAACTAATCCATCTTTACCCGGTAAAATATTTACAAAAGCTCCAAAATCTTCTAAACGAATTACCTCACCTTCATATATTTCATCAACTTCTACTTCGTGAGTAATATCATTAACAATTTTAATAGCTTTAGCCATTGCTTCAGCATCATTTGAAGTAATCATCACCCGACCATCTTGTTCAATATCAATAGATACTCCAGTATCATCAATAATTTTTTTAATAGTCTTACCACCAGGACCGATCAGATCTCCAATTTTTTCTGGATTGATTCTAATAATTTCAATACGAGGCGCATAAGGAGATAATTCTTTTCTTGGTTCAGAAATAACACTTGACATTTTTTTCAAAATTTCTAATCTAGCTTCTTTGGAACGCTTGATTGTTTCTTCCACAATTTCCCAAGTCAAACCATGAGTCTTGGTATCCATTTGAATTGCAGTAATGCCTTCAGTAGTACCAGTAATTTTGAAATCCATTCCTCCAACTCCATCTTCCACATCTTGTAAATCTGTCAAAACTTTATATCTAATTATATTACCCTTTTCATCAGATTCTGAAGCCAAGCCCATAGCAATACCTGCTACTGGTTTTTTAATTGGAATTCCTGCAGCCATAAGTGACAAAGAAGAACCACAAGTTGAAGCCATAGAAGATGAACCATTAGAACCTAATACTTCAGATACTACACGAATCGCATAAGGAAAATCTTCTTCTGCTGGTAATACTGGCTCAAGAGCTCTCTCTGCCAAAGCGCCATGTCCAATCGCCCGTCTGCCTGGTCCACGCATAAACCCTGTTTCACCATAAGTATAGGGAGCATCATTATAATGATGCATATAACGCTTGGTCCCTTCTTCTTCCATAGAATCCAAAGTTTGTACATCACCGGGAGCGCCAAGAGTTACAACAGACAAAACCTGAGTATCACCACGCATAAACATACCCGAACCATGCACACGAGGAAGTAAATCTACTTGTATTTCTAAATTTCTAATTTCATTCAATTTACGACCATCAAGTCTCTGATCTTTATCTAAAATTCTTTTACTAATTTGATCACAAACATATTCTTTAACTCTATCCAAAACTGGTTTTTGCAATTCTTCATCAAAACCTTGTTCAGTAAGATGATCAATTAATTGATTTTTAATCTCATCAATCATTTCTACTCTTTCTGTTCGAGAAATTTTTACTGAATTAAAAATCATTCTATCTGCCAAACTAGCAATAAAATCATAAGCAATTTGTTTAGCTTGTTCAACAGTTTTTTCTTTATCTTGAGTATCAGTTAAAAAATCATTTTCTGTTTTTAATAAAGAAATTTTTTCTTGACCAACTTCTTTTTGAATTTTTTCAATAAACTTGATCACTGGAGCTATTTGTTCACAACCCCATTTCATAGCTGATAAAACTTGATCTTCAGAAACTTCTTTAATACCAGCCTCCGTCATAACTAATTTTTCTGGAGTA
Organism: Candidatus Magasanikiibacteriota bacterium; assembly: GCA_012800155.1. Classification (GTDB taxonomy): domain Bacteria; phylum Patescibacteriota; class Patescibacteriia; order Magasanikbacterales; family UBA922; genus JAAZJX01. The sequence goes on from JAAZJX010000058.1 coordinate 3,247, forward strand.
CCAGCTACTACTAAATCTAATTTATTATTAGCAATTTCACTATTACTTAAATTCAAAATAAAATTATTATTTTCATCAAGACTAACTCGAGCAGCTCCTATTGGACCAGCCCAAGGAATCGGTGATACACTCAAAGCACAACTAGCACCAATCAAACCAACAATCGCTGGATCATTAATACCATCAAAAGCCAAAGTAGTTACAACTACTTGCACTTCGTGACGCATTCGATCGTCAAATAAAGGACGAATCGCTCGATCAATCAAACGCCCAGACAAAATAGCATCATCACTAGGACGACCTTCGCGTTTAATAAAACGCGAACCTTTTATTCTTCCTGCGGCATACATTTTCTCTTCAAATTCTACTGACAAAGGAAAATAATCTAAACCCACTTTTTCCTCTTTACTTTTAGTAACATTAACCATAACTACAGTCTCTCCATATTGTACTGTACAAGATACAGTAGATAATAAAGCTAGCCGACCCATTTCAATAGTCAGCTCTTTTCCGGCCCAATTTGTGGACCATTTCTTGATATTCATAAATTTTTTTCTATGAAGCTGATATAGATACTTAGATCAGTGAGGATTAAATTAGGCTCACTTTTGACCTACTGTCTCTATACCACACTTCTTTAATTAATAATCTTTAATTTTAAATTTATTTTTCAAATTAAAAATTACCAATTAATTTTATCTTTTAACTACTTTATTATTTCTATAATTTATCCTTCTTGATTTTTTTATAATCGGTTTGGCTGTTGTTGAACGAACCGGTTTATCAAAAATTAAATATTTTTCTTTTTCTGCACTAAGATCAATAAAATCATCAGCTTCTTCTAATAAAGTATGAGAAGAAGTTTCTCCAAAAGCTACTATTTCTACTTGTTTACCACTACTCTTTTGTAAATATTCTACAAGAGGTAAATAATCTCCATCACCAGAAACTAAAATTATTGCATCTAAACTAGAAGACAAACGGATTGCATCAACTGTCAAACCTACATCCCAATCAGCTTTTTTCATACCAGTAGAAAAAATTTGTAAATCTTTTTCACGAGTTTCAATACCAAGATTATACAAAGCTTCAAAAAATGGCTGTTCATCTTTACTTTCAGTTCGCACCACATAAGCAATCGCTCGAATCAGTTTTCTACCAGCCACAGCTTCTTTAACAATATTACCAAAATTAACTTTCCGACCATGTAAATTTTTTGCGCTATAATATAAATTTTGTACATCAATAAACACCCCTACGCGTTGCTCGGGGTGTTTCAAAGGATTTCTAGTTTTATTCTTTTTCAATAACATCTTCTTCATCATTAATTTGAGCATCTTCTGTATTAACTTCAATTTTTTCAAAAGCTTTGGCTTGTTTCAACTTTAATTTCTTTACCAATTCTTCAAAAGAAGCTGGATTTTCTTTCTTTAAATAACGAAGTAATCTTCGTCTTTCACCAACTTTGCGAAGTAAACCGCGACGAGAAGAATGATCCTTGCTGTGAGCTTTTAAATGTTCTACTAATTCATCAATCTCAGCAGTAAGAATAGCAATTTGTACTTCTGAAGAACCAGTATCACCTTCATGAGTTTGGTATTTTTTAATTAATTTTGCTTTTTTTACTTTGTCCAACATAACATGCTTAAATTTAATGGGCCAAAATCCGGGCATGATACCAGATTGGTCCATTCTACCTTATACAGGCAGAAGAATTAAAACGTTGGCAGTATACCAATAAACTATATTTTTGTCAATAGAAACACAAAGACCACCCATTCCTCCCGCTCAAAATCTCTATTATAAATAAAAATCTTGAGCGGTATCGGGTGGTCTTCGTATTATTCATACTCCCACAGCGCGACACCAATAAACTAATCTATGAGTTATACCTCCTTTTCTAAGTTAGTAATCTTTAAAAAGAAGACTTGGAACCCAACCTTTTGGGTTTCCTCTCCGCAAGAGATATCAACACGATCAAAAATCGGTGTTAAATATCTTATAAGCGGACCAAAATTCCACTTATAATCCTTTAAAGACAACCACAAAACATAATTTCCCTCCTTGAACAAACTGAAGCCATCACTTTCTTCATCAATACAAAACACTTTTTTCTCTTTTATAGAGAAAACCGTAATGTACTTTGCTGGCTCTAATTTTTTTTCAGGTTCCTTTTTAGGATTCGGATCGTTTTCCTTAAGTTCTTTTTTAGGATTCGGATCCTTTTCCTCAAATTTTAAAAAACCTTACCCATTTTCTTTTCCTCCTTTTGGCACTATTGCCAAAATTACCTTATCATAAAAAATTATCTTTGTCAATACAAGCATAAAATGTTATAATCTTATTATCTTAAAAAAAATATATGAAAAATATCTCTTGGCAAGAAAAACCTATTTTTATAGCCTCAGATCATGGTGGCTATGCTCTCAAAAAACGTCTAATTCGCTATTTAGAAAATGAACTTAATCTAAAACCAGAAGATTTAGGACCATATGAATATATAGAAACTGATGATTATCCAGATTTTGTTCTACCTCTAACAAAAAAAGTAATTAGTAATAATGGTCGTGGTATTCTTATTTGTCGTAGTGGAATTGGTGTTTGTATGACAGCCAATAAAGTGAAAGGTATTAGAGCTGGTATTGGTTATAATATTAATGTAAGTAAAAGTATGAGAAATGATAATGATACAAATATTCTTTGTTTAGCAGCTGACAATCTTTCTGAAGATTTTGCAATGGTCATCACTAAAAATTGGTTAACAACTGATTTTAGTAATCATCCTAGATTTATTCGTCGATTAAAAAAAATAGAAGAAATAGAAAAATAATATGTTAATAATTCCTGCCATTTTAGTAAATAATGAAAAAGATTTTCTCAATCAAACTATTGCTGTTGAAAATTGTACTAATTTGATTCAATTAGATATTGGTGATGGAATCTTTTCTAAAAATAAAACTTGGGCTGATCCAGAATTTATCAAAAAACAAAATCTTAATCTAGATTTAGAACTTCATTTAATGGTTGAGCATCCTCTAAAAGAATTAAAAAAATGGATTGATGTAGAACAAGTGCGTCGTGTTTTAATACCTTATGAATGTAAAGATGATTTAATGTCAATAATTGATTTTATTGACGAACAAGGTTGGGAAAAAGGTATTGTTTTGAATCCAGAAACTTCAATTTCTGTTTTAAATGAATATCTTGATAATTTTACTCATATATTATTTATGTCTGTCACTCCCGGAGCACAAGGACAAAAATTTATTCCTGAAACTTTAAATAAAATTATTGCTTTCAAACAAAATAATCCTGAACATTTTATAGAAGTTGATGGAGGAATCAATGAAAAAACTTTACCAGCGTTAGTCAAAACCAAAGTCGATGCTCTTTGTATTGGTAGCGCTATTTTTAGTCAAGAAAAAAGTCCAGCTGAACAAATTCATTACTTTGAACAGCTTATAAACAGCTTGACTGAATAATAATAATTTGTTACTTTTAATTTATCTTATTCCCGCGTTAGCGGGAATCTTAATTACAAAATTTATATGAAAGATTTAATTATTATTGGTGCTTCTGCAGCAGGTTGTTCTGCCGCCATCTACGCTGCTCGTAGAAATCTCAACTTTGAAATTATTAGTAAAGATGTGGGTGGAGAAGTTAGTCTCTCTGGAAAAGTAAATAATTGGCCGGGTATTATTGAAACTAGTGGCTTTGCCTTAGCGCAAACTTTTCGTAAACATGTTGAATCTTATGGCATAAAATTTAAAGAAGGTTTTGAAGTTACTGAAATAAAACCAGAAAAAAATTATTATATTGTTTCTGCCAAAAATTTTAATGGTGAAGAACAAATTATTGAAACTAAAGCTATAATTATTGCTACTGGTATTCATCCACGAAGTTTGAATTTGCCGGGAGAAGAAGAATTTCGTGGAAAAGGTATAACTTATTGCACTGTTTGTGATGGTCCTTTATTTCGAGGAAAAACAACTGTTACTATCGGCGCTGGCAATGCTGCTTTAGAATCTGCTCTTATGATGAGTGAATTGGCTAATAAAGTTTATTTATTAACCTTACATTCAAATACACCTGAAAACAAAAGTGGATTTCCTAGTGGAGAAGATATTTTAATAGAAAAAGTAAAAACTTCACCAAATATAGAAATAATTTATAATGCAAAAACTGAAGAAATTACTGGAGAACAATTTGTAACTGGTATAAAATATAAAGATCTGCTTACTGAAGAACAAAAAAATTTAGCAGTTCAAGGTGTTATGGTTCATATTGGTATGGTTCCTAATTCAAATTTAATAAATAATATTGAAAAAAATCCAGCTGGAGAAATTATTATTGATCAAAAATGTCAAACTAATTTATCCGGTATTTTTGCCGCTGGTGATGTTACTAATATTCCTTTTAAACAAATAGCTATTGCTGCTGGACAAGGAGTTACCGCAGCTCTAAGTGCTATTGAATATATAAATAAATGGAAAAATTAATAAAATCAAAAACAAAATAATAAAATATAATAAACCCTCCCACACTTATATTAGAGGGTTTTTATTTCTTCTCAAAGATGCTATAATTAGCTTATAATTTATATTTTAATTCAAAAAACAATATGTTATTAGAAAATCTCATACCCAATCTTCCTCAATTAAATATGGAAATTATTGTTACTGCTTTAGCTATAGTTTGTACTTTTTTAATTATTTATGGTTTATTTTTAGAATCTGAAAAAAGACAAGATATCTTATATATAATTGGGTTTTTTGGATTATTTATTTATGCGCTTTTTATTTCTAGTCCAGTTTTTGTCTTTACCTGTTTAGGAATGTTTGTCGCTGCTACAGTAGAACTTATTGAAATAATGATGGGAATTCATCAACAAGAAAAATACGATTTGAAAAAAATTATTCGTGAAAACAAAAAAATTAAAAAATAATTATGTTTGATCTTATAACCATAGGTGATCCAACTGTGGACACTTTTATCATTATTGATGAAAAATCAGCAAAATTGCAATGTAATATAAAAAGCGAAAAATGTTTGCTTTGCTTAAATTATGCTGACAAAATTCCTTTTGAAAAAACTGAACAATCAATTGGTGGCAATGCTGCTAATTTAGCAGTAGGTTGTAAAAAATTTGGTTTAAATACTGCCATCGTAGCTGATATTGGTGATGATATTAATGGCATTGTTATAAAAGAAGAATTGAAAAAAAATAAAATAAATACTGACTTACTCAAAATTTTACCTAATCATCAATCAAGATACTCAATAATTATAAATTATCAAACTGAAAGAACTATTTTATCTTATCACACAAAACATCATTATTCTTTACCAAAATTACCTCAAACAAAATATATTTATTATTCTTCATTAGGACGAGGTTTTGAAAAAATCCAAAATAAACTTGAAAAATATTTAATTAAAAATCCTCAAACAAAATTAGTTATCAATCCCGGTTCTTACCAAATGAAATATGGATTAAATAAAATAAAAAATCTTTTTCCTCAAACAGAAATTCTTTTTGTCAACAAAGATGAAGCTCAAAAACTAACTAAAACAAATAAAGATATTCCTGAATTATTAAAAATTCTTCATAACTTTGGTATTAAAATAGTCGTCATTACTAATGGAAAAAAAGGGTCATTTGCTTTTGATGGTAAAAATCAATATTTTATGCCAATTTATCCTCTTAAAACTATTGCTCTAACTGGAGCGGGCGATGCTTATGCTTCTGGATTTTTATCTGCTATTATTAAAAATAAAGATATTGTTACAGCTATGTGTTGGGGCACAGCTAACGCTGGTTCTGTAACTCAAAAAATTGGCGCTCAAAAAGGTCTTCTCTCTGTTACTGGTGTTAAAAAAATAATTCAAAAATATCCTCGGATAACACCTAAGATATTTTAATTTTATGAACGAAAATACCAATTATGGATATAAAAAAACTGGTTCTTCTAAATTTGTTATTGTCGCTCCTCATGCTGCAGGAGATGATTTAAAAAGTGGTTTTATTGCCAAAAAACTCGCTCAAGAATTAAATGCTTATTTAGTAGTAAATAAATTTTATAAAAAACCTAATAACTCTCAAGCTCTTAAAAATCCTCATCAAGTAGAAGATTTTAATGAGCTTACTTGGTCAGAAAAAAAAGAAAAATATCTTTGGAGTAAAAAAAATCCAGTTATGAAAGAATTTTTTCAAGATATAGAAAAATTTTCTTACCAAGCCAAACAATTTAGTTTAAACAATAAAGCCTTAATAATTTATATCCATAGTTTTACATCGGATCATATTGGTATTGATATTGGCGCTGGAGCTAAACATCACAATTTTAGTAATAAAATATTTGGCAGTCTTTATCATAAAGAAAAAGGAGACAATCACGGTAAAATAACTTTACCTATCAATCTTATTAAAAAAATAAAAAAAGAACTTGAAAAAAAAGTAAAAATAAAATATAATCTGACAACTACCGTTGGTTATCAATATTCTGGTTGGAGTAGACAATCAGCTGTTCAATTTCATTGTCATGAAGGAAGAAATGATTATTCAATTCAATTTGAAATTAGTCAGCACTTGCGTCGTAATAAATCTGATTTAGATTACACTATTCAAATATTAACAGAAACTATAAAAAAATATTTATAATTTATGAAACTACATATATTAACTTTTGGAAAAGAAGATCGATTAAGTCCTGTTACCAAAAAAGATTTAGAATTATTATCCAATGCCGCTAAAAAACTCGGACACACTGTTGAGATAATTTATGCTACAGATTGTCAATTAAAATTTCATAAAAAACCAGAAGTATTTATAAAAAATAAAAAAGTAAAAATTAATATTCTTCTTAATCGTCCTAATTTTTTACATGAACATTTGGATTTTCGAGCTGGTTTAATAAAACAATTTAGTTTGGCTGGAATAAAAGTAATTAATAGCTATAATGCTACTATGCGTTCCAAAAATAAATTAAGAACCATGCAAATATTGACCAAAAATAAAATTCCTATACCAAAAACTTATATTCTCAACTCTTCAGAATATTTAGAAAAAATTTCTCAAGACATTGGTTCTTTTCCTATAATTCTAAAATCTTTAACTGGTTCTCATGGTTCAGGAGTATCAATTGTTGAAAGTAAAAGAGGCTTAAAATCTTTATTAGACTTGCTTACTTCTAATAATTCTTCTCAGCCTATTATGATTCAAGAATATATTAGAGAATCTAGTGGTAAAGATATTCGTGTTTTTATAGTAGGAAAAAGAATTGTTGGCGCTATGGAAAGAATTGCTACTAAAAAAGGAGAATTTCGTTCTAACTTTCATCTTGGAGGAAGAGTAAGAGTAGCTGAAATGAGTCGTAAAGAAAAAGATATAGCTTTTGCAGCTGTTCAAGCTTGCAAATTAGATATTGCTGGAGTAGATATTTTACGAACTAAAACAGGACCAAAAGTATTAGAAGTTAATTCCAATCCTGGATTAGAAGGAATAACTGAAGCAACTGGTAGAGATATTGCTGGGGAAATTATTAAATATACTGTAAAAAAAGCTAAACAACATTTAAAAAAACAAAAAACTAAACATTAACTTACTTTTATTATTAAATATAAAATACCAATTCATAAATTGTTAGAAAAATTAGGAATAAAAGATTTAGAATTAAAAACTCCAGAAGAAATTGAAAAAGTAAAACAAGAATTAAATAAATTGATAGAAAAAAACAGCTGAATAAGCTGTTTTTAATTTTATAAATTTTTTATAAATTTTATTATACTAAATATATTAGCAAATTATTTTATATTTTCTTTGATTTTCCTAATTATCATTTTAGTAAATTTATTTAATTTTTTTCAATTCCTTTTATTTATTGCAAAACTTTTACTATTTCTTTTCCAAACTCTTCTGCTGAGGCAGGACCAGCTGCTGTTATTACATTACCATCTACTACCACAGAATTATTGTTATAAATAGCGCCATTTTCTAATAATAAATCTTCTAATTTACCATCATCATTCCAACCAGTAGCTTTTTTATTTTTTAATACCCCAGCTTTTGCTAATATTCTTGGAGAAATACAAATTGCTCCATAAGCCTTACCAGTCTTCTGCCAAATTTTTAGTAAATTATAAACAATTTCATTATCTAAATATTCTACCGCCCCTACTCCACCAATAATAAATAATCCTTCAAAATCATCCATCTTTATATTTTCTAAACTTAAATCTACTTTAGTTAAACTATAATTTCCAGTTGAAGTAGCTATTCCTACTTGATTACTAACAGTAACTACTTTTATACCAGCTGATTCTAAAATATCTTTTGGCACAGCATATTCCAAAGGTTGATAATTATTTTGAGCTATTAAAAATAAAACTTTTTTCATATTTTAGATAATTATTTAATTATTTAAAACGATGTAATTTTTTAGCAATTTTTCTTTCTTGAAAAAATTCTTCAGCTTGTAAAACTTCTTGATTTTGAATATTAGGACCTAATAAACAAAGTCCCATTTCAAAAGATTTTATTTGAGCTTTTATTTCTTCTACTAAACGAGGATATTCAGCTTTATCTTCTTCAGCTATTGAACGCAAATTAGCTAATTTTTTTTCTATCTTAGCCAATTTTTTTTGAAATTCAGTTATTAAATTCTGATATTTTTTTCGTTCTGTTCCTAAAACTAATTGACGAACATATTTTTGAATTGCTTGATCTACTTCAATAATTGATTGAGAAATAATTAATCTTTCTTCTTCTTCAAAAAAATCTATTGGTCCTCCACTACGCAAATCATAATAGGTTACTCCATATTCTTTTAATTTTTTATATTTATCTTTTAAATTAGGAAATAATTTACCTAATAAAAACTTTTCACCTATTTCTCTTTGTGCCACATCTATAAATTCTTGAAAAGCTTTTTGATATGGCCAAACTTTTTTACCAATGGAAATTATTGTCTTCTCTATATCTTCAATAGATACTGTAAAATCATTATGTAACTGTTCTAAAACATGTTCTGTTTCACTAACAACTTCTTTTGGTAATAAAGGTGGTAAATGATTACACATTCTTTCAAAAAGATCTATTGTATATTTTGCTTGAACATGAAACATAAATTTATTTTTAGGCTAAAATACTATACCTAATTATATTATCCCATTTATTTTTACATTTGTCCAACTATTAAAATTTTAAATAATTTTGCCAACGCAAATATAATTCCCGAGTAGCAAACAAATCTCCAGCACAATATTTAGCAATTTCTTCAAATTTATTTTCTTTATACATCGGAGCAATATCATGACCAGTTATACCACTAGCTTTTGGAGATTGAATACCAAACGCTTTACAAAAAAAATCTAAATTAAACTTTCTCACAGAATTATAAAAAGTTAATTGTTCAAGTAAATCAATATGTTGTTCAGCGCTATAACGATAAGGCATAAGATTTTTACTTGGTTTTACTTTGAGCATAGCAGAACGCAACATCAAAACTGGACAATCAAAACCTCGACCATTAAAAGTAACAAATTTATTAGCATAAGCAATTGCTTGCCAAAACTTTTCCAAAATTTCTTTTTCATTACCAGACCAATATTTTATACCATTTTCTTCAAATTCTTTTTTTTCCTGAGAAACAAAATAAACTGCTCCTCGTCCAGTTTCAACTGATAGCATACCAATTGCTACTATCTTATTAGTTGGCGCCCAAAGAGCCATTTGATTTTTGGTTTTAACTTTTTCTTCTTCAGTTTCTGAAGTTTTTAATAAATAATATTTTTGAGCTTCATCTAAAGAATCAAAATCTTGAGGCACAGTTTCAATATCAAAAACAATTGTTTTCATAATTATTAAAATAATAAAATAAAAAATTAAATACAAAAAAATTTTATAAATTACTTATTATCTATACTATTTACAACTTTTTATTTTTAACTTTTTACTAATTTCATACATTGCAATCCCTGCTGCTACACTAACATTTAAACTTTCTTTCTTACCATACATAGGAATATGAACAACTAAATTGCATAATTTAATAATTTCCGCAGAAATTCCTTCTACTTCATTTCCTACTATCAAAGCTAAATCTTCATTTTTTATTTGTTTTAGACCAGTAGCTAATGGCCAACTATCAGCTGTTTTTTCTAATCCTACTATTACTACACCTTTCTTTTTCAAACTTAAAATTAATCTTTTTAAATCTTTTCGATGCTCCCACGGCATCCATTGTTCTGCTCCTAAAGAAACTTTATCAATTTGTGGTTTTGGGGGACAAGAAGTATAACCTACTAAAAATAATTTTGTTACACCACAAGCATCAGCTGTGCGAAACATCGCTCCCACATTATGACAAGAACGAATATTGGGTAAAATTAAATAAAAATTTCTTAATTTCATACAAAAAGATTATAACAAAAAAGATATAAAAAAACCATCTCGCTTTTATCGAGATGGTGTATATTTTATTTTTTAACCAAGAGTTACTCTAGGGAGAAAGAAAAAAACTGCTGCTAATAAAGAAATTCCCGCTAAAAGATAATAATAAACTAAAGAAAAATCAGATTTACTAGGGGAATCTGAAACCCCATTACTATTTTGCATATTTTTGTTTTTATTTTTATTTTAACATAGATAGTATAGCATAAAAAAACCATTTTGTCAAGCTAAAATTTTAATAAAAATTAATAAAATTATTTATAATTTATTTTAAAATTGACCTTTTATCAATAGTGTCGTACAATATGATTAGTAATATTCTAGTCGTTAATTATTTTTAATTTTTCAAAAACAAATAATTTTAATAAATTTATGACAACAAAATCTTTATCTAAATATCTTATTGAATTTTTAGAACATTTAGAAATAGAAAGAAATCGTAGTCACAAAACTCTACAAAATTATGAATTTTATTTAAAAAGATTCCTTGAGTGGCTTGGAAAAAATAAACAACCCAAAGATATTACTGCTGAAAAAGTCCGAGAATATCGTCTTTGGCTTAACCGTCTAATAGATGTGCACGGAGAGCCACTCAAAAAAAATACTCAAAATTATCATCTTATTGCTCTACGCTCCTTTTTAAAATACTTAGCTAAACGAGATATTCAAACTTTAGCTCCAGAAAAAATTGAATTGATGAAAATGCCTGATCGAGAAGTTAATTTTCTTGAAGGCTCAGATTTAAACAGACTTTTGGAATCTCCTTTACAAATAAATGAAAACCCACTTATAAAATATCGTGACAAAGCTATTTTAGAATTATTATTTTCTACTGGTCTTAGAGTTTCTGAATTAGCTGGATTAAAAAAAGATAATATAAATTTAAAAAAAGAAGAATTTACTATTACTGGTAAAGGAAGAAAAACTAGAGTAGTTTTTATGTCTGAACAAGCTAAATATTGGCTCAAAAAATATTTAGAAATTAGAAAAGATTTCAATCCTTTTCTTTTTATTCCTCATGACAAAAGAATGGGGAAAGAAATAAATAAAAAGAAAGATAAAAATGATGAACCTCTCACTTCTCGTTCAATCCAAAGATTAGTGCAAAAATATTCTCGTGCTGCAGGAATCACCAAAACTGTAACTCCTCATACTTTACGCCATTCTTATGCTACAGATTTATTACAAAATGGAGCAGATATTCGTAGTGTACAAACTATGCTCGGTCACAGTTCTATTACCACTACTCAAATATATACTCATATTACAGACAAAGAATTGAGAAACATTCATAAAAAATTTCATGGTAAACAAAGAAAAGAAGATTGACAAAAATTAAAATTCATAATAAAATGTTGATATTATAAAAATGTCCCGGTAGTTCAATGGATAGAACAAAAGCCTTCTAAGCTTTGGATCAAGGTTCGATTCCTTGCCGGGATACAAAATACTTTCCTAAAAGAAAGTTTTTTTGTTTATTAAGATTTGTTCTGTTTGTTTTTAAAATTCTGTTTTACTGGATTCCCGCCGGAGTTTATCCTCGCGTAGGCGGGGACGGGAATGACAGGTGAGTTAAACATCATTCTTTCAATATATATTGGATTAATACAAAAATTTTTCAAAAAATATAATTTGTGTTATAATTATTTTTAATTAATTAATTTTTTATAATAAAAAAATATATGGAGGAGAAAAAAATACAAAACAAAAATGTTTTGTTTTTATTTTTAATAATAATTATTTTGATTGGCGGTTTTTTGGTTTACAATAATTATAACAATAAAGAAGAACAAAAAGTTG
>JAAZJX010000059.1 GCA_012800155.1 Candidatus Magasanikiibacteriota bacterium
AAAATTGCTATAATCAAACTAACTTAATTTACAATTTATATTTTAAAATTAAAAATTTTCACTATGTCTAACTCCAAAATAATTATTCGTAATATTTATCTTTATCTAGCCACATTTATTGGCTTAATGATGATAGTAATCACTGCTAGTATTTTACTTAGACTAGTTTTACAAACCTGGATTTTTCCATTAGCTTCTGAAGATCTATACCAATACGACAGAATCCCTACTACTCCATATATAAATTGTATTAATGAAAATACTAATTTAGAAACTGTTCAACTAACTTCAGAAGAAAAAGAATCTCTAGCCGTCTGGCAAACAGACTATAAAATTTGGAAAGAAAAAAATGATAAAATAGATTGGAAAAAAGCCAATCTTCAAAAACAAGCTGTTAATAATTTCTCCGTTATGTTCATTGGCTTGATACTTTTCCTAAGCCATGGCTATGTCCTTCGCAAAGATAAGAAAAAAGAATAATAACTAAAACCTTCCAAAATAATGGAGGGTTTTTTATTTTCATCATTTCTGCTATAATCTATTTATAAATTAAATATAAAAAATTAAATACTATGCTTACTAATAATTTTAATAAAACCAAAATTGCTATTATCGGAGCTGGAGCTGTTGGTGCTACTAGTGCTTATGTCGCAACTTTAAAAAATCTAGCTAGTGAAATTATTTTAATTGATGTCAATGAATCAAAAGAAGCTGGTGAAGTTATGGACATTGATGACGGTCTTTGCTTTGTTGGCACAGGTTGTATCAAAGGTGCTGATTTTGAAGATGCTCGCGATGCTGATATTATTGTCATTACTGCTGGTCTAGCTCAAAAACCAGATGAAACTAGATTAGATCTTGTTAAAAAAAATTCAATTATTTTAAAATCAATTCTTAAATCAATTGGAAAACTCAAACCAACAGCTATTCTTTTATTAATTACCAATCCAGTAGATATACTCACTTATCTAGCTCAAGAATGGAGTGGTTTACCAAAAAACCAAGTCTTTGGTTCTGGAACAGGATTAGATACTGCTCGTCTTCGTACTGATTTAGGATATTTATTAGAAGTAAGTCCTAAAAATATTGATGGTTATGTTATGGGTGAACATGGTGATAGTGGATTTGTAGCTTGGAGTACAGTAACAATCGGCGGAATACCTATAAATAATATAAAAACTGCTAACAAAAAAATATTAGCTAAACTTGAAACTAAAATAAAAAAAGAAGCTTATGAAATTATTAATCGTAAAGGTGCTACTTTTTATGGAATCAGTTTGGTAGTCTCAGATATTATTGAAGCTATTCTTTTAAATCAACACAGAATTATGCCTATAACTAGCCGAATAACTAATTATAATGGTATAAATAATATTTGCATTGGCGCCCCAGCTGTTATCGGTAGAAAAGGAGTAGAAAAAATTTGGCCAGTTCAATTAAATACTGAAGAAAAAAAGAAATTAAAAAAATCTGCTAACATTTTGAAAGGTTATTTAAAAGAAGTTTTATGAAAAAAATATTATTAATTCCAATAATTTTTTTATCAATAATAATCTTACCCGGTTGTGGTAAAGAAGAAAAAAAACCTGTTATTACTAATAACAACAATTTAACTTCTACTGTTACCACAACTACTCCCAAAGTAATTAAAATGCCAGAAACAGAAGCTAAACCAGAACACACTTTTTGTGAATCTCGGGGACATGAATTAATTATTCGTTTTGATAAAGAAACTCAAAGTTCCAAAGCTTATTGTCGTTTCCCTGATACTACAGAATGCGAAGCTCTAAGTTATATGCAAGGTAAATGTAATCCCGGAAATAATTCTATAAACTATTCCCCTACTACCACCGAACAACCAACAAAAACTATCAAAGATTGTCCCAAAAATTTTGATCCTGTATGTGGTGAAAACGGTATAACTTTTACTAACGAATGTATTGCTGCTTCACAAAATATAAAAGTAGTAGCTATTGGTAATTGTCAAAAAGATGAAGAAAAAGAATTTGTTGATAAAAAAATAAATAATAATAATAGTAATAGTAATAATAATATCAATACTTCCCCACCTTATTGGTTACCAGTAATTACTGATATGTTTATTTTAGAACCAAAATCTTCTCCTGTGGCTTTTGTAGAAAAATGTATATATGATAAAACCATCGTTTATTATGCTTCTTATGGTTGTGAAAATTGTGAAGACATGTTATATAACGAAGAAGCAGTTTTAATTTGTTATCCAAACAAAGATTTAACTAAAGCTTGCCCAAATTATTTTGATTTAAAAACCAAAAAAAATTATTGTCGAAGAATTTGGAGTGATCCTCGTTAAACTTGACAAAAAAAGATAATTAATGTATAAATAGAGCACTCCAAAAAAGAGTGCTTTTAATTATTTGGTGGGACCTAAGACCACTCTTAGGGTTAAAACCACTATACAAAATACGAAATCTAAATAATATATTAATTTTGTATATTGTAAAAAAAAAGAAAATATGTCAAAAAGAATGACAACTGCAAAAGCAGAAATAGACCAAAATAAAGTCTATAATATTGATGAAGCATTAGCGCTCATCAAAAAAACTAGTACAGTTAAATTTGATGCCTCTGTTGAAGTACATGCTCGTTTAGGCATTGATCCAAAAAAAGGCGATCAGCAAGTTCGTTCTACTGTTATTTTACCTCATGGAACTGGAAAAACTAGAACTGTGGCTGCATTTGTAGGTAATAATGATGAAAAAGCAGCAAAAGAAGCTGGTGCAGATTTTATTTATAATGAAGAAGATATTAAAAAGATCAAAGATACTGGTAAAATAGAATTTGATATTGCTGTAGCTACTCCAGAAATGATGCCAAAATTAGCTGTCGCTGCCAAAGTATTAGGTCCAAAAGGTTTAATGCCAAATCCAAAAACAGGAACTGTTGATGCTAATATCAAAAAAATTATTGAAGAATTAAAGAAAGGTAAATCAGCTTTCAAAAATGATGATGGTTCAAATGTTCATATTGCTATTGGTAAAATAAGTTTTGCTGATATTAAATTAAAAGAAAATTATGAAGCTTTTTTAGAAGCTTTGAAAAAAGCTAAACCTAACTCAGCCAAAGGAACTTATATTAAATCAATTTTCTTGACTAGTAGTATGGGACCAAGTATAAAAGTAGAAATATAATCCAAAAAATATACAGATAATAAAAACCTCCAATTATATTGGGGGTTTTAATTTGCAATTTATAATTTTAAAAACAATTCAAAACAATAAAAACCAAAATAAATCACTAATAATATTTTAAAAAATAATCCAAAAACTAATTTTTAACTCTTGCCGTAATAATTCAATTCTGATAAAATAATTATGTATTTAATAATTAAATAATATGCAAAAACCTCGCGAAAATTTTATATCTTGGGATGAATGTTTTATGCGCATGGCTAATGTCATTGCCGAAAGATCCAAAGATCCTTCTACTCAAACTGGCGCTGTAATAGCTGATCAAAACAATGTAGTAGTTGGTTTAGGTTACAATGGAATGCCCCGAGGAATTGATTCTAATAAATTTCCTTGGGAAAGAGAAGGAAAATTTTCTGATACTAAATATGCCTATGTTTGTCATGCCGAAGAAAATGCTATTTATAATAGTAATAAATCTACTCACAATTGCAAAATTTATGCTACTTTATTTCCTTGTAATGAATGTGCCAAAACTATTATCCAAAATGGTATCAAAGAAATAATTTATGAAAGTGATAAATATCATGATGATGATGTTTGGGTAGCTTCTAGAAGAATGCTTGATGCTGCAGGAATAAAATATCGACAATATATTAGTGCTTTTAATAAAAAATAATTTATGAAAATAATTTTAGGCTTTGTTGGTGATTTAGCCAGTGGCAAAGGAACAATTTGTAAATATTTAAATGAAAAATATAGTGCTAATACTTATCGTTTTTCAACTATGCTTCGCGATGTTTTGAACAGAATGTATGTACCACAAAGTCGAGAAAATCTACAAAAAATTTCTACAATTCTTCGTCAAAATTTTGGTGAGGATGTGATGAGTAAAGTTATTGCCGAAGATGTAAAAAATGATCAGAATAATATTGTGATGGTAGAAGGTATTCGTCGTCCTTCTGATATTACTTATTTAAAAGAAAATCCTGGTTTTCATTTAATTTATATCACTGCTGACCCAAAAATTCGTTGGGAAAGATTAATCAAACGCGCTGAAAATCCTGGTGACACAGAAAAAACTTTTGAACAATTTTTGGAAGATGAAAAAGCTGAAGCTGATTGTCTAATAAAAGATTTAGGCAAAACAGCTAAATTTATTATTAATAACAATGGAACTTTTGAAGAATTATACCAACAAATGGAAGAAATTATTAAAAAAATAAATTCCTAACTAACAATTCATAATTTGTAATTAAAAATCCTGAACTAACAAATCTATGAAAGTAAAAATCAAAAGAATTGATAAAAATTTACCCTTGCCAGAATATCATACTGATGGCGCAGTTGCTTTTGATTTATATTCCCGAATTAGTATAAATATAAAACCAAAAACTTTAGAAAGATTACCCACCAATATAATTGTTGAAACACCAACTGGTTTTATGTTAGAAATAAAAGATCGTTCTAGTACTTTAAAAAAAAAGGGGCTACTTGTAACTACTGGCTACATTGATAATGATTTTTGTGGAGAAAATGATGAAATACTTTTACAAGTTTATAATATTACTGATACTGAAGTAAAAATAGAAAAAGGTGAACGACTTGGTCAAGGTGTTTTTATAAAAATTGATACTGCTGAATGGGAAGAAGTAGAAAAAATGGAAAATAAAAATCGCGGAGGGTTTGGTAGCACTGGTTGAATTTTAAATCTGTTCAAAGTTCTGAATTTTAAATTCATAATCAAATCTAAAAACAAAAACTGTAAATTAATAACTAAATTTTTATGCAATCATATTTAAATATTGTCAAAAAAATACTTGCTGAAGGAGTTGAAAAAACTGATCGAACTGGGACTGGCACAATTGCGATTGCTGGAGCCATGTTTGAACATAATATGGCTGATGGTTTTCCTCTGCTCACTACCAAAAAAATGCCTTTCAAAGTTATTACAGCTGAATTAGAATTTTTTATCAAAGGAATTACTGATAAACAATGGTTAATTGATCGCAAATGTCATATTTGGGATGAATGGTGTAATCCTAAAAAAGTGGCTTATGCTCATGATGAAGAAACAAAGAAAAAAATGGTTGAAGAAAGAGACTTAGGAGCAATTTATGGTTTTCAATGGCGACATTTTAATGCGCCTTACCAAAATTATGATTCTGATTATTCTGGACAAGGCATTGATCAATTAAAAAAAGTTATTGAAACAATCAAAACTAATCCTAATGACAGAAGAATGCTTGTTATGGCTTGGAATCCTTGTATGTTAGATCAAATGGCTTTACCGCCTTGTCATTATGGTTTTCAAATTACAGTTCTAAACGGAAAATTAAATCTACTTTGGAGCCAACGCTCAGTAGATACAATGTTAGGCTTACCTTTCAATATTGC
>JAAZJX010000060.1 GCA_012800155.1 Candidatus Magasanikiibacteriota bacterium
AATTGGCAAAAAGCGTCAAGATAATTTGGTAAATTATTTTATTAAAGATAATAATATTTATATAATAATTTATCATCCAGTAAATGAAAATGGTTTTATTCCTTTTCGTCAAATTATTCAAATGATGACTCAAAGTTTTCGTCCCACAAAAACTCATATTAGTATTCCAGAACAAACAATTTTACCAGTAGCTCCGACAGTAGAAGAAATAGAGGATATTTTTTTGAATAGTCTTTCTCAAGAGGAGGTTAATAATTAATTTGGTTTTAGGAAAATTGTTTTTTGTTTATGAATTTATTAATTTATAAAAAAATTAAAAATGTTCCTTTTTCTGAGGAAATTATAAAAAAGATTGTTAGCAGTACTTTAAAAATAATTAAAAAAAATTTTAAGGATTATGAAATAAGTGTGCATTTAGTTGGTGAGAAATATATAAAGAATTTGAATAAAAAATATAGAGGTGTGGATCAGGTAACAGATGTTATTTCTTTTGCTACTCAAGATTTGCTTTTTGATAAGAATATGAATAAAGATTTGGGAGATTTATTTATTTGTCCACAAAGAATAAAAAAACAAGCTAAAGATTTTTTAGTTGATGATCGGGAAGAATTTGCTAGAATATTAATTCATGGAGTATTGCATTTATGTGGTTATGATCATCAGAATGAAAAAGATAGTAAAAAAATGTTTTCTTTACAAGAAAAAATATTGAAGAATTTTTTATGAATTTAAAAAGACTTGGAAATAGTTTTCAAGATGCTTGGAAGGGGATTGTTTTTGTTTTTCGTAATGAACAAAATTTTAGAATTCAAATTTTTGTTTCTTTTTTAGTATTTTTATTAGTTTGGTATTTTCCTTTATCCAAAGGTGAATTGATAGTTATTATTTTATTAGTTTTTTTTGTTTTAATTTTAGAATTATTAAATTCTGCAGTTGAGCGTTTAGCAGATGTTTTGAAACCGCGTTTATCATATCAAATAAAAATTGTCAAAGATATTATGGCAGCAATTGTATTTATTACAACTATTGCTTCAGTTATTATTGGAGGTATAATTTTTTGGCCTTATTTGGTTGCACTATTTGTCTAAAAATGATAGACTATTAAAAGTTTACTATGGCAAAAAGAAAAGTACAATCAGAAATTATTACTGGTATAGACATTGGTTCTACTGCGGTGAGAGTGGCAGTCGGTAAGATTGTTAATTTAAACAATTCTGATTCAGAATTGCAGATTTTGGCTATTTCTGAAGTTAATTCTGAAGGAGTAAATAAAGGTAATATTGCAAGTATTGAAGAATCAGTATCAGCTATTTCTCATGCTTTAGAACAAGCTGAACGAATGGTTGGTTTACCTATTGAACATGCTTGGGTAAGTATTTCTGGTACTCATATCAATTCACAAGAAAGTAAAGGTGTAGTAGCTATTGCTAAATCTGATGGTGAAATTGCTGAAGAAGATCTAGAAAGAGCAGTTAATGCTGCCAAAACTGTTGCCACTCCTTTAAATTATGAAATTTTACATGTTTTACCAAAGAGTTTTTGTGTAGATGGTCAAACTGGTATTAAAGATCCTGTTGGAATGACAGGAGTGCGTTTAGAAGTAGATACCAAAATTATTCAAGGTCAAGCTTCTAATATAAAAAATATTACCAAAACTGTTTATCGTACAGGAATAGATATTGATGATTTAGTTTTTTCTATTTTGGCTTGTGGAGAAGCAGTAGTAAGTCAACGACAAAAAGATTTAGGAGTGGCAGTGGTTAATATTGGTGGCGCTACTACTAGTTTAGTAGTTTATGAAGAAGGTGATATTATACATGCCAAAGTATTACCAGTTGGTTCAGAACATATTACTAATGATTTAGCAATTGGACTTAGAACATCAATTGATGTAGCAGAAAAATTAAAAATAGATTATGGTCATTGTGTGCCACAAGATATAAATAAAAAAGAATTAATTGATTTAGCAAGTGTGGGAGCAGATATGAAGGAAGAAGTTAGTTTAAGATATGTAGCAGAAATAATTGAAGCTAGAATGGAAGAAATTTTAGAAAAAGTTGATTCTGAATTAGAATCAATTGGTCGTAGTGGATTATTGCCTGCAGGAGTAGTTTTTACTGGTGGAGGAGCAAAAATTTCTGGTTTAATTGAATTGGCTAAAAATAAATTAGGTTTGCCTGCTTCTTTAGGTTATTCTTTAGATATTAGTGGTCTTAGTGAAAAAGTGGGGGATTTATCTTTTACTACTGCTGTAGGTTTAGTAAAGTGGGGCGCTAATCTTCAGTCAAATTTTCGTAATTCAATATTTAAAGCTAGTCGTAATGTAGAAAAAGTTGGTAATAAAATAAAATCTTGGTTTAAATCATTAGTTCCCTAAAAATAAAATTTACTAATCTCTCAAGATCAAATTGAGAGATTTTTTTAATCTGGATAATTAACGCTTGACACTCTTTTTCAAAACCTATAAAATATAACTAGGAGCTTGTTCTCCTATTATTTTATTTATAGACATTTGAATAAAAAATTTGTTCAGATGATTAATAATAAATTTATGCCTCAAGTAAAACCAGAAATAGAAACCTTTGCAAAAATAAAAGTAATTGGTGTTGGCGGTTCTGGCGGATCAGCTGTTGATCGAATGATAAAAGCTGGTATTAGAGGAGTGGATTTTTATGCTGTGAATACTGATGTACAGGCTTTGCATCATAATAGTGCTCCTCATAAAATACATATTGGTAAAACAGTAACTCGTGGATTGGGTGCTGGTATGGATCCAGAATTAGGTAAACGCAGTGCTGAAGAAAATCAGACTGAAATTAGAGATATGCTCAAAGATGCTAATATGGTTTTTATTACTTGTGGATTAGGTGGTGGTACTGGAAGTGGAGCTAGTCCTGTAGTAGCGCAAATTTCAAGAGAATTAGGTATTTTAACTATTGCAGTAGTTACAAAACCATTTTCTTTTGAAGGTCAACAGCGTAAAAAAATTGCTGATAAAGCTTATGAAAGATTATCACAAAATGTTGATACAATTATTACTATTCCTAATGATAGAGTATTACAAATAATTGATAAAAAAACTACTCTTTTAGAATCTTTCAAAATTATTGATGATGTTTTGAGACAAGGTGTTCAAGGTATATCAGAATTGATAACTGTTCCGGGTGAGATAAATGTAGATTTTGCTGATGTTCAAGCTATTATGAATGATACAGGTTCTGCTTTAATGGGTATTGGCGTGGCTACTGGTGAAAATAGAGCCATTGAAGCAGCCAAAGCAGCTGTTTCAAGTCCTTTATTGGATGTTTCTATTGATGGAGCAAGAGGAATTTTATTTACAGTTACAGCTAGTTCTAGTTTGGGAATGCAAGAAGTTTCAGATGCTGCCAAAGTTATTACTAGTTCAGCTGATGAAGATGCCAAAGTTATTTTTGGTACAGTTATTGATGAGAGTATGAAAGATGAGTTGCGTATTACTGTTGTAGCTACTGGATTTGATGATGAAAGAATAAATCGTAAAATAGATAGAGAAAAAGAAGAAGAAACCAGACCTTTTTTGGGCGCTAATTTGAATCGTAATTTTTATTCTACTAGTTCAGTTTCAGATAAATTTTCTTTAACAGAAGAAATTGAAGATGAAGATAAAGAAAAAGAAGAAACTTCAAAAAGAACTGGTTTTATTGCTAAAAAAGTTTCTTCTTCAGAAGAAGATAAATCTCAAAAAACCAAAACAACTTTTTCTGCACCAAAAACAGATCGTAAAAATGAAGAAAATAAAAAAGATGATGATTTAGAAATACCAGCGTTTATTAGACGAAAGATGGGAATGTAATAATTAATGTTAAAGTTTTAATTTTCATCATTAGTTAAAATGTTTATATAAAATACAATCCTTATAACTTAATATAACTATCAAATAAATAAATAAATAAAGAAAATATTATTTTAAAATAATATTATTTATTATCACTCTCTCTATAATCAATAATAATAATAAAAAACCATTATTTATGGTTTTTTATCTTCTTACTTTTCATAACCCGCCAATACTACTATTATTATTAAATACTCTTATAACATAATTAAGATTAATAAAGTAAAAATGGTATTGGCGGGCAGGCTGAAAAGTAACAAAAGGTTTCGGGGGGATAGAACTCGCGTTTAATCCCTAGAATAAAATTAATATTTTTCTAGTCTTTGACGCTCAAACAGCTATCCCCCCGAACCCCCTTTGGTGATTTAAAAATATTATTTTGTTTAATTAGTATAATTATTAAAATATAAACCACCAATGATTAGTTGGTGGTTTTGAATTTATTAGTAAAAATGGTATAATATTTTATATTTTGATTAGTTTTATAAATTTAATTTGTTATATGTTTTGTCCAGTTTGTCGTTATAAAGAAACTAAGGTAATTGATTCTCGTTTGACTCAAGATGGAATGTCTGTTCGTCGTCGTCGAGAATGTATTAAATGCGCTTATCGTTTTTCTACTTTAGAAGAAATGGAACTTTTGGATATTGTAGTGGTAAAAAATGATGGACGACGCGAATCATATTCTCGGAGTAAATTGGAACGAGGAATTTTACATTCTTTAGCCAAAAGACCTTATACTTTAGATAAATTTGATAAATTAGTTCATGCTATTGAGCGCGATATTCAAAAAAAGAAAAAAAGAGAAATAACTAGCAGAGAGGTAGGAGAGATTCTTATGAAACATTTACGAAAGTTTGATAAAGTTGCTTATATTAGATTTGCTTCAATTTATCGTGCTTTTGAAGATGTTGATAAATTTCAAAGTGAAATTAGATCTTTGCAAAAAAATAAAAATAATAAAAAAATATGAAAAAAGAAAAATTAAAAGAAGAAGATTTTTCTAAAACAGATATTATCAGTGATAATATTAATATAAAAAAAGAAGATGATTTAAAAAATCTGTTAAAAGAAAGTTTAGAATGGTCAAAAAAAGTTTATGAACAAAACAATAAAATTTATAAACGCTTAAGATTGATGTTATTAGGTAATTATTTAAAATTATTGATTATAATTATTCCAATTATTTTAGGTATTATTTATTTACCACCTTATTTGACAGAAATATGGGAAAATTATAAAAATATTTTGGGTGCGATTACTAATTTTAGGTAATTTTTTAGAGAAAATTTAGATTTTTGTTGATTTTATAAAAAACGGCTTATAGCCGTTTTTATCTTGTTTTTTATTTATGTTTTTGTTATAATGTTGGCGTTATTTATTATATATAATTCTATGAAAAGTAGAAGAACTAAAATAGTTTGTACTTTGGGACCTGCTTCTAGCAATTTAACAATGATTAAAAAAATGATCAAAGCAGGAATGAATGTAGTTAGATGTAATTTTTCTCATGGCACTTATACTACTCATAAAAAATTAATTAATACGGTTAGAAAAGCTTGTAAAGAATTAAATAAAGAGGTGGCTCTTATTCAAGATTTACAAGGACCAAAAATTAGAGTTGGCTGTTTGCCAGATGAAGGAATTTTATTAAAAGCTAAAACTAGAGTAATTTTTGATACTTCTTTGAAAGAATATCATAAAAAAAATAAAGCTTTACCTTTGGATTATTCAGAATTACATCTTTATGTAAAAAAAGGTGAACGAATGTTTTTTGATGATGGTAAATTATCTGCCAAAATTATTAAAGTAACAGGCACTCAAATTCAAGTTGAAATGGTTATTGGTGGTGTTTTACATAAATATAAAGGTATTAATGTTCCTGATTCACAATTAGGAGTTCGTGCTATGACAGATAAAGATATTAAAGATGTTTTGTTTGGAGTAAAAAATCATGTAGATTATATTGCTTTATCATTTGTTCGCACAGTTAAGGATGTTTTAGATCTACGATATTTAATTCAAGATTATGAAAAAAAATTAGGCATTGTATCAAGTCAACCTATAAAAATTATTGTTAAAGTAGAAATGTGGGAGGCTGTAAAAAATATTAAAGAAATTTTAGAAGTAAGTGATGCTATTATGATAGCTCGAGGAGATTTAGGAGTAGAAATTCCTCCAGAAAAAGTACCTTTAGTTCAAAAACAATTGATTGACGAAGCTTTGACTGCTTCCAAACCAGTTATTGTGGCTACTCAAATGCTTGATTCTATGCAAAACAATCTTCGTCCTACTAGAGCAGAAGTTTCTGATGTTTCTAATGCTGTAATAGATCATACTGATGCTGTAATGCTTTCTAATGAAACAGCTGTTGGTAAATATCCTGTAGAAACTATTCAAATGATGCATAATATTATTTTAGAAACAGAAAACTCTGTTTATGATGATTTAGAAATTTCTAAAGATAATAAAAAGAAAAAAAGAATAAATGACGCTGTTAGTGAAATGTCCAAAATATTGGCTGATCAAATAGAAGCCAAAGTTATTTTAGTAGCTTCTATTTCTGGTGATACTGCTCGTTTAGTCAGTCGTTATCGTCCAGAATTACCGATCATGGTAGCTACTAATAATTTTCGAGTTAAAAATCAATTAATTTTATCATGGGGAATTTTTCCATTTTTATTACCAACTTGTAAAACAATTGAAGAACTAATTGAAAGATCTATAATTTATTTGAAAAAAAATAAATATGTCAAAAAGAATGATAAAATTATTGTTGTTGCTGGCGAACCAGTAGGCAAAACTGGTAATGCAAACTTGTTGAAAATTAGAGAAATAAAATAAAAATTAAGCATATCATAAAATAAAAAACATTTTCTAATTTAGAAGTGTTTTTTATTTTATTATTTTATGTTATAATATAACAACATTAAATTTAAATAATTTAGTTTATGGGTTTAGAAAAAAATAAAAGATTGATTCTTTGGTTAAAAGAAATCTCTCTCAAAGATATTTCTTTAGTAGGTGAGAAGAATGCTTTTTTGGGTGATATGTATGCTAATTTAATCAAAGAAGGTATCAATATTCCTAAGAGCTTTTCTATAACTGCCGAAGCTTATGGGGAATTTTTGCGTTTTGCTAAATTAAAAGATAAATTAAAAAAATATTTAAAAAATTTAGATGTTTCTGATGTTAGAGCTTTAGCTAAAGTAGGTAAAAAAATTCGTGATTTAATCATGCGGGCTAGTTTGCCAGAACATTTAGAAAAAGAAATTATTTTAGCTTATGAAGAATTAGTCAAACAATCTGGTACCAAAAATTTATCAGTTGCAGTTCGTTCTTCAATTACAACCAAAAATTTATCAGACGCTTCTTTTGTTGGACAGCAAGAAACATATTTAAATGTAGTTGGAAAAAATGATTTATTATTAGCAGTAAAAAAATGTTTTGCTTCTTTATTTACTGATCGAGCAATTTTTTATCGTGAAACAAAAGATTTTGATCATTTTGAAGTTGCTTTATCTGTTACAGTACAACAAATGGTAAGATCAGATGTTAGTGCGAGTGGAGTAATGTTTACTTTTGATACTGAATCAGGTTTTGAAGGAGTAGTTTTAATAAAGGCTATTTATGGTTTGGGAGAATATATTACTAAAGGAAAAGTTATTCCTGATCAATTTTATGTTTTCAAAGAAGGTGTAAAACAAGGTAAAAAAGCAATTATTGGTCATACTATTGGTAGTAAGGATGTTAAACTTGTTTATGGAGCTAAAAATGGCACTAAACAAGTTTCTGTTAAACAAGCAGATAGAGATAAATTTGCAATTACAGATGATGAAGTTATTCAATTATCTAAATGGGGAATGAAGATTGAAGAATATTATAAAAAACCACAAGAT
This sequence comes from Candidatus Magasanikiibacteriota bacterium, assembly GCA_012800155.1. Lineage (GTDB taxonomy): Bacteria > Patescibacteriota > Patescibacteriia > Magasanikbacterales > UBA922 > JAAZJX01. The sequence goes on from JAAZJX010000060.1 coordinate 7,774, forward strand.
ATTGAATGGGCTAAAGATGGTAAGACAGGTAAGTTATATATTTTACAGATTCGTCCTAAGATTAGCAAAATACATACCAATCAGACAATGATTGAAAAATATAATTTGAAAAAGAAAAGTAAAATTTTATTATCTGGTATTTCCGTTGGTCAAAAGATTGGAGCAGGAAAGGTGCGTATAATTGACAATCTTAAACAAATGAAAAATTTTAAAAAAGGAGAAATTTTAGTAGCTAAAATTACTGATTCAGATTGGGAGCCAATTATGCGCATAGCTGGAGCGATTGTTGTTGAGCAAGGTGATAAAACTTCGCATACAGCTATTGTTTCTCGTGAATTAGGAATTCCTTGTATTGTAGGAGCAAAAGGAGCTCGTAAAATTTTAAAAAATGGTCAAAAAGTTACAGTGAGTTGTATTGAAAATAATGAAGGAAATATTTACACAGGTATTCTTCCTTTTGAAGTAAATAAAATTAAGCTTAAACAAGTTGCTAAAACTAAAACTAAAATAATGATGAATATTGGTGATCCTGATAATGCTTTTGCTTTGTCTTTTTTACCTAATGATGGAGTAGGTCTTGCAAATGAAGAATTTATTTTTTCCAATTTTATCCGTATTCATCCTTTGGCTTTGCTTAATTATTCTAAATTAAAAGATAAAGTTGCTAAGAAAAAAATTGCTGAAATTACCAAAGGTTATAAAAATAAAACTGATTATTTCATTGATAAATTAGCTGAAGGAATTGGAAGAATTGCTGCTGCATTTTACAAAAATGAGGTGATTGTTCGTCTTTCAGATTTCAAAACTAATGAATATGCTAATTTAATTGGGGGAAAAGAATTTGAACCAAAAGAAGAAAATCCTCTACTTGGTTGGCGGGGAGCAAGTCGTTATTTTTCCAAAGAATATAAACAAGCTTTTAAACTTGAATGTGAAGCTCTTAAAAGAGTTCGTGATGAATGGGGTTTGACTAATGTGATTATTATGGTGCCATTTTGTCGTACTCCTGAAGAAGGTGAACAAGTTATTAAGACTATGGCAGAATTTGGTTTAAAACAAGGAGAAAATGGTTTAAAAATTTATGTAATGTGTGAAATTCCTTCTAATGTTATTTTGGCAGAAGATTTTTGTAAAATTTTTGATGGTTTTTCAATTGGATCTAATGATTTAACTCAACTTACTTTGGGAGTAGATCGCGATTCAAATTTAGTAAGTCAGGTGTATAGTGAAAAAAATAAAGCAGTAATCAATTTAATTAAACAAGTGATCAAAACAGCTCATAAATATAAACGCAAAGTTAGTATTTGCGGACAAGCGCCTTCTGATTATCCAGAATTTGCAGAAATGTTAGTTCGTGAAGGAATTGATAGTATTTCTCTTAATCCTGATAAAGTTATTTCTACTCGAGAAAGAATTGCTAATGTAGAAAAAACTCTGGGAAAAAGTGGTAAAAAAACTAATTTTAAATTTTTAAGTTTAATAATTGCTTTAGGTATTATGGGAATGAGTATTTTGAGTTTAGGAGCTGGTTGTACTTATCAAGAACAAGAACGTTCTTATAGTACTACTAATACAGAAATGACTCCTGCTCAATTTCGTGAAAAAGTAGAACAAAAAGAAAACAATAAATTAGTTGAATTTATTGAAAATAATTTTGCAAATTTTAGTATTTCTTATCCGGCTGGTTGGACAATAGAAAATTGGAATAGAGGAGTAACTATGAAAAATAAAGAAACTAATGAGTATATTAGTGTTTTTTCTCAAGCGGTTGGTCATCCAGTTTTAGACAGTACAAAAGAACAAATAGTGGTTGACGGTAGAAAAGCTTATAAATTCAAAGAAAATTATCAAGGTGGAGAAGAAAATTATTTTTATGTGGTAGAAATAGATGACAAAGAACAAACTATAGAAATTAATAGTAATTATGATGATTTTGATAGTATTTTAAATAGTTTTTCTTTTGTTAATAAAAAAGATAAGGGAGAAATTTGTATTCAAATGATTGTTTATGCAAGACAAAATAATTTATCTGAATGTCAAATGTTTCCTACACCATGTGATGTGCCAGATGATTGGCAAGTGTGTGAAAAATAATTAAATTAAATAAAAATCGCTTTTATAAAAAGCGATTTTTTTATTTTTGTTCAAGGAGTTTTTTTAATTCAGGAATTATTTTTTCAGTTTCTTTTGCTCCATTTTTTACTAGAGTATAAGGAATATTTTTTGAAAAATAATCTTTGAAACTTTCAATACCTACCACAGGTGTATGTGGTTCAATAATAAAATCAGAATTAGTAGTTGAATGTAAAGATAAATTATAACGTAAAATATTCAAACTTCGTTGAGTGATGCTACTTAATTTTTTATTATTTTTTTCATTAAACTTTTCATTTTTTATATAATTATCCAAGTTTACTGAAATTACAATATCAGCTCCCATTTTTTTGACAATATCATCTGGTACAGGATTGCTTATTCCACCATCAACCAAAAGTTTATTTTTGAATTGAAAAGCTTTGAATAGAGTTGGTACAGAGATACTAGCTCTAACAGCTGTAGAGAGTTTGCCTTTTTGAAAGATAGTAGTTTTACCAGTTATCAAATCAGTAGCAACAATTTTTAAAGGAATTTTAGTATTTTCAAAATTAGCATTATCTAGCCAATCATTTAATAATTTTTCTATTTTGTTACCTTTTATCAAACCTCCGCTAAGAGTTGGTTCTAAAAAAGAAAAAAACTTTTCTTTTTTCTTTTGTAAAGTATATTCTTCTAATTTTTCTATATCTTGAAAAAGAGCATAATGAGCACCTACCCAAGCTCCAATACTACTTCCAGCTATATAATCAATTGGTATATTATGTTCTAATAATTTTTTGATTACTCCAATATGTGCTAAACCGCGAATGCCACCACTACCTAGAGCTAAACCAACTTTTTTTCTCATATTAAATTATAAATATTAGTTTGAAATAATTATAAAACACTTTTTAGATTTTGAAAAGTTTTATTAGAAGATTAAATCAAAATTTTTATTTGCGATAAATATATTTTAGGTGTAAAAATTATAAACTTCTCAATTTAGTTGAGAAGTTTAATTGGCGGACCGGACGGGACTCGAACCCGCAACTTCCGCCGTGACAGGGCGGTGCTCTAACCAGTTGAACTACCGGTCCATTTTTCTATTATATTATTTATTACTTTTTTTAAATAGCGTCTACCAGAACTTGTTTTTAATTCTTTTTCTCTATCTCTTGCTTCTTTTTCATTCGGATAAAATTCTA
>JAAZJX010000061.1 GCA_012800155.1 Candidatus Magasanikiibacteriota bacterium
AGGAATTGCAAGTAATATATAATAGTTTAAAAGAAGATAATAGTAGAGAAAATGATATTCCAAGTGAAAAATTGGAAGATTTAAAAAATATCTTATTAATATGGAGAGAAATGTATTTTGTAGTTAATACTTCATTTATTTATGAAAATAATGAATTATCTGAAGATAAAAAAGAAATGTTAAATTCATTTTATGAAGGGTTTATAAAATCTTTAAACACATATAAAGAAAAATATGGATTAAATTCTGAAGAAGAACAAACTAAATCTGAGCAAACAGATATTTTAAATGAAAGCAATGAACAAGATACTATGCAAACTGAATTAGAAGATTCACCAACTCAAGTAGAATATACTAATTCTGTTGAAGAAGATGTTGATTCATTAGAAAGTATATCTGCAAACTCAGAAACTGAAAATGAACAAGATCAAGAAGAAGCAACAACTCAAGAAAAAGCAATAGCAACTAAAACAAAAAAATCTGATAATAAAACACAACAAGAAAATGATAAAAAAGGAGGATTTTTAGGAAAAATAGTTGATAGTGTAAAAAGTAAAGTATCTGGTTTTTTTAGAAGAGAAAAAGGAAAATCTGAAGAACAGTCTCAAGAAGGGCAACCTGAAGAAGAACAAAAATCTGAAGGAGAAGAAGGACAGGAAGGAATAGAAGATTTAACAAAAGAACAAAGAGAAGCTTTAGGAAAAATTACTGAAGAAAGATCAGATCAAATGTGGAGAACAATTATTGAAGAAAGAAAAGAAAAAATTTGGAAACAGATTGAAGAAGAAATTGCTAAATTAAGAAATTTAAGAATAGAAATAATTAAAGCTGGGCGTGATTATCTAAGTGCTAATTTAAAAAATGAAAGTGATAAAAAATCTGAATTCGGTAAAAAAATGAAAGAATATGAATTTTGCTTAAAAGAGATGATCAGTTTAATTGTTGTTGTATTTGAAAATAATAATAATAATAATAATAATTTAATTGAAGAACAATTAGACCAAGAATTGCAATTATTAAGTGATAAATTTACTAAACTTAATGAACGTCCTGATATGAAAGCAAGAGATAGAAGGTATTTTAAGGATATTGAAGAAGAAATAAAAAATTATTTTTCAAAAGGACATAAAATAATTGTAAAACAAATAGAAAGTTTAATTAAATCTAAAAAAGTTGAATTAAAAACTTCGTTAGATAAGAGATTTGCTAAAGAAATAAAAAAAGAAATAGATAGTATTTTAAATAAAAAAAGAATTAATACAATTAAACAATCTAAATCGGTAGAACAATTGATTAATAAAATAAATAATATTCAAGAAGGAAATAATAATGAAGAAAAGATAAATGAATTAATAAGAGAATTAATTTTGTCTGGTAAAACAGATGAGGAAATTAATGATTATATAACAAATATAAATAATATTTTAGAAAAAGGTGCCAGTAATTCAGTAATTAAAAAAGAATTAGACAAAATTAAAGCTTGGTTGTCAAATAGATTTGAATCTAATGAAGAAATAAAAAATATATATAATGATCAAATTATTTTTAAATTAAACAAAATTATAGTTCAAACTTTGTTTTTTGAAATAGAAAAAGATAATAAAAAAGAATTAACACAAGAAGAATTACAAAAATTAGTTGAAGAGGCTGTTAAAAGAAATTTATTTTTGGTTCAGCAAGTTGAAGATGTACAAAATATTGATTATGTATTATATCAGGCAGATGGTGATTTGATTAATTTAGGTAAAGAAGTAGAAAATGAAAGTATTGATAATCAAGATTTAGAACTTGAACTTATAGAAGAATCTAAATTAAAATTACTAGATTCTAAAAAAATTGGTAAAGGAGAAAATATATATAATTTTTTTGTGGGTCAAAATTTAAAAATGAAAAATGGTTCAGCAGTTTTGGTGCGAGAGATTAAAAGTGATTTTATAGTTGTAATGGAACAGAGTGGAAATTTAATTCCAATTTTTCATGATGAGATTAAAGATAAATTGCAGGAAACTCCAAGTTTAGAAATGTCTAAATTATCTGGATCTGAATCCAAAGAACAGGAAAAATGGAATGATTTATTAGGATCAGTTAGAGACAAGTTTATAAGACAACCATCTTCTCCAGACATATTTTGGGAATATCAAGATGCATTGAAACAATATTTTGAAGCTAATCAAGATAGTTTTAATAATAATTATGAAACATTTTTAGATAAAGAAAAAACAATTTTGGAAGCACTAGGTAATAAAAATTTTGAAAGTGTTATAGAAAATTTAAAACAAAGTTTTGCAGTAGCTAAAGAAGCTATGGATAACAAAGCTAGGGCTGAAAAGAAAAGAGCTGAAGAAAAAAGCAAAAGAAATAAAACAAATGAAACACAAACTTCAAGCAAAGAAAAAACTGTTGAAAAATCAACAACTCCAACATCTAAATCTACAGCAAGTTTATCTTCAACAAATGTATCTAGTGGTGGGGGAATAACAAGAGTAGAAAAACAAAAAGATAAGGAATCAGGAAAGAAGTTTGAGTTTGCTGGACAAGAATGGGATCAAGTTATGACAGTTTATTTGTTAGGGGAAAATAATAAAAGTACTATTATTATTAATAAAGTAGAAGATGAAAAGATATTTTTTTCAGCTAAGGGAATAGAACAAAAAATGAATGAAAAAGAATGGTTAGAAATGATATATCGAAATAAACAATTAGAAGAAAAAGCTGAATTTGAAAAGAAAGAGCAAGAGCAAGCTGAAGAAGAAAGAATAAGAGAGATAGAAAATTTATCTGATTTGTATAAATCAGAAACAACTGATTCTCAAGAAACAAAGAAAAAACAAGAAATATCAGAAAATAAAGTTAAGGATATTTTTCTTAAATTATCTGAAAATTTTATTGGTGATTCTTGGGTGGAGGATATTAAAAATAGTTTGAAAGGAAAAATAGAAAAAGCCGAAACAATAGACGAAACTTTTTTTGAAAGTTTATCTCCAGATGAACAATTTGTTTTTCGTTTTATAAATGGACTTTATAAAGAAAGTGGAACTATTCAAGGATTTGTAAATTCTGATCAATTATTTTACGCAACAAATAATGAAAAAGGCAATAATTTATTTATTATTGTAGATAAAAGTTTTAAGAATATTCTTTTGAAACATGATAAACCTGTTAGAAATTATGATGGTACTTTGGTTGAAGTAGAAGATGGTGATATATATCCAGTTAAGTATAATATAGTAAATAACAAAATTATATTAGAAAGAGTATAGTTTAATAAGTGGATAAAATTATCAAAAAATAGGCTAAATTAAGCCTATTTTTTAATATATTTGAATTAGGGTCTTGACAAGATTAATTAAATATGCTATAATAGTTTGTTAAAATAAATTATTCTATAGGAAGAGAGAGCCTAGGAAAATTATTCAGAAATTATAAGCTCTCTCATGGGGAGTTTCTTTTGTCTAAGACAGTTAAATATATATTTCTAAATTAGGAATAAATATTTAACTGGATTAGTCCAGTTAAAAATGTTCATTAAAATTGAATCAGAATTAAACAAAGGTTCCTCAGTTCCTCCTAGTTTTTCTGACGCGTGCGAAGATTTTTCAATTTTAATCTTTTCTTTATAAAAGAGAAAAAAATATGATTGATTGAGAAGTGTTCGCGCGCGTTAGGAATTAAACCAAGACGAGCGCTGGTTATCCGCAATTGCGGATTCGCCCGTCTTGGGCAAAAATTTTAAGTTTTTTAGGAGGATTGGTCATGGAAAATCAAGAAAGCAAAGTAGAAGATGTGAAAGCAGTGGAAGTAAAGGAACAGCCAAAGGCTCAACCAAAAGTTGCTGAGAAATCAGCAAAGAAGGTTGAATTTGCAAACTCTAACACACCTTCAAATAAAAAAGAAGGTGATAGGAAAAAGGCAAGTCCATTAAATAATGGACAGAGACAACAGGGATTTATCCCTCAAAAAAATGAGGAGGAAAGGAAAATGGGATTTGTAGGATTTGAAAGGACAACAGAGAATGCTGTTTTCAAGGATAGAGACGGAAAGTATTTTCTTGTTGAACCTTGGAAACCAGGGAAGGGAAACGAGCAGAAATCACAACAGACACAGTCTGTGGTTGTTGTTCGGGAGCCTGCTGTACAGACCTCTTTGCCTAAGGCAAAATCAGAACTGTTTATCAGGAGAAGTTTGCCTGGTGTTGAATCGTTCAGACACGAAGTGTTGTATGACGCTTCATTAGGAGAAAGGGAGGCCATTATACCAGGACTTTCTCGTGATGAGATCAATGCAGCACAAGCTGAAAGGCTTGCAATGCTGCAAAAAGATACAAACACAAAAACAGAGACTGCCATTGTTCCTGTCCAGGAGAACAGTACGGTTAAATGGCTAAGCATAATCTTAGCTGTTATAACTGTTCTTTTCCTGGTAGGACTTTTGGGGTGGTTGCTACACGGCGGCTGTGCCTCATCAAAGGAACAGAATACTCCTACTATGACAACAAGCAGTGTGACTCTTAGTGATGGTCGGAATTGTACGATCGTTAACGGGGTTGCAGTATCCTGTGACGGAAAGGATGGAAAGGATGGCTTACCTGGAGAAAAAGGAGAGCCGGGTATACAAGGACCGAAAGGTGATACCGGTGCTCCTGGCCCCAAAGGTGATAGAGGCCTAAGAGGGCAGAAAGGGGAGCCCGGTGAAAGTGCACCAGCTCCTACTCAAGGAAAAGCCATTATTGAGGTAAAACCGGTAGCTCCTGAACCGGTTGTTGGTACAACAGTATGAATGTTTAAATTTGATTCACCCACCTATGAGGGAGTCATAGGCAGAGTATGCAAGTTGCTTTCTAAAAGGAAAGCGACCCAGATCTCTGTGTAGAGTAGGCCGAGTTATTTCTTTAATAGAAATAACTCATATCTCAAACTCTAGCCCGGTGTGATAAAAAATCACACCGGCATCTAAAACTGTTTATCTTAAAAATAAGGTGGACA
>JAAZJX010000062.1 GCA_012800155.1 Candidatus Magasanikiibacteriota bacterium
GAAAAAGTAGAACCAACAACCTTGGTTTACAAGCCGTACGGAAAAGTCTTGAAATACTATAACTAAATTTGTGGAGGTGTATTGCTGTGGATAGAAAATTGGAGTTAAAGAAATTAAAGTTGTTAAGTAAAAAAAGAATGTTATTAGAAAAAGAGCATGCTTTTTTGATGAAAAAGTTTCATGTGGAATTGAAAAAAATTGATAAAGAGTGTAATAAAATTTATTGCAAGTTAAGTGATGCTGAAAAGGATTTGATTTGTAAAAAGATTCCTGAAGAAGAAAAAGTTCTAGAAATAATTAAAAAAGAATTAGAGTTCCTCGACATGGTTTCGCATGAACAAATTCTTGAATTAGCTAAAAAACAAGGACTAACTTCAAAAAAAATAATTCAATCACTCGACAACTTACAAAATAGAGGATTATTGTATAGACCAAGACATGGATTCTATAAAACTATTTAATTTTGGGGAGTGTTTTTTTGTGGTGAAGTGTTTGTTTGCGGAGTTTGGTTGTGATGTTTGTTCTTTTAGAGCACTCGCTCAAGTCATTAAAACAAAAGAAGGGGTAATTAATTTGTTTGAAAACAATTTTGAGGATTGTGGTTGTAAAAAAGGAAGATTAAAGTTTTTTAGGTATGTTCTAAAGAGTAAATCTAAATTGCCTAATAAAAGTTGGAAAGCATTGGTTGTTGAAAAATAAGTTTAATTTTTTAAAAATTAAAGAAAAAATTAGGGGGGTTTTGTTTTATGATTGATGAAAGATATTATGCAGTAGTTAACTTGAATAATTATTTACAAATAATTGAGGCGAAAGCACAAAAAAGAAAATTAACTAAAAAAGAAATTGAAACAATTAACCAAGTCTCAAAAAAATTAGGTGAATTAGAGTTTGTGAGAGCGGGGTGAATTGTTTTTGAATTCTTCTTTTGGAGTTAAACCTTTGATCATTAAGAACGAGGAAGGTCGGTCTTTGTATATTATTCATGATTTTGATGACTTTGATCCAAGTGATCTTGGTTTTTATTATGGTAATCATGTTAAGCGCGCGATTGTTACTGGAGAGTTTGAAAAATGGTTACTTGAACAGAATCAAGATAAACTTGTTTCACATTTAAAGAATTTTGGAAGTAATGTTTATGATTATTTGAATAGTATTTATTTTTGGTTAAAACAACCAGAGTACAAGAATTTTTCTTTTAAAGACATTGCAGGATATGAATCACACAAAAATATTTTGATTAATGAATCAAAGACTTGGCTTGGATCAAGTTTTTTGCCTAAACATTTTTCTCCTGAATCAATTTTGCTTTATGGTCCTCCGGGAACGGGTAAAACTCGTTTGGCTTTAGCAACTGGTGGTGAAAATAATTCTATTTGTTTGTATGGTTCGGGTGCGAGTATTAATAAGAGTGAAATGGTTTCAAGTTTGTTTAGAGTTGCTAGAAATTTTAAACCCAGTACTTTAATTATTGATGAAATTGACGGTCTTGTTAAACCAAGAGAGTCTGGTTTGAATTCTGATTTAGCTTCTGCCTTAATTAGTGAACTTGACGGTTTAGAAAATAATAATAATTTACTAACAATAGGAGTTACTAATTTTCCCTGGAATATTGATAACGCTTTACTTCGTTCAGGCAGGTTTTCTAAAAGAATTTATGTTGGAACCCCAAAAGAAATAGATAGAAAAAAAATAATTGAAGCATATTTGAAAGGAATAAAGTATTCAAAAAGTATTGTTTCCTTTTTAGTTAAATCTACAGAGTTTTTTTCTTGTGCTGATCTTAAACAATTAGTTGCAACAATGATTCGAGAAGCCTACCGGGATCAGCAAAAAAAAGAATTAATTATTACACAAAAGTATGCTAAGCAAGCACTAGAATTAATGAAACCCACAACTCTCTTGTGGTTTGAAAAACTAAAATCAACCGATCCGCCAAAAGAAGCCGAACATTACTTTCCAGAAATGATAAAAGAACTAAAAGAATACGAAAAAAAAGATCTCAAAGGACTAACAGGACTAATATCATGAGGTATGTAAAAGTGATTTAAAATTTATAAAGAAGTTTTTTTGAATGATGGTGATTTGATGAATATTTGTCGGTTAGAGTCAGTGCACAATTTTCTAAGCTATGTTTTATAATAAACAAAGGTGAAGTATATATGATGAAATTGAAGTTAATTTGTTTGTTAGTTATTCTTTTGCTTTTTGGTTGTACTACTAATGAAAATTCTTCAATTGATAATGATTCTGATTTAATTGATTTTAATAAGACTGATTTAATTAGTGAAGTGACACCCATTAAGATTAATGATGATTTTAATTATAGTGACCCTGCTGAAGTAGTTAGTCCTGTTGAAGAAGAGTCTATTGTTGATGTTCCAGTGGAAAAATTAAAGACGGATTTGCATTTTGATATTGGTTTTAATGATGTTAATGTTTTATTAATTGGAGAAAATTATAGTTCTTCTAATTTAGAAGAAATCTATTTTCCAGGAAACCCAGTAAATATAAAATATATTAAAGTTAATGGTGAAAATATTGATTTTGAGTCTGGTGAAAAATGGTACTATTATCAAAAAGTAATTCCTAATCAAAGTTTTTCAAATGCAAGTATTGAAATTCTTTTTAATTATAAACCAAGTGGTTATTCTGGAAATTATTGTATTAGTAGAGTGTGTACGGTTAGTATTTATCATACTTGGATTCCTCCGTTTGGTCAAACTTTTAATTTTGATTATAATACTACTTATGAAAATTTTTATTCTACAGATTTAAGCGAAGATCAAGAGAATTTTACTGGAGTTATTACTGATCATAATTTGATTGAACGTGATGAATTTTATATTTTGGAAGAACAAAAAGAATTTGAAAAAGAATTAGATTATTTAAAAATCAAAAAATATAAGAAAAATACTGAAGACTTTTTAAACATTTATTATGATGGTGAATTGGTTTTGTTTTTGCTTCCAGAGGGTTCAAGTAAAGGTGGGGAATATGTAAATAATTCTTTACTTATGATGTTTCAAGTTGGTGGAACACAAGAAGATTATAGAACTTTTTCTCATGAGTATACTCATTTTTTATTAAATGATGACGATTTTCCACTTTGGATTCAAGAAGGAATGGCAAGTTATGTTTCTGAAAAAATTGTATATCGAAGTTCTGTTGCAAGAGGAACTAATCTTGATATCACTACTTGGGATTCAATCGAACCTGATTTGGATACTACTTTAGCTCTTTATGCAAAATCATCAAACGTTTTTCATTACTTTGAATCAAAATTCGGTTTAGACAAAACAAAGGAACTAATAAAAAAACTAATTGACCTACCAGACACGGACGTATATTCAGAAGAATACAAGTCAAAAGTAGAAAAGATATTCCAAGAAACATCAGAACAAGAATACACACTAAACCAATTCACAGAAAAAGATTACTAAAAAGTATTATTAAATTTCTTTCAAAAAATAGGTCTAATGATTAACTGAATTTAGTTATTATTAAAGTTTTTTAGTTATTTGAGTCAATTTTTATAATTGTCAAAGTATCATAAGATTCTGCATTTTGTGGATTGACTATTGGTGGTTCGATTGATGATTGTTCTGAAAGCCCAAACATTCCACTAATTGAAATCATAATTGGTTGACAGCCTTTAGAATAAGTTTGCTCTCCAGATTGCATATTTTGACTCAATGTACAATCTTTTTCCCCAAAAGCAAATAATCCTGTAATATTAGGATTCATCACTAAAACCAAAGATCCTATTACTAACAAGAATAATGCACCAAAAACAAAGTACTTTTTCATAAATCATTTATATGAGAATAAGTTTAAATCACTTCTGAAAGACCAATATCATTTTTTTAATTAAATTTTTAGTTGATATTTTATCAAATTTTTAGTTGATTTTTCTTAAAGGGGTTTTTTTATTTTTTTTCAACTTTAATAATATTAAGTC
>JAAZJX010000063.1 GCA_012800155.1 Candidatus Magasanikiibacteriota bacterium
CACTTCTATTGAGAAAAACGGCTCAAACAGAGCTGGCAAAACCATAAACTGTAAGATAATTTGAAAAAGCTACAGGAAAATGATAGCTTTATGGCGAGTAGCTAGAATATTCACGGATTCAGGATAAATTCAGAGTGGATGAACCCCATACAGGTCCAGATACTGGTAAGTATCATGTTCATGTAAACAAAGGAAATGTAGAAATAGGGTCAGAGGGAGTTGACGGAAGCGAAAGTCACGGCGACCATATGAACAATGTTCCAAACTCAATAAAGAAAAAAATAAAGAATCATCCAGAATATCAAAAAGGAAAAAAGAAACAAAAAAATTTAGATAAAGCAAAAAAAGAAATACAAGATAAAAATCTTAAAATTGACTGGCTTCATATAGGTGATGTTTTGCTTGCTATAGGTATTGTTATTGTTTGCACAGCTACTTTCTTTTTCCCAGGTGATGATGTAGGAGCATGGATGAACTTTTTACGTGCTATAGGAGCAGGAGCATAACATAGAACTTTACATATGAATATTCGGATTATTCCGTCATAATATACTTGCAGGAGATAAAAATGCTGATATATAATAATACTATCTTTAAAATAATAAAAATTTGAAGGAGATTTATATGAATACCATACGTATTACAAGAGAATTAAGGTTGAAAAACATTGAATTATTTAGGTTAAAAGAGGGCTTTTATGGAAAAATCATATGTTATATGTTATTTGTAGATTATAAACGTGCTAGTTCGTTAAATGATTTTCCATACTTAAAAGAAATAGAAGATGAAAATGAATTTGGAAGAAGCAATTATATAAAAGTATTTTTTATTTCAGAAGAACAACTCAAAGAAGAATTAAAAGAGGAAGTTGTAAGTATAGCTGGTGGATTTTTAGAAAACAAAGATGATTGTCATTGGAATTGTTTTTTTGAAGTAATAAATAAAAGTGAGTTTGAAAAGTTTTTAGAAACAAAAGAAAATATGTTATCATATTTTGAAAAATTATTAGAAATAAATGGATTGAAATTAGATTTAGTAAATATACTGCCAGATAAATTTAATTACTTATCACAAGACTAATACTTTAAAATTTCGAACTTTACATAAGGAAGTGGTTACTTGAGTATCAAAGTTATAAATATATGCAAACAATATGGAAACTTCAAAGCTTTAAATGATATAAGTTTTGAGATAAAAAAGAATACAATAACCTCAATTGTAGGACATAATGGGTCAGGAAAAACTACATTGGTTAAGTGTTTGTCAACTCTTTTGATTTATGAAAGTGGTAAAATTGATTTTTTTGGTGAAGAATACTCATATAAAAATTTCAAACATATACGCAAAAGAATATCACTTTTATTAGATGCTTCACGTAATCTTTATTTTAACTTAACTTTACTTCAAAATATAAAATACTTTTTAGGAATAAATAAAACATCATTTAAGCAAAAAGAAGATATTATAAATCATTTTTTAGAACGTTTTTCGTTAATAGAACACAAAAATAAACTTGTATCTTCTTTGTCAAAAGGTATGCAACAAAAGACTGCATTGATAATAGCATTGACACAAGTGTTAGTGCCGGCATAGAATGGCGGTTATTGCCAAAGTTACTGACGGAAGGTGCATTCCAACCACTTTGGCGGAAAAGAAAGGATGACTAAGTACAAAAGTCATCCAGCAAATACAAATATTAGA
>JAAZJX010000064.1 GCA_012800155.1 Candidatus Magasanikiibacteriota bacterium
CATAAAGGCGGGCAATTTCGTCCTGTCTTAACCAGATTGTCTCTCCTTCAAAACGTGCTTCAACTTCAATCTCATTTTTAGGAGATTTATAAATGACAATCTTACCTTTTTTAAATTCGTCTTGTTTCATAGCTTAATTATTCCCACCAAATTAATGGTTTTATTAATTTGTAATCTAAATCTTTTGTATTAATTTTTGTTCCATCTTCAAATTCTATTTCATCATCATTGATTTTCTTAATCCATTTACCCGTTAAATTAGATAATGTTTCAGCAATGTCTATATTCGGATAAAGTTTATTTAAATCAACTTTAACTTTATTGTTTGCATAATCAATTTCCAGAGCTTTAAGCATTTTTTCATCTTTCATAAAGACATATTCCCGATAGGGAGTTTTTGAAGGAGAATTAAACAAATCGCTTTCTTCGTATTTACAGTTTGCCAATGCTTCTTCATATTGTTCAAGTTCATAGTATTTGAAAAATCCACCGCCTTGCCAATTAACATCTTTAGTCAGGTGTGGTTTTCTTATTACCGGGCTATGAATGGCTTTAAATTCTTTATCGCCACCTAAAACAATTTTCATCCTGCCAAGTGCGCCAATTTTCTTCATTAAAACGGTCTTTTCTGATTTGGTTTTTGATAACACTTGAACTATTGCAGGATTATCTTCGTCAATTATTTCTTCCTCGCTTTCGCCATTTTCTTCTTGCTCTGCTTGCTTTTTAATTTTGACTACATCTAAATATATCTCATTGAAATGATCACCCATTTCTATACCAACCCATCTACGATTGAGTTTTTGAGCAACTGCGCAAGTTGTTCCGCTACCGACAAAATAATCCAAAACTAAACTTTCGGGATTAGAGGAAGTTTGTATTATTCTTCTTAAAAGATTTTCTGGCTTCTGATTGCTTGCGAAAGATAGACTTTCGGTTTCTCTCGCTTCTGAATAATTGAATGAGTAAATTTTCTTCCATACATCTTCAACCATTTTTAGGTTTTTTCTATCATCAAAAACTTTTTTACTAATGAATTTTCCGTTTTCCCAAATCTCTATGTCGTATCTCTTTTTTGGCTCAATTTCTATTAAATCTAACCACCCTATTTTTTCTGAGGTTCTGTTTGTATTTATGGTAAATAATTTATTAAAAATAGCATTCTCGTTTTTATAAAACAGAATAGTATCGTGTGCTCTTAAGAAAGTTTTTGATTTTATTTTGAATCCCGGTGTTGCTCCTCCTGAATGCCAGATTATTTCTCTTTCAAAATTTAGTAAATTATTTAATAATTCTCTGCCCCTATAATCAGAAATTTCATCTAGATGCAAATAGAAACTTCCTTGCTTGCTTAATAATTCTTTTGCAATTTTTAGTCTATTTTCCATCAATGCCAGCCACGATGAATCTTGAAAATTATCAATAAATATAAAGTCCTCGCCGGTGTTAAACGGCGGATCAATGTAGATTGTCTGCACTTGTTCTTTGAATTTAGGTAGGATTGTGTTTAATGCTTGATAGTTTTCGCTTTTTATCAACCAGCCGTCCAGGGATTTGTCCAAATCATTAAACTGACTTAAAATCTCAAGTTCCAAATCCTTGAAGTATTTTGTGTCAATTGGCACCTTTGAGTTGTCTTTACTTATTCCTAATTCCTCCCATTCTTTAACTTGTTCGAAATAGTTTTTATGATTTTTGATTTTTTCAACTAGGTTTTTATCCTTTATCCTGTCTAGCGTGATTACATAGTTTGAATTCTTAACAAATTTTGGCTTATTCCAAATTCTTACTAGTTCATCTTCAAACTGACCAATAAAATCAATAATCTTGAAAGCAATATCTTTGAGGATTTGTAGTTGATTAACTCTATCAGCACTCCATTCTTTTGCACCTTCCCAGAAGTATTGATAACTCCAGAGTTTAAACTGTTCTTGCAAAAATGCCTTGGCATTTTTATTGATAAAGAAATCAACTTCACTTTGCTTTTCAAAAACTCTAAAGGCACGCTCTAATTGCTCTTCAGTAATAGTAATGCCTTTTTTCTTGATAGCTTTTAATATCTCGTCTTGTTTTGTTTTTGTGCCTTTTTCGGAGTATGAAACGTTAAAAACAATTGTGCCGTCTTCGTGGATTTTATTAAGCTCAAAAATCAATGACCGTTTTTCGTTTGCTTTTTTGCTTTCTATTTTTGAAGCATCAAAGTAAAACTTGAGGTCGTTAAATTCAATAGGTAAACTTCTAAAGATTCGGTCAGTTTTGACATAGTAAAGCATCTGTGTTTTCCAGAAGAGAATGACATCTTTTTCATCGGTATAAACTTTTTCGTAGATATTATTATGAAATGGTGTTGAATTGAAATAAATTGATCCACTTTCGGTAAAATAGCGGTTGAAAAAAGAATAAAGCTTGTCAAAAAGTTCATCTCTAAATGAAGGATGATTTTTTAGAGCAAATTCAATATCTTTTTTGAGAATGTCTTCAATTTTGCAATAGTAATTTGATTTTATTCTCATCAAATTAACAAAACCACCTTTGCCTTCAATTTTAGCACCGATGAAAACATCTTGTAGTGCTTTGTAAAATTTTTGTTCTTTGGTCATAGTAAATATTATTTTAA
>JAAZJX010000010.1 GCA_012800155.1 Candidatus Magasanikiibacteriota bacterium
AACCCGGCATCGTTTCTATTTTAGATTCGATGCCGGTCCAAACATTTTTTTAGAAAATATTTTTATAAAAAAATGTTAATAAAAAATCATCTTTATATAAAGGTGATTTTTTGTTTTTCTTTTTTGTAATTTACAATTATCATTTCTATTTATTTTTTTATTTCTTTTTTGCTTGTTTCGCTAAAAAGTAGAGGAGACTATTCCCCCCTTGAGGGGGGCAGGGGGGTGTTGGTTTATCTCTTCGTAACTTTAGCGGAGGCGGAGAGGTGTTGGTTGATAATAATAAAATATTATAAGTTCGTTGTTTATAGATTCCCGCCTTCGCGGGAATGACAAAGTATGAGATGGATTCCCGCTGGAGTTTATCCTCGCGTAGGCGGGGACGGAAATGACAAGAGAAAACAGACGGGGACAGGAATAACAAGAAAAGAGCAGGAATGACAAAGTGGGTTTTCGCGGGCATGACAAGAGAAGTTGTTCAATTAGTACTTTATAAAATAATTAAAATATTAAATTATTTGATGGTTTTGGTTATATTTTTTTGAATCGCCAAATTCCTCGACCGAGATGTTGATTTGGTCGATGATAAAGAAGATAATTTTCATTATTGAAAGGAATAATTTCAAAGCCAATATTTTTTATTTTATCAATACAATCTATTTTTATCCAATCAGATTTGGTTTTGAATTGTGGTATAGCTATTACAATTATTCCATTAGGTTTTAAAATTTTTTGGAATTGTTCAAAAGCTTGAAGATATAAATTTTTTAATTCTTCACTTTGTTTTGTTAAATAAACATTAGATTCATTACCATGAAGTGGTTTACCTAAGTATGGTTCAGTAATAATAAGATCAAGGGAATTATTATCTAAGGATTGGGAGAGTTTAATAACATTGATTTGATTTAAATGATATTGAATATTTTTTAAATTATAATTTTTGATAATCCAATCTAAATTTTTCTTTGTATCAGTTATAGCTTTTTCGGAAATATCTGAACCATAAAGATTTTGATAACCCATAACAGCTGCTTCGGTCAAGATTGTGCCTGAGCCACAAAATGGATCAAGAAGATTTTTTTTATAATCAATATTTTGTGATAAAGCTAGATTGATCATTATTTTAGCTAATTTTGGAGGAAGCATTCCCGATTTGTCATCAATACCGGGTCGATCGTAATCACGCTGACTCATTTCTTCAAATTGTTGAACAGCTTCGGTCATAAATAAATGTTCTGCAATAATATTGAGATCTCCTTTTTTTTCTATTAAATGATTATGAATAATAGTAGCACTATTTTTTGGTTCAATATAGCGTGCTGAACGACCATTATTTTTTAATTCTTTTTTTATTTCTAATCCCATTTTTTTATCAGGAAAAGAAAATTGAATTTTTCCTTCTGGTTGAACATTAAAAAGATGTTCTTTAATAGATTTTAGAAAATTATTTTTATCACTTTTAATTTCAGAACAGATTTTTATTGTTCCTCCTAATTGTTTTATAAGTTCAGTACTATTTAACTTTTTTTTTGTTTGGATAATTAAATAATTTTGTTGTGTAGTTTTTATGGTGAAATCAATTTTTTTAGATAAAAAAACCGTTTTAATTTCGGCTAGAGAGATTTTTGGTTGATGTCCAAGTTGAAAAGCGTAAAACATAAGATTATTCTTCAATCTTTGAAGTTGTGGCGGTGAGGTTGAAAGGGTCACGAAGATTATTGATATCGGTAATTAAAGGATTATTTTTTTTATTCCAATTTTCTGAGACAGCTTCATATTTTTTGAAATCAATCACTTCGTTAATTAAATTATTTTTAAAAATTATTACTTCTTCAGCTTGGGTGATAGTTCCAAAAATATTTTTTTTGACAAAATAAAATCCACAAAAAACAATAGAAATAATAAGAATAATAATTATAATACTAACTATTCTTAAAGATAAGAATTGTTCATATTCTTTTGATTGATAAGTATTTTTTTTATTTGTTTTCCACATAAATACGAGCTTCAAAAGTAAGAGTCAAAGGGTTTATTTCTCCACTTTTTTTATTTCTTTTTTCTAAATTGATATTTTGAATAATTAGATAATAAGGTAATTTATTTAAAGAATCTAAATAAGATATTTGATCAGAGAAATAGCCATTATTTACAAAAGAGATTTTATAATATTGAGCCAAAGCATTTTTGTCTGTAGGTTGATTTTCAATAAAAGTGATATTAATAGTTTGATCAATATTATTTTCTGTAGCCATATTTTCTAGAGCAGTAATTATAGATAATTCATCACCTCTTTTTATATAAGCTTTAGCATATTGATTAGTATTTTTTTCTACTTGATCAATTTCTTGAAGAGAGCGTCTTAATTTTTTACTTAGATCATATTTTTCTTCTACTTCTTGTTGAATTTCAGTAATTTCTGAACCTAAAGAGATGATTGTTTTGATAGTAGGATAAAGTACAATAATACAAATAGCAAAAATAATAATTACTAGAATAATTAAAGATAAAAATAATTTTTTTATAAGTGGTAATTTCATAATTTAATTGGAATAACAAAAGAAAAATTGATATTCTCTCTTTCAGTAAGTTGGGCTGGGGGTATGGTAAAATCTTGAATCCAAGTTATTTCTTCTAAAGTGTTTTGTAGATTCAAAAGTGATTGTCGATCAGGAGCGATGCCATTAATATTTAATTCATTTTTTTGATTGAAATTAATTTTGTGAATTTCAATATTTTGAGGGATTATTTCTGTTATTTCTATTAATAAAGTTGTCCAGTCAATATATTCTTTTTGTATTTTTTCTACTTTTAGTAAAATATTATTAATGTTTCTGATTATATTATTAGTATCATTATAACGACTGTTGATAGAAATCATGTGTTCAGTTAATTTTATATAATAATCTTCCAAAACCCATCTACCGCCAAGAAGAACAATTCCTAAGCTACTAAGACAAATCAAAAATATTCCTGCGATATTTTTTAAAAATTGAAAATTTATCATCTTTTTTAGACGCTTTTTTTTATCTGGTGGTAATAAGCTAAGTCGATGAGGAATCATAGTTTATTTAGATAGTATCATGAGTAAGAAAAGGATTATCTGCTGCTCTTAGAGCTAGACCAATTGCAGTGGAATAACTAAGAGATTCTGATTGAGACATTTTTATTGGTTTTTTACTATTTAAATTTTTCCAAGAACGACCAGGTCGACATTCTATGCCTAATTTTTTACTAAGAATTTCTGGTAATTTGTTAAGATTGGATCCACCTCCACACATAGTAATATGAGTAACGCGATTGTTATCAGGAAAATAAGAATAATAAAAATTTATAACATTTTTTATACTAGTTACCAAATCATCGGTCATTTTTGACATAATATGCCAAGCTCTATTAGAACGCCTTTTATAACCCAATCCTTGAGAAATTTTTATTTTTTCAGCTTCTTCATGAGAGATGTGTAATTCTTGAGATAAGGCAGTAGTAATAATTTCTCCAGAAAAAGGTATGCTAGTACTAAATTGAATAATATCTTGATCAAAAACAATGAGACTAGAACGAGTAGCTCCAAGATCAAGAATTATTCTTGCTTCATTGGTATATTCTTTGTTAGCAGTAATCATAGAACGAGCAATTGCTAAAGCTTCTATTTCTAAAGCAATTACTCCTAAACCAACACTTTCTAATAAATAAGTATAAATATCAGCAATTTTTTTGGGGATGGCACCAATTAAAATACGAGTTTTTTTGCTATTATCTAGATTGGGCATGATTTGCCATTCTATATAATAATCTTCTTCATTATCATAAGGAATATGTTTTTTAGCCATATCCCTAATATCTTCAGGAAGAAGATTGTCAGGTGAAAGATCAGTTTTGATCAATTTAATAAAACTTTTTGATTCTGGTAAAGAAGCCACTACCCAAGGACTTTTGATTATTTTTTTATTTATTTTTTTGTTGAGTAAATAAATAATTCTTTTTCTTACTTCTTCAGGTTTTTCAATTTCTCCATTGACAATTAGACCAGGCGGAAGATTGATACTTCTAGTATCAACTACTCTATAATTTGCTCTTCTCAATCCAAAAGAACGATTTTCTAGCTGGACTAGTTTTATAGATAAATCTCCAATATCTAAACCAAAAGCATTTGGAAAAGGGTTACTAAACATAATAAAATAAACTGTAAGATTAATTTATTGTATTATAGCAGAAAAATTTGTTTTTGTGGAGAGCAATTAATAATAATTTAAAATTTCAGTTTATAATTTAATAATATTTATCAATTGATTGTAGTATTGTTATTTTATTTCAATTTGATCTCCTTGAAATTTAGGTTTTTTATGAAAAATTAAATCTAACATCATTTTGTCTCGCGCTAGCAGTTCACGCATTTTAGTTTTGAATCCAAAACGCAAAGAAATATCTTTAGCATTAAAACCTACAGCATCTATTCCTTTATGTTTAGCAATAAAAATAGCTCTTTCATTGTGGAATTTTTGGGAGATTATAGTAATATTAGTTTGACCAAATATTTTTTTAGATCTTACAACTGAATCTAAAGTTCTAAAACCTGCATAATCAAGATATATTTTTGTTTCAGGAATACCAGCTGCGATAAGATCATTTTTTATTACAGTAGGCTCATCATATGATACTTTACTATTGTCTCCACTTACCAAAATAAAGGAAATTTTTCCAGATTTATATAAAGAAATTGCTGCTTCAATTCTATATTTATAATAAGTATTAAGTGTTCCTGATGAAAGATATTTTGTAGTACCAAGTAATAATCCAACTTTATTGTAAGGAATTTCTTGAATAGTATTGAATATTTTATTTTGAGTGGTTATTTTTATAATTAAATTTGGAAGTAGAATTATAAAAATAATAATGATGAGAATACCAAGTATAATTTTATTCTTTTTTTTGAATAGTTTCATAGATTGATTATTTGGTAGTTTGTTATAATAAAAGAATTATTTATAGTTTTTTTGTTTTAAATCAATTGTAGGTTGTTAGTTATTATATTTATTTTTTTCTTTTAATTACATTGTAAATTATTTATTAAAATAATTCAATTTTATTTTTTAGGGTAATGAAAAAGTAAATGTTTTTTGGAAGATTAATCTTTTTGAAATAATATTTTGTTAGCTTGACATACAAAATTAATTATGTTATAAAATTATTTATTAAAATTGTTCTTTTAAAAAAGCTGTTTTTTGAGCAGTTTTTTAGTTATCAATTTAGTAGCTAAAATACTGCTCATAAGAGCAAGAAAACAAGGATGGTTTTTGTTTAAAAACAATGGAATTTAAAAGGAGGATTTCATCATGTCAGAATTGGAATTAAAAATTAACAATCCATGGATTAATTATCTTTTGTTAAAAGCAGAAAAGAGGAAAGGAGAGGATGATGCAAAAGAAATTGCTTTAGCTAAAAAAGCGATTCTTTATGTGGTTGCTAAGCATGGGCTATTTTATAAAGGGAAAATTATTAAGAAAATTGTTTCTGATTATCCGGATGTTTTACAGATAATCAGTGAACAAGAAATATTTGAGGCTTTTCTAATCTATTATAAAGAGGAGTTTCAGAATGAACGAAAAACTTTGTCTACGGAAGAATTTACTTGGATCAATGAATTTATTTCAGATCCAGTAATTCGTATTAAGATAGAAAGGATATTTTATAGAAATATTCTTTTAAATCGGTTAGCAGACAAATGGAGAGAAGATCATGTTTGGATTATTTCTAAACAAGAAAAGATTGAAATAGTCTTTGAGATTTTAAAACTAAGCACTTGTTTAAGTGCAGAAAGAAAATGGGAATTAGCAAAAGAATTTGGACTTCTCAATAATGATTTTGGCGACGAACTTGCTTATCAATATTTTTCTGAGTTAATTTGGCAGAGAAGGTATTTTGGTGCTAAGGAATTTTTAGCTGCCAATAAATTAAGGCTTAATTCAGAAAAAGTGCAGGAAATAGTCTATGAGATTTTGGTTGAAAAAATGGAAGATGAGGAATTTTTTGATGCAGAAGAAATCGCAAAATGTTTTTTATCAGAACAAAAAGATCTAGAAGAAAAAATTAAGCAGATTGTAATTGAGAAGCGAATAATTTTGTGTAAATAACACCGTTTCATTGTTTAAAATTTTTAAAGGAGGTGGTAACTTTAAGGCTCTTGCGATATAAAATCGTTAGAGCCTTTTTCTTTTTTAAAAAAATTTAAAAGAATTTGAGAAAAAGGGAAAATAAAAATACTCTAGAATTTTAGAGTATTTTTTGTTATTTAAAGTTTTATTAATTATTAATTTGAGTTATTCTTTAAAAGAATTTATTTTATTATAGTGATAAAGAATAAAAAGAAGTAAAAAGCCAATATTTTTGGTTTTTATTTTTGTATACAATTTATATTACCTTCGTAAGTAAGTTTATCGTCAATTTGATAAAGACTAGATTGTCCAGCGAGCATTTTTTGTATATGTTCAGTAATATTTTTTCCTTCACTTGTTTGACAATATGTTTTGATTTCTAAATCAGAATCTTGTCTAAACATAGCATTTGTTTGTTCAATCTCTATTTCAATTTCTTCTCTAGTTTTACCTTCTTGTGCCATAAGATTTTCTATGCCACTTTCTGTAACTTCTAATTGAAATACTCCTGTTGATTCATTAAAATGACATAATTGGTCGGTTGAACCAGTTATTTCATAATTTATATTAAGTGTGGTAAAGATACCTGGTGTTTCCGGATTTTCAATTGGTTTGATAAACAAGAATTTTGTTTTTTCGCAAGTAGCAGCTCTTTTAGCAAAACAATTTAAATCATTTTTACAATCAACAGTAGTTTTATTTGTTTCAATAGGTGTTGGTGGATTAGTTGATTTTTGCTCAATTTGTTCTGTGGTTGTCTCTGTTGTTTTTGTAATTGGTTGAGTTACTTCTTTTTGTTCTGTGGTTGTCTCTGTTGTTTTTGTAATTGGTTGAGTTACTTCTTTTTG
>JAAZJX010000011.1 GCA_012800155.1 Candidatus Magasanikiibacteriota bacterium
GTAATGACCTAAGCCATTCATACCAGTTTCCCGATATGGCCAAAGAAGCAACCCCATGATGGGTCCTTTATGCTTCTTTGGTCTTTTCGCCATGCCTTTAAAAATTAAAGGTTTAGGCTACTTTATTTAATTGTATTTTTATAATAACTCAAATTAAACAAAAAGTGAAGTTTTTTAAATAGATATTTTTAAAATTTTTTGTTATAGTAAATAAAAATATATGTTTGAAAAAGTATATCAAGAAAACCTTTTTATAATGAAACTTTTAACAACTCAGCCAGAGTTTTTAAATGATGTACAAAAAATAAGGAAAAAAATTAAAATTCCTCCTGATGGTTTCTCAAATGAAAAAGAAAAGAATGAATGGATAAGACACTCCTTAGAAAAATTAGACACTAATAGCGACTCTTTGCGAGATAAAAAAAATCTTTTTTATAATGCAGACTTTTTAAGAAAAAAATATCAATTAAGATATAATTTTTTATCATACATAGAAAGATATCTTCTTCTTAGTAAAATAGATGCTCCTAAGATCAACTTCGATGTTTCTCTTGGCCCAGATCCCAAAAGTTTTAGACATGATAAATGGGTCTCTATTAAAGCCTATGCCCCTCTTTCAAAAGAAGAAATCAGACAAGCTACTAAAAAATTAAGAGAACTCCAAATTGAATTCCTTCCTCCAAAGACAACCTTAGACTTAAGGCCTAAAATGGATATTGATTTGGCTATAAAAATTGAACAAGAAATGATTAAAAGGATAAAGAAAATAGAAAAAAGACCAAATTCATATCTTCAAATAGTTAGGAAACAATATGGAGAAAAAGAATATGAAAGAACTAAAAAGCTAAATCCAAGCTATATAGAAACCGTTATCATAAAATACACAAGCATAGAAATCGCTGAAAAATTGTTTAAAAATAAAGATAAAGCTAATTCTGTAAGAAAAACTTACTCTTTATTACAAAAAAGAAGAAAACAACTGTTCGGATAACCCATTTTTGAATTGGTGCCCGTTATCTTCACAGCAGAAAAAATCCTAATTTAATATAATCACACTATAAAATGATAGTGTGTTTTTTTATTAAATAAATCAACATCTTTTAAAAATATGACAAAAATAAAAATCGAAACTCCAATTAACTCCAATAATTCACAAGTAAAACTTAGACATAATTTTGAATACCATAAATTTATCCTTTGGATAGCGCTGCCAAAAGAGCTTCGTAAACCAAATACTCAAGTCGAATTATCAAAACATTTTGGGGTTGGGCAAGACACTCTTTCTGAATGGAAAAAAAGAACAGGATTTTGGGAAGAAGTAGCAAGACAAAGAAAAGAATGGAGTAAAGAAAAAACTTCTGACATCATTTACGCCCTATATAAACGCATAATAGAAACAGGCAATGCCGCTGAAGTGAAGCTTTGGTTTCAACTCATAGAGAATTGGTCAGAACGATTCAGAACCTCTATTGAAGAAGAAAATCCTTTAACTAAATTAACTGATCGCGAACTAGCTGAACTAATTAAAAAACAAAAAGATATATTTAATAAAGTAGATTAAATCTTATGGAAAAAGAACTAATAAAAATAAGAGATAAAAGAAATAAAGAATGGTTTATTATCGACAATGCTTACCTTAATGGATATGCAAAAATTTTTGGAGCAGTAGGGACAGCAATTTATATATCATTATGCAGACATGCTAACAACGAGACCCAAGAATGCTTCCCTAGTCAAGAACTAATAGCAAAAGAATTAGGAATTACTGACAGGACTGTAAGAAATTATATCAAAAAATTCGAAGAATGGAATTTAATACTTGTCAAAAGAGAAAAAAATCCAAAAACGCAAAAAAATCTTAATAATGTTTATACTCTTCTAGATAAATCTCGGTGGAAAAAGAAACCAGAGGAAATTATTTCCTATGGTAATCCAGAGGAAAATAAAAACAAAAACCACAGGAAAATGGTTCCTCATAAAAATACTTATATTATTAACAATACTAATAAAATACAAGATGAATTAAAAAATAACAGCAATGCTCTTCTAAATCTTTTTTATAAAGAAATAAACCCAAACATAAAATTTAACAATAAAACTATTCGCGCTGATGCTAAATGGCTTGAAGATAAATACGGAATAGAAAAATTAGAACCGATAATAATTTATATAAAACAACATCAACACGAACAATACTTCCCCAGCATAGCAACGCCAACTCAATTAAGAGAAAAAATGGCACAGCTTATAAATTATTCTAAAAAACAAAACAATAAACAATCAATAATTATAAAAATATGAACAATCTACCAACAAATAAAACAAAATGTCTTTTAACTAAACAAGGTATTGAAATATGGATAAGCAATGATCAAGCAATAAAAATATCGCAACTTATGAATATGGGTGATCATAAAAACATCGATATAGAAGGAGAAATAGTATCTATCCACAACATAGAAGGTATTTTTAATGCAGATAGAATATATGAACAACGAAAAAGAAAGGCTGGACAATGGCAGTGTGAATACTGTAAAAGATGGCACTCAAAATTCGAAGAATGCGGATGTCAGGGAGGAAGATACTAACAAATAAAACCCGTTATAATAAATGTTTAGTCAAGAACTTATCAAAGAATTTCAACAAGCAATCAAAGAGGACTATGCTAAAAACATAGACCTTATTGAAGCTGAAAAAATACTTTCAGATCTTGTTGTTTATTTTGATAAACTTGCCGAAATAGACTATAATAACACAAATAAATAAATATAAAAATATGAAGACTATTATCTTTTGTAGAGTGTCTTCCAGAGAACAAGAAGAAACAGGATACTCTCTTGATGCCCAAGAGCAACTCCTAAAAGACTACTCTAATAAAAAACAATTTAAAACAATAAAAACATTCAGAGTATCTGAATCTGCTAGCGGAAAACAAGTTCGCAAATTATTTAACGAACTCTTTGAATATGCAACAAAGAAAAAGATAAACATTATTTGTTGTGAAAAAATAGACCGTTTAACTAGAAACCCAAAAGATGCTGCTCTTGTCCAAGATTGGATAGATGAAGACAAAACCAGAGAAATTCACTTTGTTAAAGAATCTTTTGTATTAAATTCAAATACCAGAGCTCATGAAAACCTTGTTTGGGACATGAAAGTAGCTATTGCACGATTTTATACAAACAACCTCTCTGAAGAGGTTAAGAAGGGCCAAA
>JAAZJX010000065.1 GCA_012800155.1 Candidatus Magasanikiibacteriota bacterium
ATGACAGGTGGAGGCGGACGGGAATGACAGGTAAATTCTCCCCTTGAGGGGAGATTAAGAGGGGTGTTGGCAATTTATTATGAGATAATATCTTTCCGCCTTTAACGAGACGAGCCAACACCCCCCTTCACCCCCCTCTAGGGGGGGAATTCTATTTGTTTTTTTAATTTTATTTTACTGGATTCTCGCTCTCCTCTTGTCATTCCCGCGAAGGCGGGAATCTATTCAAGGCGGGAATCTATAAACAATGAAATTATTATACCGACCAACACCCCCCCTGCACCCCCCTCTAGGGGGGAATAGTCTTTTTCACCTTCAGCGAGACAGGTTCCGCCTCCGCTAAAGCTATGGCGAGACCGACCAACACCCCCCAACCCCCCTCTAGGGGGGAATAATTCCTTTCGCCTTTAACGAGACGAGCAAGGGGGGAATAATAAGAAAGAATAATAAAATTAAAAAAAAAAATAAATAGAACATGGATTAAATGAATTTGAATGAATAGTATTTTATTAAAAATAAAAAATAAAAATCATTAGTTAATATTAGTAATTTTTATTTCACTATTTACTTCCCAAGTATCTTATAGTATAATTTGAGTATTAATTAAATTATTAAAATTATTTTTATATGGTAAAAATAGCTATCAATGGGTTTGGCCGAATTGGCCGACAAGTTTTTAAAGCAGCTTTTAATAACAAGAATATTCAAATTGTAGCAATCAATGATTTGACTGATACCAAAACTCTTGCTCATTTATTACAATATGACACTGCTTATGGTAAATATGAAAAAGAAGTTACTTGCGATGAAAAAAATTTAATTATTAAAAATAAAAAAATCCCTGTTTTTGCTGAAAAAGATCCTACTCTTTTACCATGGAAAAAATTAAAAGTAGATGTGGTATTAGAATGTACTGGTCGTTTTACTGATAAAGAAAGTGCTAGTCAGCATCTTAAAGCTGGAGCTAAGAAAGTGATTATTTCTGCTCCAGCCAAAGATAAAACTGTTCCTACTTATGTTCGAGGAGTAAATTGTGGTCAGGTAAAAAAAGAAAAAGCTTTGGTAATTAATAATGCTTCTTGTACTACTAATTGCATTGCTCCAGTAATGGCTGTGTTGGATGAAAAATTTGGTATTAGCAAAGCAATGATGAGTACTATTCATGGTTATACTGCTGATCAAAATCTTCAAGATAGCCCACATAG
The DNA here is from genome assembly GCA_012800155.1 of Candidatus Magasanikiibacteriota bacterium. Classification (GTDB taxonomy): domain Bacteria; phylum Patescibacteriota; class Patescibacteriia; order Magasanikbacterales; family UBA922; genus JAAZJX01. Next base: position 1,206 of record JAAZJX010000065.1, read on the forward strand.
AGATTTACGTCGAGCTCGGGCAGCTGCAGAAAATATTGTTCCAACTTCTACTGGCGCAGCCAAAGCAGTTGGTGAAGTAAAAACTAATTTACAAGGTATTTTTGATGGTGTAGCTTTTCGTGTGCCAGTACCAACTTGTTCATTATCAGATGTTACTGTTATTTTGAAAAAAAATGTTACCAAAGAACAAATAAATAAAGCTTTGACTGAGGCAAGTAAAACTGTTCGTTTTACTGGGGTAATGGCAGTAACAGATAAACCTTTAGTTTCTTCAGATTTTATTGGTAATAATTATTCTTCTGTTGTGGATTTGTCTCTTACTAATGTAGTCGGTGGTAATATGGTAAAAGTTGTTGCTTGGTATGATAATGAGTGTGGTTATGCTCATCGTTTAGTAGAAATGGCAGAATTATTTGCAAAATAATCAAAAATTTATAAAGTAAAATATCTTAAGATGAAATTGAGAAAGAAAAATTAATAGATATTATTTATTGAATTAGAAAAATATATTGGTAGAAAAAAGTTTTTAAAATAATTCAAGAAAAATATTGTTTGGAAATAAAAATCTTATAAAAAATTATGAAATTAAAAACTTTAAAACAAATTAAAAATCTAAAAGATAAACGAGTATTAGTTCGGGTAGATTTTAATGTGCCAATAAAAAATGGAAAAGTTCAAGATGATAGTCGGATTAGAGCTTCTCTTCCAACTATAAAATATTTATTAGAAAATGATGCCAAAGTAATTTTAGTTTCTCATCTTGGCAGACCAGAAGGAATGGATAAAAAATTAAGTTTAGCTCCAGTTTTGGAAAAATTAAAACAAATTTCTAATTTTAAATCTACTTCATTGGAAGATAGGTTTCCAATTTTCAATCAATTACCAATTGTCAATTTAGAACAAGCTAAAATAGCGATTGAAACAATGAAACAAGGACAAGTAATAATGTTAGAAAATATTCGTTTTTTTGAAGAAGAAGAAAAAAATGATAAAAAATTTGCTAAACAATTAGCAAAGTTAGTAGATGTTTTTGTCTTAGATGGTTTTGCTGTTGCTCATCGGGAGACAGCTTCAGTATCTGGAGTAGCTAAATATTTACCTGCTTATGCTGGTTTACTTTTAGAAAGTGAAATTTTGAATTTGAGTCAACTCATGATAAAGCCAAAGAAACCTTATATTGCAGTTTTGGGTGGAGCGAAAATTGAAACTAAATTACCAGTTTTAAAATCAGTTTTGAAACATGCAGATTTTATTTTATTAGGTGGAGGATTGGTAAATACTTGTTTATGGGCCAAAGATTATGAAATTGGTAAATCTTTGTTAAATAAAGATTTCAAAAAAGAAGCTTTGAGATTATGGAAGAATAAAAAAATTATTTTCCCAGTAGATGTAGTAGTAGGTGATTTAAAAGGTAAGAAATATCGTGTAGTTAATTTAAATAAAAAGAATGAAATAAAAAATTCAGAAGCAATTTTGGATATTGGACCTGCAACTATTAGATTATATACTAAATATATTAAATCTGCTCAGACTTTGGTATGGAATGGAGCTATGGGGTATTTTGAACAAAAACCTTATGATATTGGTACTTTGTCTATTGCTCGTTTAGTAGCTTCTCGATCAAAAGGAAAAGCTTTTGGAGTGATTGGTGGAGGAGAAACAATTCAAACAATGGAAATGGTAGGAATGATGAGTGATATAGATTTTATTTCAACTGGTGGAGGAGCAATGTTAGAATTTTTATCTGGGAAAAAATTACCCGGTTTAAAAGCTTTGATAAAATAAATTTATTTTTTTGTAAAAATAGTGTATAATAAATTAGTTAAAGTTTTTAAAGTTATAAATTTATAAAGTTTTAATTTTTAATTTTTAAATTATGCCTGTCAAAAAAACAAAAATAGAAAAAAATAAATCAAACCTTTCTTCTGAGAAATTTAATTTATCTTGTATGAAAAATGAATTTGGTAAAAAAATAATGTTCACTTTATTGGGCATTATGGTTGTATATATTATTGTATTGTTGGGAACAATGATTCGCAATAATATGCAAGAATATATTTATATTGGTCAAGCTGATAAAATGGAAAGAACCATTTATATTGATGCTACTGCCAAAGTTGTAGCAAAGCCAGATATTGCTGTGACTACTATGGGAATGGTTAATGAAGGTAAAACTGTACAAGAAGCTCAAACTGCTAATAATGGTGTTATGAGTAAATTGACTGAAAAATTAAAAGAAATGGGTGTGGAAGATAAAGATATTCAAACCACTAATTATAATATTTATCCTCTTTATAATTATACAGAAAATGGCAGAGTATTGCGTGGTTATGAAGTAAGACAAGATGTTACAGTAAAAATTCGTGATTTAGAAAAAGCTAATGAAGTATTATCTTTGGCTGGTGAATTAGGAGCTAATAATATAAGTGGTTTACAATTTATTATTGATGATCCAGAAGTTTATAAGAATGAAGCTAGAGAAGAAGCTTTGAAGAAATTAGCAGAAAAAGCTCAAACTCTTTCTAAATTACTTGGTGTTAGATTTGGTAAAGTGGTTTCTTATAATGAATATTCTGGTGATAATACTCCATATTATAATGTAATGAAAAGTTCTGCGATGTATGATTTAGCTGGCGGAGTTGTTAATGAATCAATTTCTTCAGTAGAATCTGGTAGTACAGAAGTGAACATGACAGTTAGTATTACTTTGCAGATTAGATAAGAAATTAGAAAACAAAAATAAAAAACACTCTCAAATTTGAGAGTGTTTTTTGTAATACTTTTTTTAATCTATATTCTATTTATTTTTATAATTTTATTTTACTGGATTCCCGCTCTCCTCTTTGTCATTCCCGTCTTTGCCTACTTTTTTGTCATTCCCGCGAAAGCGGGAATCTATTCAAGACGGGAATCTATAACATCTTAATTAATTTTTTTAATAAAATATTATTTATTTAAATTTATTCTATTTTTTTAATCTTTATTCTATTTATTTTTGTAATTTTGTTTTACTGGATTCCCGCCTTGCGCCTTCTCTAAAGCTTCAGCGACACACAGTCACGGGAATGACAGTTGAGTTTATTAGCATTCCTTCGCTTTTGCTTAAGCTACGGCGAGACCGACCAACACCCCTCCGCCTCCGCTAAAGCTACGGCGAGATGAACCTGCCCCCCTTCCGCCTTCAGCGAGACAAGCAAGGGGGGAATTTATTGTTATCTTTTCTTGTCATTCTTACTTTCCTCTACTTTTTAATCTCTATAAAAATAACTATTTAAGGGGTTGACAAAGTTAATTAAGTATACTATAACAAAGTTAATCAAGTATGCTATAATATTTTGTCCTTTTAAAATTAAATGGTTTTTGTTTTTTGACTAAACTATATAAATATCGAGTGCCTTATTAGTTTTTTATTTATTTAATTATTCTAAAATTTAAAGAAAATTTAATAAAGAAGATCTAGTTAGGCACTTGAGCATAGATAGTTGCTATATTATAGGATTGACAATTTGGCGTTCAATTCCCATAAAAGTAACAAATTAATCTAGCTCGGAATTTTAAAAGGAGTAATGCTATGTTTAGTGAGCTGTTTAACAAAATCAGTAATAGAATTAGGACTATTATAAATTTAATACTGTCGCCCCAAACCAGAGATCCGAATACTTCAAATTATGAGGATTCAAAATTTTTAGAAGAATACAAAAAAGCGCCTTTACTTCATCCTTTTGTTGTTTTTCCGGCTTTGCATAAAGCTCTTGGTGATGTAAGAAACAAAAAGATATTAGATTTAGGTTGTGGTTCTGGTTATTTTTCACACTCTCTTGTTCAGAGAGGCGCAAATGTTGTTGGCGTTGATATTTCTGAAAAATGGATTGATATTTGCAAAAAAGAATATGCGAATGTCAAAAATCTTGAATTTTTTATTGCTGATGGCTCTGATCTCAGACAGTTCGCAGATGAGACTTTTGATTTTGTTATTATGAATATGGTTTTTATAAATATTTCAGCACTAGACAAAGTCAAAAAGATATTTCAAGAAGTTTCAAGAGTTTTAAAAAAATCCGGTCAATTAATATTTACAGATTTACACCCTCTTGCTTTAATGATTGAACAAACTTTGTGTGAATCTCAAACTTATCTTCCCGGATTTTCATATTTTAAAGATGGTTCTGAATTCAAATCAAAAGTAAAACTCGCTGATGGTTCAGAAATTGAATTTAAAGATATTCATTGGACTCTTGAAACATACACTCGCTGTTTGAGTAATTCAAAAATGTGCCTCAGCAGAATAATTGAACCGCAACCAATTGAGGAAGCGCCTTCTTTTCTAAAAAATTACGAAATTCCGGAGCATATTATTTTTGTGTGTAATAAACATTAATCACCAAAAATAAACACTCCCCATTTCACTGTTCTTTTCTTTAGCCGCCGAGGAGTTGAGCGTCATCTGACGCTCCTCCTCTGGTCAAATGTCTTCCAATAATGTTGGAACTGATGAGTCCAAAGATTGTTTATTACAGGACGAAACATTTTATAAAAAAAATTTCCCTGAATCTGGAAATTTTTTTGTTTTTATTTTTTAATTATCATTCTCGTTTTTGTAATTTTTTTGTTTATCTTGCTGAAGGTAGAAAAGGATATTGTTCTATCTTCCCAAAAAATTAGTAATAATATAAAAATTTATCTGTGAATTAAGACCTTGACAAAATCTTGTTTTATGCTATGATAATTTATTAAAATTGTTTTTTAATAATGTGCCAATTTTGACTTTCTTTGTGTGTATTTTAATTTAAAATAAACATAAAGAAGGTCATAAGGAATATGTCTTTCCTCTTTGCCAATGTCGGTGAGGAGTAAGTCCTTTTAAGGAGAAAATCAAATGTTCAAGAGATTACAAGCGATTGTATGTTTATGGAAGCAACTTGGCGAGGAGAGGTTCAGCGTACTGGTCAGTTTGGAAAACAGAAGTAAGGTCAAGGAGTTCTGCGACCAGATTCTCAAAGAAACTTTGACGCCGACAATGACCGTTGGTGACCGTACCTATAAAATTCTCAGCTTTTCACGGAAAGATGAGGGTTCTATGAATGGTTACACAATGGTTGAGCGTGCAAAGGAGATGTCAGCACATTTAGGTAAGGACGATGGAGAGTACCTGTTAGAACACCAGCTGGATATTCCTGTCGCTCTTCGTAGAAATGTCATCTTCGTCTTCACGGACTGGCGTTGTTCTAGTGACTCTGACTTAGTTCAATGCGTCTGGTGGAACGGGAATTCGTGGAAATGTTACTGGTACCGGCTTGATTGTCTTTGGAACGGATTCTTCGTCCGAGTGCTCCGTCGTCTCAATTAGGTATTTGTTGCTTTTGAGTTTTCAGAACTAGTTCTTGGTTCTTTAGACTCTTGGTACTTGTACCTTACACCCTCCTTTATTACCCTACACATGAAAGCTTAAAAAAGCAAGTAATGTGTGAGGTCCTTTTATTTTAAATAGTTTAATAAATAATTGTATTTGTTTGACAAAATTAATTTATTAAGTTAAACTAAGAATACAATTATAAAAGCTATAATCCATTATCAACGGAGTGTCTGTTTTTGCTAAAATTATGGCAGACAAGCTAGAAGAAGAAAGTTGTCAGATGAACAACAAGTAGAACTTCTCGGGTAAGCCCGTAAAAGCTGTAATCAAGATAAAGCACAAGATGGTACCGCCTGTTGAAATAGGCTCTTGGCACACTAATTTGGTGTGTTTTTTATTTTTAAAAAAGGAGTAACGAATAAGGAATAATTTATGATTAGTAAAACAAATCCATTGTATATAAAAGCGGATTTACTCCCCAAGTTTATTTATAAACTGACACAAAAATTTCCAAAGGATGAAATGTATGGTTTAACTTCTCAAATCAGGAGATCGTCATTATCTGTGATTCTAAATATCATTGAAGGTTTTGCGAGAAATAGTCCAAATGAATACAGAAGATTTTTATTGATATCGTTTGGTTCTTTGGAAGAAACTAGATACAGTATAGAATTTGCTAAACATTTAAATTATATAGATGAAGAAGAATTAAAGAAAGTAATAAGTTTGATTGATGAAGTTGCTAAAATAATTTGGTTAATCATAAAATAATTGTTTTCTTTACTCTTTATTCCTTATTCCTTAATCCTTAATCCTTTTACTATGTATAACGCTAATCAAGAAGAGCAAGAAATTTTAAAATTTTGGGAATCAGATCAAACTTTTGAAAAATCTATTATTGAACGTCCAGAAAATAAACCTTATCATTTTTATGATGGTCCACCATTTGCAACAGGTTTACCACATTATGGTCATATAGTAGCTTCACTTATGAAAGATGTAGTACCTCGTTATTGGACAATGCGTGGTTTTCGGGTAGAACGAAAATGGGGTTGGGATTGTCATGGGTTGCCAATTGAAAATATTATTGAAGAAGAATTGAATCTTAAATCTAAAAAAGATATTGAAGATTATGGGATTGCTAATTTTAATGAAGCTTGTCGTTGTACTGTTCTTCGTTATGCAGAAGAATGGAAAAAAACTATTCAACGAATGGGACGCTGGGTGGATATGTCTGTTCAAGACGGCTCTGTTTCGGGTGGAGATAATTATGGTGAACATGGTTATAGAACAATGGACATGCAGTTTATGGAAAGTGTTTGGTGGGTTTTTCGTCAACTTTGGGATAAAGGTTTAATTTATGAAGGCAAAAAGCCAATGCATATTTGTCCACGCTGTGTGACTCCACTTTCCAATTTTGAAGTGACACAAGGTTACAAAGATGTAAAAGATATAACAGCAACAGCTAAGTTCAAATTAAAAAATGCCAAAGAAAAATTAGGAATTGATAGTGATGTTTATATTCTCGCTTGGACGACTACTCCTTGGACTTTACCGGGAAATGTGGCTTTGGCTGTTGGAAAAGAAATTGAATATGTTTTGGTTGAATTTGAAAATATAAATTATCTTGTTGCCAAATCAAGAGCTGAAGAAGTTTTAAAAGACACAACTTACAAAATAATAAAAGAATTTAAAGGTGATGATTTAGTTGGTCTTGAATATGAACCACTTTTCCCATATTTTGCTGAAACAGAAAATGCTTTTCGAGTTTGTGAAGCAGATTTTGTAACCACAGAAGATGGAACAGGAATTGTTCACATTGCGCCAGCATTTGGTGAAGACGATTATAATTTAGGACAAAGAGAAAAAATTGGCTGGGTACAACATGTTGGTATGGATGGTAAATTTACTAAAGAAGTAGTAGACTTTGCTGATCAAGAAGTAAAACCGCGTGAAGAACCAACCCGAACTGATGTAGAAATTATTAAATATTTGGCTCATAAAGGTTTATTATTTAGTAAAGAAAAAGTAGAACATAGTTATCCTCATTGTTGGCGTTGTGATACTCCACTTTTGAATTATGCTACTTCTAGTTGGTTTGTGCGAGTGACAGAGTTAAAAGATTTATTGTTAAAAAATAATCTTAAAATAAATTGGGTACCAGATCATATTAAAGAAGGAAGATTTGGTAAATGGTTAGAAGGCGCTCGTGATTGGGCAATTTCTCGCAATCGTTTTTGGGGGACACCTTTGCCAGTTTGGAAGTGCCAATCGGAGATTTCTAATTCTTGTGATAATATGATGGCCATAGGTTCAGTTATTGAATTGGAAAAACTTACAGGTGAAAAAATTACTGATCTTCATAAACATAAAATTGATCACCTTGTTTTTAAATGTGAAAAATGTGGAGGAGAAATGAAAAGAATTTCTGAAGTTTTAGATTGTTGGTTTGAATCAGGTGCAATGCCTTATGGTCAAATGCATTATCCTTTTGAAAATAAAACTAAATTTGAATCAAGTTTTCCGGCGGAATTTATTGCTGAAGGTCAAGATCAAACTCGTGGTTGGTTTTATACTTTACATATTTTAGCTACAGCTTTGACTACTGGTAATAATCCTATTATTCCTGTAAAAGAATCTGAACCAGCTTTTAAAAATGTAATTGTTAATGGAATTGTTTTAGCAGAAGATGGTAAGAAAATGAGTAAGAGATTGAAAAATTATCCTGATCCAATAGATGTTTTGGAGAAATATGGAGCTGATGCTATGCGTTATTATCTTGTTTCTTCACCAGTCATGTATGCTGAAAGTTTAAATTTTTCTGAAAAAGAAGTTCGTGAAATGTATAATAAAGTTGTAAATACTTTGTGGAATGTATTTACTTTTTATGACTTGTTTAGTTCAGAAATTGATTTGCAAGTAGATTATAAAAAATCTAATAATATTTTAGATCAGTGGATTTTAGTTAAATTAAATTTGTTAGTCAAAGAAGTAACTGAAAAAATGAATGAATATAAATTAGCTGAAGCAGCTCGTCCAATTTTAGATTTTATTGATGAGCTTTCTACTTGGTATGTGCGTCGGTCTAGAGGTCGTTTCAAAGGTGATGATTTAGTAGATAAACAATTTGCTTTAGTAACTTTGCGAGAAGTTTTAATTATTTTGTCCAAAGTTATGGCTCCGTTTACACCATTTATTGCTGAAAATGTTTATCAAAAAGTTAGCAATGATAAAAATAGTGTGCATTTACAAATTTGGCCAGAAGTTCAGTATGATTTGATCAAAGAAAAAGTTTTAAAAGATATGGATATAGTTCGTAAAGTAGTAAATATTGCTTTAGCAATTCGTAAAGAACAAGGTATTAGTGTTCGTCAACCTTTGAATAGACTTTTGATTTATGATTTAAAACTCAAAACAGAATTTAAACAAATAATAGCTGAAGAATTAAATGTTAAAAATGTTGAAGTTGGTGATGGTGATGAAAGTTTAATTGTAAAAGAAGAAGGAGATTTGAAAGTTGGTTTAGACATTCAAATTACTCCTGAATTGAAGAAAGAAGGTTTAGTACGAGAGATTGTTCGAGCGATCAATCAGATTCGTAAAGAACAAAGTATGACAATTGATGATGAAGTAATAGTAGAGTATACTGTGAGTGATGAATTGTTAATTCAAGTTCTATCTGAATATGCAGAAGAAATTAAAAAATCAGTTTTGGCTAAAGAATTAAAATTAGGAACAGGAATTCAAGAAGTAAAAATTGGAGACAAGCTGGTTTTAATTTCAGTAATAAAAATTTAATTAATTTTTTATGATGAAAAATTTTATTTTACAATTTAGTAATGTTTGGCATAAGTCTGATTGTATTGTGGTACCAATTTTTGAAAATGTTAAAAAAGAAAAAATGGTAGAAGTTTTAGATAAAACTTTGGCTGGTAGTTTAGAATGGATTTGTGAAAATGAAAATTTTAAAGGAAAAAAAGGTCAGTCAATTTTTGTTTATACAAAAAATAATTTGACTAAACGAGTTTTACTGGTGGGTTTAGGTAAAGAAAAAGAAATGACTGTGCGTAAATTTAAACAAGCAATTGGATCAGCTGTTTTAAATTGTCAAAATCATAAATATAAAAATATTGCTATTTATATTCCAGAAACAGCTAGTAAAAAAATAGAGATTAAGGATTTGGTTTATCAGGTGGTTGTAGCGGCTGCAGTTGCAACTTATAGTTATGATAATTATAAAACTGATAAAGATAGTAAAATTGCAGAAATTAAAAAAATAGAATTGGTAGTTCCAGTAGAAAATAAAATTTTATCAAAATTATCAATTACAGGTACTGAAGCTTTGAAAGTAGCTAAGGGTGTAAATTTGGCGCGTCATCTTGGTAATATACCTCCAACTATTATGACACCTCAATTATTAGCTGATAAAGCTAAAAAATTAAGTCAAGAAAATAAACAAATAAAAGTAAAAGTTTTTTCTGAATCAGAATTAAAAAAATTAAAAATGAATTTACTTTTAGCTGTAGGAAATGGTTCAGAAGAAGAAACTAAATTTATTATTGTGGAATACAAAGGTGGAAAAGAAAATGATAAACCTACGGTTTTGATTGGAAAAGGAATAACTTTTGATTCGGGTGGCTTATCTTTGAAACCGGGTGAGTATATGATGGATATGAAATTTGATATGTTGGGTGCTGCTTCGGTTTTGGGTACGATCAAAGCTGTTGCTGATCTGAAAATTAAAAAAAATGTTATTGGTTTGATTCCTGCAACTGAGAATATGCCTAGTGGTCACGCTTATCGTCCGGATGATATTATTTCTGCTATGAATGGTAAAACTGTAGAAATAAAAAATACTGATGCTGAAGGTAGATTGATTTTGGCTGATGCGCTTTGTTATGCTCATAAATATAATCCAAAAGAAGTGATTGATCTAGCTACTTTAACTGGAGCTTGTATGTCTGCTTTGGGATTGGAGCGTTCGGGTATATTTTCTGATGAAGAAAAAATGGTAGAAAAAATATTTCAAGCTGCTAATAATGTTGGTGAACAAGTTTGGCGATTACCTTTGGGTGAAGAATACAGTGAAGCAATCAAAAGTGAAGTAGCTGATATTAAAAATACTGGTGGAGTTGGAGGAGAAAGATATGGTACTGCTAGCACAGCAGCTGCTTTTTTACAATTTTTTACTAAAGATAAAAATGGCAAAGCTTATCCTTGGTTACA
>JAAZJX010000066.1 GCA_012800155.1 Candidatus Magasanikiibacteriota bacterium
ATTAGTACTAGGGTTATCAAGGGTAAAATGAACTCCACTTCGCTCCGCCCTTGACAACCACAGGCAATTGCTTCTAAATATCATATGGTTTCAAAATTTGTTGCATTTAATATTGCAATTTAGAAAATTATATGGATTTGATATGCTTTATAGTATTCATTGCATGTATTTTGAAACATCCATTTGATAGTTTCTACAAAGTAAACTACTCTTAACTTGGTGTTATTACGCAGACACTAATATAATTCGATATAAAAAAGCAGGATTAATCGTTATTATTATATTCTCAAGATTTCTTGACAGACTGGTATCTGTTCTCGTCAAAAAAAGTCCTTCAACGCTCACACCCCTCAAGCCCTTGATTCTTCTTACTTGTAAATTTCTGTAGGCAAAAAATGTTCTTCAAAGAATCACATCCATTTATTCCATCTTTAGGGATTTGTTAAATTCTGTAGGTAAAAAAAGTGCTTCAAAAATAGGGATAATTAGGAATAAGGTTTAAGGGATTAGGAACAGGTCTTTAGGATTAAGGAGTAAGGTTTTTCACACCTTTTCCCCTGACCTTAATTCCTTCAAAACCTGCATCTTTCCTGGCTTTTAGCCCCTTTATCCTTATTCTTTTTCTCCTTTCCTTGCCCTTGTTTCCTTGACCCATGAACCTATTTGTCCCTGAAAAAAAGAGCAGTTGAATCGTTTTTTGCTCCGACTTTCCTGCTCCGTTGAAGAACTTTTTTTACCATTGAAGGACTTTTTTTTTTCGTTGAAGAACTTTTTTTGACGATAACAACTGTTGATTATGAAACAATCTTTTCAATCTCTTTATTATATGTCTTTAAGACTTTCTTAACTTTTAAATCCTCCTTTGGGAATCTCTTTTTATATAAAATTTCTATTTCATTATTCCACTTGTTTGTAAGCTTTGTAATGTCAACCTTTTTATCACCATTAAGCTTCCAGATATATTTAAAGACTTTACCCATTACTGTTCTAATATCATCTATAAGCCCATTATCAAATAATATAATCTCTGTACTCATTTTCTCATATAACTTATAAATTTCAATAAATTTTTTATTTTGTTCATCATCTTTAATTTCATCATTTGGGAAAATTATTATTTCAGGCTTTATCCTTTCTAAATGCTTGTCTATTATATTCTTTACATCATAAATAAACCCAGATTCCTCTTTAAGACCACTACAATATACATCATCGAAATAGCGATTCGCATAAGCCTCAACAGAAATATAAAATTCATCAATTTTCCTCAATATTTGATTAAATTTAGCTCTCTTTTCTCCTGTATTATACGGTGAAATTTTTTCAATTTTAAACCAATGGATATCTTTAGTAAAATTTAGAATACGGACAAACTCTTCGCAATAACCTTTATTTTCACCACTTTCTTTAAATTTATTTTGACAAATCTGTCCGTAATCAGCTACTTCATTTTCAATTTCAGAATACGCACTTTCAATCTTCTCAAAAATCGTTTTAACAGCATCATTATACATAGAGCCACATCCTTTATATAATAATCTTTTGTGTTATTTTAACATTATATGATAATTATAGCACAAAAAATATATATATGAATTCACTTGATTATACCTTTCTGTACATTTAACTTATAATAAATATGCTTTATTTGTGTATATTGAATGAAAATATTCTGTATTTATCTTTATGAGCGAAGAGTTCTCCTCTTGTTTCCTTGACCCTTATCCCTAATTCAATATCAATTTATTTTTTTATATTTAAAATTTTAGCCTCCCTACTATGTTCTCGTCAAAAAAAGTTCTTCAACGCCCACACACCTCAAACCCTTGATTCTTCTCACTTTCCATTTTCTGTAGGTAAAAAATGTTCTTCAAAGAATCACACCCATTTATTCCATCTTTAGGA
>JAAZJX010000067.1 GCA_012800155.1 Candidatus Magasanikiibacteriota bacterium
TTCTTAATCGCAAAAGGGCAAAAATTCCTTCCCCCCAACCCCCTTCCTTTTTGCCCTTTTGCTTTTCGGCGGAGTTTATCCCGCTGGATAGCGGGGCCCGATTTTTTTCGGCAGGGTTTGAGGCTGTATTTTGCAAAGCAAAATGCGCCACCAAAAAAGATGTTGCCCTTGACCCACCCAACCCATTCGCGGGCAACGCCAAGGAACTCCCTAAAGATTCATTTACAATTTTAAAAAAATTAGTTATCATTATAGTATCAAGAAAGAAACCTTTATATTATATTCTATATACTATAATGTTATACAATTAGAAAAGACATGTCAAATAATAAAATTGCTGAAAACATTAAGAAACTGCGGGCTAAAAAGGGGCTATCTCTCGAAAAGATTGCCCGCCTTGCCGATTTATCGCTAAACACCATTGTTAAGGTTGAAAATGGCGTAAATACAAACCCGACTATTGAAACATTAACCAAAATCGCCAAGGCGCTTGAGGTTGGTGTTGATGATTTAATAAAGTAGAAATATGGCGACCAAAGAAAATATTAAAACCGAAAATAAAAATGGTTTGGCATTTATAAAAGAAGTTGCCAAATATTTTATGGATTTTTTGGAAACAGATTTCCATAAAAGAAAAAATCCAAAAAGAAGTATTCAATTTAGAAGTAGCAATAACTTGCTTGTTGGGTTAAATCTCAATAAGTATCCTTCTTTTAATAATCTCGTAAATAAAGCGATAAACCACGCATTTGATAAAAGTACTCTTAACACAATTCAAAAAGGGGTTTATAGAACAAACATCCCAAAAAATTTATTGAATTTAGTTAAATTGCAGACGGAAAAAATAACCAGCAAGCAAATTACCAAAATTATTGAACAAATCGTCGAGGAAATAGAAAAATCAGCCACTTTATACAAAAAAGAATATGATCAAGCGCTAAATACTTCCCTTGAAGCTGTCGCCAAAATTTTAAAAACAGATTTAGTTTTGCCGTTTATTAGTAATATTGAGAAACCTTTAGAGAATTTAAACCTTGGTGATGAAAACAATATTTATTTAATGGAGGAAGAACTAACCGCAGTTTTATCGTCTTCTTTGGAAAACAAGATTTCCGAAATTGTAAAACTTTTGTTAGCAAAGGAAAAAGTTGATATTTCAAAACAATTGAAAGATGTTTTTATGCTTGCCGATATCAAATTAAACATCCACTCATTCTTTGAAAATTTTCAGGTTGGTGATTTGTTTGCAGAAATATATGAAATGGAGAGAAACAGAACTATTTTAGATAAACAAGAATTTTATTTATATTTTTGCGATATAACTTTCAATAATGCTAAATTCCCAATTTTTTATATTCCGTTTGGGATTGAAAAACAAAACGAAGTTTTGACGATTGAGTTTGATTCGCAAGTGTATATAAACAAAAAAGCTCTTGAGTATATAACCCAAGAATACAATCAAGAAAAAGGTAAAAAGGGAAATTTAAAAACAATATCGGAAAGAATAATCTATTTAGCCCAACACCAAAACGACTTCAGGGATGTGGTCAGTGAAATATTGAGCGAAATAACAAATTTCTTTGAACTTGATAAAAGCATTGACATAAACAATTCCGAGCAACAAATTGCAAAAAGTTTTCTTGTTAGAGCTTCAAATAATTGCTATTTAGCTTTGTTTGATAAATCAGACGAGGCGTTGGTAAATGATTACGAAGAAATATTAAAACTGCTTATGGCGGGCGATAGCGTTTTAGGGGAAGCTTTTAATAAATTGATTGATGATTTTATTCATAAAGATCCGAAAAAATATGACATTGAAATTCAAGAAGAATGGAATAATCAAGATGTGCCAAATCAGCTAGTTTTTCAAAGCCCAATACCATTAAACGGAGAGCAATTACAAATTTTATCTGCAATTAAAAGAGATGATTGCAAATATATTATTGTTCAAGGTCCTCCAGGAACAGGAAAAAGTCATACTATTACTGCGGTTGTTTTTAATTTGATTCTGAAAAATAAATCTATTTTAGTTTTGTCAGATAAAAAGGAAGCTCTCGATGTAGTTGAGGACAAAATAACCGAAACAATGAATAAAGTACGAGTTGATGATAATTTTCAAAATCCTGTGTTGAGATTAGGTAAAACTGGAAATGCTTACGCAAAAATCTTAAGTCCAATATCAATAAAATCAATCATCGCCAATTGGCTCGCAGTCAAAAAAGATTACAAGTCAGTTGAAGAAAATATTGAAAAATCAGAAAATTCTCTAAAAGAAGATATTGAAGCCGAAATTTTAGCAAATAGAGAGGTCGATATAAAAGAAATTCATGAATACTTTGACTTGGAATCTTATTATGTAAATAAGGGTTTTCCTGTTGAAATTGACGAAGTTCTCAATCAAGCAGAATCAGCGATTGAGCTTGAAGAATTTAAAAAAATATTTTTGTCACTAAAAGACAAACTTATCATTGATCAGGACGAGAATGAAAAAGAAGCAAAACTTTTCGAATTGCTCAATTTTTCAATCAATGACTTCAAAGACATATCCAATTTCCAAAAATATTTGTGGTTATTAAATTTCCTTTCTTCCTCTGTCGCTAAAATTAAAGAAGTTTACGCCAATAACTTGGCGCTATTATCCATATTCGATAATTTTAACGACACCTCGTTAGAAAAATTGAGTGATTTTATAAGCAATTACGAAAAAGAGAGAAACTGGCTTTTTGGCTATGCGTTTAAAAAAGAAAAAATTGAAAATTTAGACAAGGAATTTAAAAAATCCTTTAGCCTAACTTCGGAAATTGAACCGCATAAAAATTTAGAGGATTTGAAAAAAGTTTTAGGAATTTATCAATTTGCCGAAGAACTAAAGGCAAAATTGGACAAGAAATATCAGATCAATTTTGATTATTTAAGATTTATTCATCAGACAATAAATGACGATACGCTTTTAGGTATATTAAACAACCTAATGCAAATTGGCGATGATTTAAAATTTTTAAATACAAATTTGCTAAAATACCCGAAGACGATAAAAAGACTTAAAATTGATTTGAATTCTTTTAAAACCTTTTGCTCAAATGAATTGGTAAAAATTTCAGACCTTGATTTTGACAGATTGATCAGGTTTATAAATTTGAAACAGAAAATTGAAAAAGATTTTCAAAACATTCCGTCGTTAAATTATAATAGTCAGAAAAAGAATATTGAAAGTCTTCTTACCGTAAAAATGACACATATAATGGACGGCAGATTGGTTGAATTTTGGGATAAACACCAAGCAACAGCAACCGCACTTAAAAAAATTATTCAAGGAAAATTAAAATTTCCTAAAGAAGAATTTTTGAAACTCAAAAATGCTTTTCCTTGTATATTGGCAGGAATAAGGGATTATGCAGAGTATATACCACTTGAGCCAGAAATTTTTGATCTCGTGATCATTGACGAGGCTTCGCAAGTTAGCATTGCTCAAGCATTTCCGGCCTTATTGAGAGCAAAAAAGGTTTTAATTCTTGGCGATAAAAAACAATTTAGCAATGTCAAAACTGCCCAAGCGCGTACGGATACAAACAGAGAATATCTAAACAATTTAAAAGACTCTTTTATAAAATGTGTCGCCTCTGACGGTATAAAGTTGGAAAAACTTAAAAATTTTAATATTAAAACTTCCGTTTTAGAATTTTTTGAGTATATATCAAATTATAATATTCAATTACTAAAACATTTTAGAGGGTATAAAGAAATTATTTCCTACTCTAACAAATATTTTTATCTAGACAGCTTGCAAGTGATGAAGATTAGAGGGAAAGCCATTGATGATGTTATTAAGTTTTCTTTTGTTAAGCACGACGGGAAAAAAGAATTAGCACAAAATACAAACACGCTTGAAGTTGAATTTATCATTTCCGAATTGAAAAAATTAAAAGAAATTGATAGTAATCAAAGTGTCGGAATTATTACGCCTCATACCAATCAGCAAAAATTGCTTGTCGAGCTAATAAGCAAAATGCCCGAAAAGGATTATTTTTACGATAAGTTAAAATTAAAAATTATGACTTTCGACACCTGCCAAGGTGAAGAAAGAGATATTATATTTTATTCAATGGTCGCCACAGAAGAAGACGATCATTTATGGGGCGTTTTCATTAAAGATTTGAATGATGTTGATATTGAAGAAGACGGAAAAATAAAAGCCCAGAGGTTAAATGTTGGTTTAAGTCGTGCTAAGGAAACGATGAACTTTGTTTTAAGTAAGCCGATTGATAAATACAACGGCTCAATCGGCGAGGCGTTAAGACATTATTATTTTATTTTAAACGAGGCGAAAAAGGAGCGAAGCGTTGGCGAAGCTGATGAAAAATCAAAAATGGAACCAGAAGTTATGAACTGGTTTTATCAAACCGATTTTTGGAAGAAAAATAAAGACAATATTGAATTTATTCCGCAATTTGAGCTTGGTAAATATTTGAAACAACTTGATAAAACCTATAACCACCCGAATTATAAAGTTGATTTTTTGTTGGTCTATAAAGACGAAACCCACCAAGAACACAAAATCATAATTGAATACGACGGCTTTAGAGAGCACTTCAAAGATATTGATGAGATAAATGAATTTAATTATCAAGATTATTATAACGATGGAGATGTTTACAGACAGAAAATATTGGAAAGCTATGGATATAAATTTTTGCGAATAAACAAATTCAATATTGGCAATGACCCCATTTCAAATCTCAATGAACGAATTGGGAGTTTGATAAAAAATGGTGCTGTTAAAAATAATGTAATTAGCCATATTCACGAAACGATTGAAGGTTTGCAAAATGGCGAGATGAAAGAATGTCCGAAATGCAAAGAAATAAGGGAATACAAGGATTTTAGAGACCCAGATTTAATTACTGGATACGGGAGATTTTGTTGTCATTGCAAGGGTTATACTTTGGTTGAAAAGACTACCAGTGATAATACTAAAGATAGCCCCGCGGTTTCAAGTGATAAGATCTGTCCTAAGTGCGGATCAAAAATGATTTTGCGCAAAGGCAGATATGGAAAATTTTATGGCTGTTCAAAATTTCCATATTGTCGAGGGACTAGACCAAGTTAATTTTTATGGATATATATTTTTCAGATCATTTTAAAGTCAAGGAAAAAGAACTCGAAAAATACGGGGCTTTTAACATTTCCCTAGTGGCCGATTTACCGCTTTTTATTGATCCCTTTTTGCTATTTAATAGCAAAAAGAAAAAATATCAGGAGTTGCATGACAACATAATAAAATACCTCATATTTCTCAAGAAAAAATCTACATTTCAAACAATAGATACTGGTGCGCTTAAAGCGTGGTATGTTTTTAAGGAAGTCGAGCAAAACTGGCTCGGCTTTTCTGTTACTGGCAACAAAGGAAGGGCACTTGGTCCAGATTTCGGACGGGCATTAAACGCTAATTTACACAAAATCTTTCACGAATTTGGACAAGAAAAAGTGAGCAAAGGAAGTCACCTTGAAAAACTTTGTTTGATAAAAGACGGTGTTGGTAAAGACAATATAAGCGATTTTGCAACAAATCTAATTAAGGAATTTTTACTTGAATATACTCAAAATTTTGCGAAAAAATATATTGATGAAAAGTTAAGAGATAAATTTAGAGTTCAGCGAGTTCGTTTTAATTATAAAACAGAATCTTGGGAAGATGTTGTGTTTGATTTGCCAAAATTTTGGGATGATTTCGTCATTTTGACGCCAAAAGAATTATTGACGAAAGATGAAACGTGGATAAATAAAAAAGATTTGTTTGAAAATTTTGAGCGAATACCGAATGCAATATCTGATGATGAATTACGTTTCAAGGTTAATAACTATTTTTTAAGTCGCATACCGAGAGACCCGAAGAAAAAGAAAGAACCAACAAAGCAGGAAAAAATTTCAGCTGCTTTTGCAACAATTCAAGAATTTCCACAATTAATTGACTATTACATCAAGTCCAAAGAGGAAAATGGCGATCTTGCGGAAAGTATCAGCAGTGAAAAAGTTATTTTTTCGCAAAATTTTTATATTAACAATGTTCAGCAATTTATAGCGGGATTACAAAAAACCGATTTTTATGCGAGTGCGAAAAATAGTTACGAAGAAGCCAAAAAGAAAATTGAAATTTTGAAAGAGTATATTGAAAATAATGAGGGATATAAACTTTTTTATCATAACGGACAAAGGATAAAAGGAGAAAAAGATTTGCAATTGCTTTTTGGTTTAGTTTGCCACGAATCCACTGCTTTTGATGTAAATCGTGAAGTGAATAATGGCAGAGGTCCTGTCGATTTCAAAGTTTCAAAAGGCAGTGTAGATAAAACATTGGTGGAGTTCAAATTGGCAAACAACAAAAAACTTGAGCAAAATTTACAGAAACAAGTTGAAATTTATGAAAAAGCCAACAAAACAACATCCTCTTTCAAAGTGATTATTTATTTTACCGAAGATGAATATAAGAAAGTTGTCGCTATTTTGAATAAAATTGGATTAACTGGCAAGGAGAATATTGTTCTTATTGACGGAAGGAATGATAATAAGATTTCAGCGTCCAATGCTTAGGTGGCGCGCCAACTTCGTTGGCACAGCCTCAAACCCTGCCGAAAAAAATCGGGCCCCGCTATCCAGCGGGATAAACTCCGCCGAAAAGCAAAAGGGCAAAAAGGAAGGGGGTTGGGGGGAAGGAATTTTTGCCCTTTTGCGATTAAGAA
>JAAZJX010000012.1 GCA_012800155.1 Candidatus Magasanikiibacteriota bacterium
TATAAAAAGCCCGAGTGCCTGCCTGCCGGTAGGCAGGGCGGAATTATTCCGCCTCTTAAAAATAAAAACCTATTTTCTTGAAAAAGAAATAATATAAATAAACAAAAAATTATAAAAAGCCCGAGTGGCGGAATTGGTAGACGCGCACGACTCAAAATCGTGTTCCTCTGGAGTGAGAGTTCAATTCTCTCCTCGGGCACTCTTTCTCTGCAAAATTATCTATGAATATATTTTTTGATATTCAAATTGCAATTCTTGTTATAATAACTGCTTTACCTGCGGTTATTTTATTATTAAATAAACATAAAAAAAATACTTGGGAAAATAAACATAAAAAATTTATTTCCTTTTTAGTTACTCTTCTTTTATTAGGAACTTTAATTATAATCTACGGTAGTTTCATAGAACCAAGATTAATTATTATAAATCAACAAAAAATAAACTTAGCTAAAATTACTGAACCAATAAAAATTGTTTTTATAGCTGATTATCAAGTAGGAAAATATAAACAAGAAAAGTTTGTTGAAAAAACAGTAGAAAAAATAATTGCCCAAAATCCTGATCTTATTTTATTTGGTGGAGATATGATTGATAATGAAATTTATAATGAAAAGGAAATAAATTTTTTAAAACCCTTAGAAAAATTAACTGCTAAATATCCAGTTTATGCTATACAAGGTAATCATGAATATGGTATTGGTGGAGGTAAAAGTTTAAGAGACTCAAATTATCGTGTCGCTGATATGAGTTTAGAAACAAAAAATTATTTAGAAAATATTGGAATAAATTTTTTAGAAAATCAACTAACAGAAATAAATATAAAAAATCAATCATTCTATCTTTTTGGTGGAGATGATTTTTGGGCTAATAAACTTAATTTAGAACCTTTAAAAAATAGAGAAAAAGATCTTGCTACAATTGCTTTAATTCACAATCCTCTAGCTGCTTATGCAGTAGCCAAAGAAAATGTTGATTTAATGCTTTCGGGACACACTCATGGTGGACAAATTCGTTTACCCTTTATTGGTCCTCTTGGTAAAGTTGATAGCATCACTCCAAAAACTTGGTATCAAGGTTGGAATAATATTGATGAAATGAAATTATTTGTAACCAGCGGAATTGGTGAATCTGGAACAAGAGCTCGTCTTTTTAATCCACCAGAAATAGTAATTTTAACTCTAGAATAATTAAAAAACCACTAAACAAAATTAGTGGTTTTTTATTTTAAATACATTTTTAATAAAACATGAATTTAACCAACTAAACAAATTTAAAAGAATTTTTGTTTTAATTCGTAAAATTTATATTCTATTTCTTAATATCATTTTTAATCATTTTTATAATCTCTGGAAATTCAGCTATTTTAAAATGTCCATTTTTACTTGGATAAATTATTATAATAGCTTTTTTTAGTTTTTTTCTATATTTTTCAGCATGAGCAACAGGAGTAACATCATCATCTTTTGAAAATAATAAATATAAATTTTTTGTGTTTTCTTCCAAAAGAGATAAATCTGATTTTAGTTTAAATCCTCCCACTAAATCTTCTTCAAAACAAGTATTATCAAAAGGTGGACAAACTAAATAAACTGATAATATTTTTTTAGGAAACTTATGTTCAGATAAATATTTAGCAAGAAAAGTTCCACCTAAAGATACACCAATCAAAATAATATTATTTTTCAAAAAAGGAATATATCTTTCAAAATTAATCTTCCATTCTTTATATTTAGCATTATCAGACAAAGGCATTCGTGGTCTAATAATATCAAAATCTTTACCTAATTTTTTATTTATAAATTCATTTGACCATCTTTTTTTTGATTCAATGGATATTTCTCGAGTTTTCAAAAAATTTAAATAATCTTTTTTATTTTTAAAAGTCATCCCTCCATGAACTATAAATATTTGTCTTTTGTTTTTCATATATTATTTATATTAACCATCTTATTGTTCCTCCGGCAAATAAAGTAATAAAAGTAACAATAGTCGCTGCTAAACAAACTCCTGCCAAAATAAGAGGAGCAGATTTACGAAAAGGAATATTAAAAATAAAAGCAACTAAAGCTCCTGTCCAAGCGCCCGTTAAAGGCAAAGGAATCCCAATAAAAATTATCAAAGCAATCGCTCCATATTTAGCATACTGACCAGAAAATTTTTTTTCCGCTAATTCCATTTTTTTTCGTAAAAAACTACCAATAAATTTTTTCTTTATCAACCAATCATGAAAAATTGGAAACAAATATAAAATAAAAAAAATAGGCAACATATTACCCGCTACGGCAATCAACCATGTCTGCCAAACAGACATTTTATAAACTTCTAAAGCAATTGGAATTGAAGCTCGTAATTCTGTCAAAGGAATCATTGAAATAAAAAAAGTTGCCCATTCAGGTGATAAATCTGTAAACCATTGAATTGGATTTAAATCAAACATAATTAATCTGTTATAGCCAAACTATTTGAAGCTATTGAAAAATTATTATTTATATTATTATCAATTGTAGAAGTTGTAGTGTTTTCATCACCAGGCCATTTATAATTAGCAAAAACCCAATTAGCTACATCACGCGCTTCAGTAAATCTTTTTTCATGTTCTTTTGCGCCCAAAATTACTACATTTAATAAATGATTATTTTTACCAACTTGCATTACAAAATTATATCCAGAAGCAGTAATAAATCCAGTTTTACCTCCATTCAAAATTTCAAAATCATTGGGAATCCAACCAAGTAATAACCAATTAGTATTCCAAAGATGATGTTTTAATTTTCTTTCTACTGAATATAAATTTAATTCTGGAGTTAAAACAGCTAATTTTATCTTAGATTGTTTCAAAGCTTCTTCTAAGAGAATAGCTAAATCAGAAGGTGTAGAAATATTAGTATCATTTAAACCTGAAGGATCAGTAAAAAAAGTATCTATCATTCCTAATTCTAAAGCCTTTTGATTCATACGCTCAACAAAAGCTTCTATTGGCCAATCCAAAGCATTGGCTAAACTAATAATAGCCTTATTGGAAGAACCAATCAAAGTAGCCTGCCATAATTGTTCCAAAGTATAAGTATCCCCAGCATAAACATGAGTATCCAATGAATCTGCTCCAATAACTGTAGTAGTAGAAGACCAATCTGGATTTTTTTCTAATAATACCAAAGCACTCATTAATTTAGTCACACTAGCAATAGGTCTTTTTTCATATTCATTTTTGGCATACAAAACTGAACCAGTTTCCTTATCTTTGACAATTATTCCTTGAGCAGTAAAAATATTTGAATCCAACATTTCTCCTTGTAATTTTGGTAATAATGGTTTGGAAATTTCTGGTGGATTTATTTCAATATCCCCTCCTATTTGAGGAATAAAAGATTCTACTATTTTAATTGGAGTAATAACTTTAGTAATAAAATAATCAGTTTTATTTTTATTGAAATTTAAAAAAATAAAAAATCCACCAAAAATAATTACAAAAATTAAAATCAAACTGCGTAAAATATTTGCTTTATCATCTTTTAATGGATCTGGTGGTAAAAAATTATTGGTCATTTTCTTTATTATTTAAAATATTTTCAATATATTCATGTTTATGAATTATTTCATAGTCTGGCAAATTTTCCACTGAATCAATACCTAAATGTCGTAAAGCTTCCAAAGATACAAAATACAAAGGCAATATTTTATTTTCTTCTTCTTTTTCTTCTATCAATCCTCGCACTAATAAATTACGAATAATCAAAGAACAATTAACTCCACGAATTTGTTCTAATTCTGGACGAGTGATTGGTCCCCGATAAGCTATTACTGTCAAAGTTTCCAATTGAGCTTTGGTCAATTCTCCACTAACTTCATCTTTAATAAATAAATCAACATATTCAACATTTTCTGGAGCAGTAGACATTTGTATTAATTCTTCAGAAAAAAGAATCCTAATACCAGAATTATCCTGATTATATTTCATTTTCAAAGTTTCCAAAGCCTCCCTAACATCTATTTCTTTAACAGAAATTGTTTTAACAATTTGTTTTATTGACAACGGTTTAGAAGCAACAAACAAAATTGATTCGATTTTTGAAATTATAGACATAATTTATATAGAATAACAAAATTTTTAAATTTTTTCAATTAAAATATCAGAAAAATTATTATTTTGTTTTAAAGATAAATTTTTTATTTTAACTAATTCCAACAAAGACAAAAAAGTTACAATTACTTCTGTTTTATTTTGAGAATCATTGAGAATTTGTGATAAAGTAAAACTTTTTTTCTCTTTCAACCAAGCGCGAATTTGATTTATTTTTTCTTTCATTAATATTGCCTTATCAATATGAGTCTTAGGCAATGGTTTAGGCGGTTTTATTCGATGAAGTAATTTTTCAATAGATTTTTGTAAATTAGAAATAGAAAGATTGGTTGGTGGATAAAATTCATTTCTTTTTCTTGTTGGCTCAATACGAAAAACTCCCCGTTTATCTTCAAGCCAATTTTTATTTAATTTTTTAGCTACTTCAATAAATTTTTTATATAATCGCAATTGTTCTTCTAAACTAGGACCTTCATCTTCTTCTGAAGAAAATTGAGGTAAAAGTTGTTTAGATTTGAGTAATAATAATCTAGTCGCCACTACTAAAAAATCTGCCATTTCTTCTGATTCTTTTTCTTCCATCTTATCTAAATAATCTAAATATTGCTCAGTTACTTGTGATAAAGCTAATTCGCTCAAAGATAATTTTTGTTCATCAACCAAAGATAAAAGCAAGTCCAAAGGACCGCTAAATTGTGCTAATTTAAACTCCGTTTTCATAATTATTTTAAAGGTAATTTTCTTTGTCTTTCTAATAAAATTTGCTCTGCCAATTTTAATCCATTTTTGGTAAGCTGAACATGAGTAATAAACCATTTATGCGTTGTTCTTTTGCCAAAACCAATCATAAATTCTCGATCAATTAATCTTTCTAAACTTTTGGTAATAATACTTTCATGATATTTCTTTTTGGTTTTTTTAATTTGTTTTTTATAAAACTGATGAAAGATTTTTCTATCCACTTTCATTTTCCCTAAACAAGTTACTATAATAAATTTTTGTAAGGGACTTAATTTCATAATATCTAATCATCAATCTATTTAATAACTAATAAAATATCTAATATCAAATTATAAATTTGACTTTTTCTTTTTATTTTTATTCTAAAATTTTTATCTTTAATTCTGCTAATTGTTTTTGTTCAACTTCACTTGGACTACCCATCATTGGTTCTTCAGCTTTTTGATTCTTAGGAAATGGAATTACAGAACGAATATTTTTTTCTCCCAATAAAACCATCATCAATCTTTCAATTCCTGGAGCAAATCCACAATGTGGCGGCGCTCCAAATTCAAAAGCCTTTATCATGTGACCAAATTTATTATCTACTACTTGTTTATCATAACCAGCAATTTCAAAAGCTTTATACATAATTTCAGGATTCATATTACGTACTGCTCCTGAAGATAATTCCAAACCATTACCAATAATATCATATTGATAAGCTAAAATATCCAAAGGATTTTTAGTTTGTAAAGCTTCCATACCTCCTTGAGGCATAGAAAATGGATTATGACCAAAATCTATTTTATTTTCTCGTTCATTAAATTCATACATTGGAAAATCTACAATCCAAGCCCAAGCAATTAAATTTGGATCTTTTAAATTTAATTTTTCCCCTGCTAAATCACGCACTGCTCCAAGAGCTAGACAAGATACTCGCCAATTATCAGCGGAAAAAAATATAATTCCATTTTTATCAATTGCTAATAAATTTTTTAATTCTGCTAATTGTTCTGAAGTAAAAAACTTAGTCACTCCACCTTCAAAAGTATTATTTTCAAATTTAATCCAAGCCAAACCTTTGGCTCCAATTCGTTTAGCTTTATCAGTAAATTCCTCATCAATTTCTTTACGAGTAAAAACTTCTCCACCTGGTACAAATAAAGCTCTAATAAATTCTGCTTCTACAAAAACTTTAAAATCTGTTTTCTTTGCCCAAGTGCTAACCTCAATCATTTTTAAATCAAAACGCAAATCTGGACGATCAGAACCATAATCTTCAAAAACTTGCTTGAAAGGAATTCTTGGAAAAGGTTTTTGCCAAACTTTTTTATTAGCTATTTTTTCTGTTAATTCAATAAAAAGAGGTTCCATTTCTTGAAAAAATTCTTCTGGTTCCAAAAAACTAGTTTCTACATCAAGCTGATAAAATTCGCCCGGACTACGATCAGCTCGAGGATCTTCATCACGCATACAAACAGCAATTTGATAATAACGATCAAAACCAGCTACCATCAAAAGTTGTTTATATTGTTGTGGAGCTTGTGGTAAAGCATAAAATTTTCCTGGATGAATCCTACTAGGAACAAGAAAATCACGAGCGCCTTCTGGTGAAGAAACAGTTAAAACAGGAGTAGCAATATCTACAAAACCTCGCTTATCCATAAAATCACGAATATGACGAATCATTTTTGCGCGAAACAAAATATTATTTTTCAATTTTTCACGACGCAATTCTAAATAACGATGTTTCAAACGCAATTCTTCATCTTCTTCCTCTTTATGAGCATCAAAAATTTCAAAAGGTAAAGTTTTGGCTTTGCTCAAAATAGTTATTTCTTCAGCAATAACTTCTATTTCACCAGTTGAAATATTTTTATTAAAATTTTCTTCTTTTCTCTTTTCTACTTTTCCTTTTATTCTAATAACATATTCATATTTCAAACTTTCAACAATTGAAAAATCTTTTACTTGATCTGGACTAAAAACTACTTGAGTCAAACCATAACGATCACGCAAATCAATAAAAATTAAATTCCCCATCTTACGATGCTTGTGAACCCAACCAGACAAAACTACTTCTTGTCCTATAAAAGATTTGTTCAATTCCCCACAAGTATTTGTTCTGTACATATAATGATTTTAATCTAAATAATATACTTATTTTAGCAAAAAAAATAACAAATATCAAATAAATAATTATACTTTAAAAAATAGCTTAAATTAGCAACTTTTA
Source organism: Candidatus Magasanikiibacteriota bacterium (assembly GCA_012800155.1). Lineage (GTDB taxonomy): Bacteria > Patescibacteriota > Patescibacteriia > Magasanikbacterales > UBA922 > JAAZJX01. Next base: position 7,041 of record JAAZJX010000012.1, read on the forward strand.
TAATTATTCTAAAAATTTTTTTCTCATCTTTACTACAAAAAATCCTTCTATTTCCTTAGTAGGCATTATTCGTAAAGATTTTTTAATAACCTCTTTATTAATCTCTTTTTCATTCCAATTTTTTAAAATTGGCAAACATTTAAAATCTAATAAATCAATATCCATTATTTCACAATCTTCTATTCTATCCATAAATCTAGTAATTTGTAATTCATTTTCTTCTGGAGAAAAAGTACAAGTAGAATAAACTAAAATTCCTCCCGGTTTCAAAGCCTTCCATGCAGATAATAATAATTGTCTTTGTTTATAGGCCATTTCTTTTATTTTTTGTTCTTTCCAATAACCATATGTTTTTGGTTCACCTTCTATAAATCTAGCTTCTGCGCTACATGGAGCATCAAGTAAAATCTTATCAAAATATTCAGGATATTCCCGAGTCAAAACTGCACCATGTTCCATACGCAATATAAATTTCCAATCATTATTTTGAACAAATTCATTTTTGGTTGAAACAGTCAAAGAATCTTTTTTATTTTTTAAAAGATCTTCTGTTTCTATTTTTCCAAAATTTTTCTCAGGATAACATAATACTCCTAATACTTCCATATTATGTTTAAGTTTAAAAAAACGAATTTTATTATTATCATTAGCTACTAATTCACCTTGTTTATTCATCAAAGCCGCAATCTGAGAAGTCTTACTACCTGGCGCAGCTGTTAAATCCAAAACTTTTTCTCCTGATTTAAGATCCAAAACTAATGGTGGCACCATACTAGCTAAACTTTGTATATATATTTTTCCTTCTTTATAAATATCAAGATCAGTCAAATCCCGCTTACTTTTATTTTTCAAAATAAAAGCTTCTTTATACCAAGATATTCTTTCAAATTTAAAACCATTTTGTTTCAATATCTCAATTACTTCAGTTTGATTAGCTTTTATAGTATTAATTCTAAAAGTAGTAGGGCGTTTTATAAAAGTAATTTTTATTTGATTAAATAAAGAAACGCCAAACATATTTGTTAGACGTTTTAAAAATTTTTCTGGAAGTCCTTGTAATTGTTTTTTATTTTTGTTTTTCCCCATAAATTAACAAAGTCTGATAATTTAATTTAATTTACTCAATCAACTACTTTCTCATTTCTAAATATTCATTATATTCTAAATGCTCTTTATAATTATAGATAATTATCTTCCTTATTTTAAATTTATATTTTTAAAAAAAATAATCTTATTATCAATCTAAAATTATTACTAATATTAAAGACAATTAAGGTTTTAATCTATTAATCGTTCTAGGAAAAGGAATGCACTCACGAATATGTTCTACACCAGTCATCCAGCGTACCATTCTCTCTACACCAATTCCAAAACCAGAATGTGGAACAGAACCATATTTTCGTAAATCTAAATACCAAGAATATTCTTTTTCACTCATACCACTTTGTTTAATTCTAGAAAGAAGTAAATCAAAATCATCTTCACGCTGAGATCCACCAATTATTTCTCCAGCACCTTCAATTCCAATTAAATCATCATTCAAAACTCTTGAATCATCTTCTGGATCAATCTTCATATAAAATGGTTTGATATTTTTATCCCATTTTTCAATAAATACTGGCACTTCAGAATCTTGAGTCAATAATCCTTCATCATCATTACCTAAATCTTCACCGTATTTAATATCTGAACCCAAACTTTGCAATTTATTAATTGCTTCTTTGTAAGTTAATCTAGTAAAAGACTTTTCCAAAACTTTTTTAAGTGGTTCAGTATTTCTCTCCAAAATTCCAAACTCAACTGTACATTCAACTAAACATTTTTTAATAATATATTTTATCAAACCCTCTTGAATTTTTAAATTTTCCTCATGTTCAATAAAAGCTCCCTCAGCATCCATCATCCAAAATTCTGATAAATGGCGCTTAGTTTTTGATTTTTCAGCTCTAAAGACTGGTCCAAAATCATAACAACGGCCTACACTTGCAATCGCTGCCTCAATATATAATTGACCAGATTGAGATAAATAAGCTATTCCTTCGTCAAAATATGGTACGGGAAACAAAGTAGTAGTCCCTTCACAAGCATTAGGAGTAAAAATTGGTGCATCTACTTTTATAAAACCTTCTTGATGTAAATACTCATTAATAGCAGTAATTATTACATCACGCACTCGTAAAATTGCCCATTGTTTTTTGGATCGTAACCATAAATGACGATTATCCATAAGAAATTCTGGACCATGTTCTTTTGGACTAATTGGATAATCTATTGCTTGTTGAATTAATTTAAAATTTTTAACTTGTAACTCAAAAACTCCTTCTTGTTTTGGATGTTTACTTACTATTCCAGAAATTTCAACTGAAGATTCTTGAGTGGTTTTTTCTACCTGTTCCCACATTTCTTCAGAAATATCATTTTTAGAAACTACACATTGAATAAATCCTGATCCATCGCGTAACTCTAAAAAAGTGATTGAGCCACTAGAGCGTTTATGATTAAGCCAACCTTTTAAAATCACTTCTTGATTAACAAATTGAGTTAAATCTTTAATAAATGTTTGTGACATAAAATTTTTATTAAAACTTAGTTAAATAATATCAAATTTAGCTAAAATATACAAGTTTTAAGACTTTTGGCATTGATCTTAAAAGTATTGACAAAATTCAAAAAATGTAATATATTAAACTTGTTTTATATAAAATACCTAACATTATAAAATAACATATTTTATAATATTGGCTATTTTATAGGAGAAAAAAATGAGCCAAACTGGATTGATTATTTTATCCTTTACAATCCTAATATTATTAATAACTTACAAAATAAAGCCATTGATATTAAAAATGGTCATTCAATTCGGAGTCCTTGCCTTAATATTAGGATTAACACTCTTTTTCTACTTTCAGTCATTAAAGTAGTAGCCAAGGGGGAGGAATGGAGAACCTCCCCCAAACCCCATCATAAAAAGTGAATTAAATCACTCTTTCAAATTATTAAAATAATTAAAAATATATAAACCTGTATTGTTAATACAGGTTTATATTTTATTTTATCAATTATTCCTTTTATTAATTATTAAAATCAAACCTACAACTTTATATTAACAATATATTGTTCTTGCAATTATTAGTTCAAAGTTAATTCATCTTAAACAAAAATTACTTTAACTACCAAAATAAACTCAAACCTACAATAACCGCGTTAACCTGTCTACCAATCGCCTTGCTCTCCCGGTAGGGCTCGAACCTACAACATCTGCATTAACAGTGCAGTGTTCTACCAATTGAACTACAGGAGAGCATGACGGACAGACAGCGCATTATTACACCAACTCAACTACTCAAAATAAAATACCCACCGATCGGTGGGTATTATCTAAAAAAATAAAAACTATACCACACCATCGGGAGATAACAAATTATTATTGTTATTTAATTGTCGCAAAGACAATTTTGAATATAGTTTCATATATTTTTATTTTAGCACTTAAATTTTAATTGTCAAATATAACTGTTGATAAATAAAAATTACAAAAAAATATTATTATAAAATAAAAAATCAAGAAAAAACAAAAGAACCCCAATCATTAATTTTTTTTCCAATTTGAAACACTAAAAATTTATAAATTAATCTATGCAATTTTTCATACTCTCCTTTTTCAAATTTCAAATTAAAAATCAATTGCCAATCTCCTTCTAATAAAATAGTCAAATCTTTTTTCAACTCCCTACTCGTTTTTTCTACAGAAACAATATCTAAACCAAGATAAAATAATAATTTCACCACAAAACCATCCACCATAACTAATTTTATCTCTGAACAATTATTCACAAATTTCAACCAACTTTTTAATAATATAAAAATTCTTTTATCTTTTTCTTCTATTTCCAATATTTTATTTAATAAACTTACTATAAACCCAGCTATCAAACTTTTTTGTAAATCTTGTCTAATATTTATAAAATAATCTATACTCTGCACTGCACCTAAATGATTCAATTCTTTACCTTTAATAATTTCTAATTCAACATAGGAAAACGGCTCTAAATGAGCCGAATTTTTACTAATTATTTTTTTTACTCCCTTAGCCAAAACTTCCATTTTTCCTTTTTCTAAAGTTAAAAAAGAAATAATTTGATCTGATTCACGAAAATCACGGCGTGCTAAAATTATCGCTTGCATATATTTATTTGTCTAAATAAGTTTGCAAAATAAGCATGGCAGCTTTTTCATCCAAACTAACTTCTCCTCCCATTTCCATCGCTTCTGCCGTAGTCAATCTCTCATCCGCAAAATCAACTTCTACCTCTGTTTGTTTTTTTAATTCCTCAGCAAATTTTCTAATTCGTTTAGTATTTTCATTTTCTCCCATATTTTCTAAACCAAGAGGAAGACCAAAAATAACTTTATCTATTTTTTCTTTCTTGATAAGTTTTACTAATTGATCCAAAGAATCTACTAAACCATAAGGTAAAATAATATCCAATCCAGTTTGCATCCAAGCTAAACCAATTCTTTTTTTTCCATAATCAACTCCAAGTATATTCATATTAAAATTTTTCTGATGGTCTTCTCGTGGCAACAATTGGACCATTCTTAGTAATAACAACTGTATGTTCAAAATGAGCTGATAAACTCTTGTCCACAGTAGAAATACTCCAACCATCAGCAGCAGTTTCTACATTATAATCCCCCATAGTTACCATTGGTTCAATAGCAATCACCACTCCTTCATGTAAATCCCATTTTTGCAATTGCTGATCATAATAATTTGGCACTTTTGGATCTTCATGAACAGAATGTCCTACCCCATGACCTACTAAATCTCTCACAATTCCATAACCTTGTGGTTTAATATAATCTTCTATTGTTTTACCAATATCAGCAATATTATTACCAACTACAGCAGCAGCAATCCCCTTTTCCAAAGACTCCTGAGTTACTGATAATAATTGTTTTATTTTTTGAGAAACTTCACCAACTGGAATTGTAATAGCTGTATCTGTAAAAAAACCATTGCCATTTTCTCCTAAACCAGAATTGACTGGCCATTGCATACCAATATCAATACTAAAAATATCTCCTTCTTTTAATATCTTCTCTTTAGAAGCAATTCCATGTACAACTTCTTCATTTACTGAAGCGCAAATTGTAGAAGGAAATGGCGGTTCACCTCTATAACTACGATAATTTTTGAAAGCTGGTCGTCCACCTGCCTCACGAATCAACTTTTCAGCTTCTTGATCTATTTCCCAAGCTGAAATACCCGGTTTAACCATTAAAGAAATTTTTTCTAAAATTTCCCCAATTATTTTTCCTCCTTCAATTATTTTGTTCACCTCTTCTGGTGATTTTATATATGCCATATTATGAAAGTAAAATTTTACAAACTTCTTCATCTACTTTGTCTATATTTTTTTCTCCATCCACATTTACCAAAAGACCTAATTCTTGATAATAATTTAAAATTGGTTCAATTGCTTTATTACCTTGATCTTCAATTCTTTTTTTAATAGTATCAGGATTATCGTCTTTTCTAATAATTAATTTATCACCACATTCTGGACAATCAATTTTTAATTCATTTTCTAATGAATAAGGTAAAATAAAACCACAACTTGGACAAACTTTTCTTTTTGTTAAACGATTCCAACTTGTTTCATCAGACAATTTTATTTCAATAACAATCACTTCATCTGCTACATTTTTTTTAATAAAAAACTTTTGATATTCTTTGGCTTGATCAACATTTCTAATTGCTCCATCCAAAACAATTCCTTGATTATTATTTAAATATTTTTCAATTTCTTTAAATGCTAATTTGTAAATTAAATCATCAGCAACCAATTTGCCAGCTTTCATATCAGCTAACATTTTTTTATCTTCTAAATCGCCATCTGGATCAGCATCCAAAGCCCGCAATAAATCACCAGTTGAAATATGACCATAATTAAATTTTTGTTTTAATATTCGAGCTTGAGTTCCTTTTCCACTCCCTGGCACTCCCATTAATATTATAATTTTTTTCATAAAACTTAGCTTAAATTAGCCAAGATTATGATAACATAATTATTTCTCTTTGACAAGGTTATAATTAAAATTTATTCAAAAAAAATAATTTTTAACCTTTAAATTTAATAAAAAAATAACCGATATTTAAATCGATTATTTTAATTTATAAAATTTATTATTTACTATTTTTTACATTCTATCATATTCATGAATCTCAATTTGAGAATCAATTTGTTTAGCTGTCTCAATAGCTACGGCAACAACAATCAATAAACTTGTACCTCCAATCACTAATGATTGAGAACCAGTAAAAGCTTTCAAAATTAATGGCAAAATAGCAATCAAACCAAGAAATGTAGCACCAAGAAAAATCAATTTACTCATAGTTTTAGCTAAATATTCTTCAGTCTGTTTACCAGGACGAATACCTGGAATAAAACCACCTTGTCTTTGTAAATTTTCAGCAATCTTTTGAGGATGGAAAATAACTGCAGTATAAAAATAAGTAAAACCAAAAACTAATAAAAAATATAATATTGCGTAAAATAATTGATTATTAAATAAATTAATAACTCCCAAAGATAATTTAGCCATTATTCCAGATCCATTAACAAAAAACTGAGCAATCATTGGTGGAAATAATACTAATGAAATAGCAAAAATGATTGGAATTACCCCTGTCATATTTACTCTCAAAGGTAAATGAGTAGAACTACCACCATAAACTTTATTACCACGAATTTGTTTAGCATAACTTACTGGAATATTACGCTGTCCTTCAGAAATTATTACTACACCAACTATGGTAATTACTGCTACACCTAAAAATAATAAATAAGTATATAAATCAGCTGGATTATAATTGACTATTACATTTTGAACAACCTGTGGCAAACTAGAAACAATACCAGCAAAAATCAAAAGAGAAAGACCATTGCCAATCCCTTTTTCAGTAATCAATTCACCAATCCACATCAAAAATATCGTACCAGCAGTAATAGTAAGCATCACAGCAATCAAGTTAAATGTATTCAGATCTGGTAAAATTCTATTTTGTGATTGTCCTAAAAGTTTTATCATTGCATAAGCTTGTAAAAAAGCTAGAGGTACAGTAGCCAAACGAGTATACATATTTATTTTTTGTCTTCCAGATTCACCTTCTTTTTGCATTTCTTCTAATCTAGGAACTACCATAGTTAAAAGTTGGAAAATAATAGAAGCTGTAATATATGGTGAAACACCAAGCATTACTACAGAAAAATTTTGCATAGTACCACCAGAAAAAATATTCATCAAACCTAAAATTTGATTACTAGCAAAATATTCTTTTAGAGCAAGAGAATCTACTCCTGGAATAGGAATATGGGCAGCCAAGCGAAAAATTACCAACATACCTAAAACAAAAAGAATATTCCTACGAAGATCTTTTATATTCCAAATTTTTCTAATTTTTTCCCACATAAATTAACCAATATAGAATTTATGATTTTATTAATTTACAAAATTATAAATAAAAATCTATATACTCGTAATTAGAATTTTATTGAACCACCCACTTTTTCAATCATTTCTACAGCTTTTTTACTAGCCAAACAACCATTAATTTCTACTTTCTTTTTTAATTCACCACTAGACACAATTTTTACACCATTTTTAGCAGAAGAAATTACACCTTTTTTTTCTAAAAAAATTGGAGTAATAATTTTATTATCTTCAGCCACTTTTTCTAACATAGCCAAAGTAACAGTTTCTTTTGTTTTTTGTAAAGTTTTGAAACCTCTCAATTTAGGTACTTTTTGTAAAGAAGCCTTGAAGGCTCTAATTTGTCGTCTACTTTTCCCTCCAGAACGAGCTTTTTGTCCTTTTGTACCACGCGCAGCAGTTGTACCTTTTCCAGAACCAATTCCCCTACCAAGACGCTTACTTTTTCTCTTAGCGCCTTTTGCTGGTTTAATTGTATTTGGAGATAAACTCATATTAAAAATTATTTACTTTCTTTCTTAGTAGTTTTTATTTTTGTTTCAGTTTTAACTTTTTTGATAACTTTTTTTTCTTCTTTTTTAGGAGTAGTTACAATATCAGACTTTTTGTCAACTTTTTTAATTGCTTTTACTTTAAATTTTTTCAAAGCAGCAAAAGTAGCTTTGATATTATTCATTTTATTATTTGTTTTACCAAGTATTTTGGCAGATATATTTTGTATACCCGCCATTTCCAAAACTGCTCTAACTGAACCTCCAGCAATAACTCCAGAACCTTGTGGAGCTGGTCTTAATAATACTTTTGCAGCTCCAAATTTAGCTTCAGACATATGAGGAATAGTACCATAAGTTGTAGGAATAGTAATCAAATTTTTCTTAGCATGATTAACTGCTTTTTCAACTGCAATTTGCACATCTTTACCTTTTTCTACACCATAACCAACACGACCCTTATGATCACCTATCAAAACAACAGCTCGAAAACTAAGTTGTTTTCCACCTTTGGTAACACGAGTAACACGAGCTAAGTCCACAATCTGTTGATCAAATTCTGGCTTTTCTTTAGGCATTTTTTTCTTTCTAAATTTATTATTGATAGCCATAACAACTTATTATTATAAACAAAATAAAAATTTAAAATTAAAATATTAAACCATTTTCACGAGCACCTTCTGCCAAAGCAGCAATTCTACCATGATATTTATTTCCTGCTCGGTCAAATACTATTTTAGTAATTCCTTTAGCTTTAGCTTGAGTAGCAATTTCTTTACCTACTAAATAAGCCAAAGCTGTTTTACCTTTATATTCTTTTGCTTCACCTGGTTTAATTTTTTTACTATGTACTGAAACAAGAGTCTTTCCTGCAACATCATCAATTAATTGAGCAAAAATATTTGTTAAACTACGATGAACATTTAATCTAGGTTTTTCAGCAGTACCAGAAATTTTTGCTCTAATTCTGTTTTTGCGTCTTTCTAATTTTAAACTTTTCTTATTAAGCATATTTTTAAAGAATTATTCCAAATGATTATTATTCACCTTTACCAGCAGTCTTTCCAGCTTTACGACGAATTACTTCTTCAACATACTTTATACCCTTACCTTTATAAGGTTCTGGTTTACGAACTGCTCTTAATTCAGAAGCTGTCTGTCCAACCAATTCTTTATTCACTCCTTCTAAAGTAATCACATTTTTTTCCACAGATGCTTGAACACCTTCAGGTATATTGAAAATAACTGGATGAGAAAATCCAACTTCTAATTTTAAATCTTTACCTTGCATTGCTACTTTATAACCAACACCATTAATTTCTAATTGTTTTTTAAATCCTTGAGAAACACCTAAAATCATATTTTTTAAATGTGAAGAATAAGTGCCCCAAAGTGATACTTCGTCTTTTTTTTCTTTATTTTTAATATCTACTCCAACAACATTATCTTCTTTAATCAAAATAACACGAGAATCAAAAACACGTTCATTTTGACCTTTTGGTCCTTTTACCAAGATAGTATTATTCTCTTTAACTTCTACAGTAACACCAGCTGGTAATTCAATTTTTTGTTTTCCTATACGTGACATAAAACAATTAATTAGTAAACAGAACAAATAATTTCACCGCCAATTCCTTGAGCTCTAGCTTCTTTATTAGTCATAATGCCTTTGGAAGTAGAAATAATAGCAATTCCATAATCATTAAGAATTTTTGGTAAATCATTTTTTTGTAAATAAACACGATGTCCTGGCTTACTTTCACGTTTGAGAGATTGAATCACAGGTTTTTTTCCATTATATTTCAATTCCACTATTAAAACAGGGTGAGTCTCTCCACTCTCTTCTACTTTTCCCACATAACCTTCTCTACTTAATAACTCAACAATTACCTTTTTTAATTTTGAAAAAGGAATTTCCACTGTTTTCTTGTGGCTTAATTGAGCATTTCGTATGCGAGTTAACATGTCAGCAATTGGATCAGTCATCATATTATATATTTGATATTTATCATTAAATTATTAAAATTACCAACTGGATTTTCTAATTCCAGGCAATTTGCCATTATTAGCAAGTTCACGAAAACAAATACGACATAAACCAAACTTTCTCATAAACCCGCGTTTACGCCCACATCTCCAACAGCGTCTTACTATTCGTGTACTATATTTTGGTGTCTTATTTGATTTTGCTTTTTGTGATTGTGTAGCCATAGCTTCCAAAATTATTTATCATCTTTTTTAAATGGAAAACCCATTTTTTCTAATAAAGAATAACCTTCTTTTTTATTTTTTGCAGTAGTATTGATCACCACTTGTAAACTATGAATCTGATCAATCGCATCACTTTTTATCTCTGGAAAAGCAATATTCTCTTTAAAACCAATAGAATAATTTCCATTAATATCAAATGATTTTGGATTTATTCCTCGAAAATCTCTTACTCGAGGCATAGTAACATTAATCAATTTATCAATAAAATCATACATTTTTTTACCACGCAAAGTAACTGAAGCACCAATATTCATACCTTCTCTAATTTTAAAATTTGAAATTGATTTAGTAGCTTTATTATGAACTGGTTTTTGTCCAGAAATAGCAGATAAAGTTCTTTCAACATTTTCTATAAAATTATTTTCTTTAGCATGCTTGCCATAACCAACATTCAAAGTTACTTTAACAATTTTTGGCACTTGCATAGTATTTTTATAACCAAACTCTTCCTGCAAAGCTGGAACTACTTCTTCTTTATATTTTTTATACAATCTTGATTCCATATATAATATTTGAAAGTAATTATTAATCAATATATTCTCCACTTACTTTGGCTACTCTTTTCTTTTCTTTGCCTTCAAATTTATAACCGATTCTAGTAGGTTTATTTGACTTAGGATCAATCAACATAACATTACTAATATTAATTGGAGCTGGCAATTCAATAATTCTACCTTTTTCACCTTCTCTACGAGGACGCATATTTTTTTTCAAAATATTAACATTCTCTACTACAACATAACTTTGTCCTTTTTTATCATTAATAAAAACTTGAATTACTTTTCCAGTCTTTCCTTTATCTTTTCCTACTAATACTTTTACTTTGTCACCGGTTTTTATTTTCATAATATTGATTTAAACTTATTTATACTGATTTTGCAAATTAATTTAACTTTTTAATTACTCAATTAATTTATTATTTAATCTATAAATTATTAATTTTTTATAAAACTTCTGGAGCCAATGAAGCAATCTTCTGAAAACCCTTGTTTCTTAATTCTCTAGCAATCGGTCCAAAAACTCGTGTACCTTTCATTTCTTTATTCTTTTTATCTACTACCACAGCAGCATTATCATCAAAACGAATATAAGTACCATCTGGACGACGTTTTTCTTTTCTTTGTCTAACAATCACAGCATGAACAATATCACCTTTTTTGATAGCCGCTCTTGGCACAGCTTCTTTTACAGTACAAGTAATTATATCACCAATTACAGCGTAACGCTTTTTATAACCACCTAAAACACGAATGCATTGTAATTTTTTAGCACCACTATTATCGGCAACTTTTAACATTGATCTATGCTGAATCATATTTTTTTATTTAACAGCTTTCTTTAAAATTTTTATCAATCTCCATTTTTTTGTTTTACTAATTGGACGACATTCTTGAAATAAAACTATATCTCCTAATTGAGCTTCATTCTTTTCATCATGAACTGCATACTTACGAGAAGTAACATATTGTTTTTTATATTTTTCATGAAGCTTTGTTGTTTTAACCAAAACATGGATTGTTTTATTTTCCTTCACACTTACCACTTCACCTTCAAATTGAAAATGTATAGCTTCTTTTTTTTCTGTTTTAGTCATAACATTTATTTATTAGTTTGCTCTTCTTTTTTCTGATTTAATAAAGTCAAAATACGAGCAACTATTTTTTTATTCTTTTTAACCTCAGATAAATTTTTCATTTGCTTACCACTAATCTTAAACTTCATTTCTCGTAGTTCATTTCTTTTTTCAGAAAGTAATTCATGTAAATCTCTTTCATTTTTATTTTTTAAATCCTTAAAATCCATAGAATTAATTTTTCTTAATAAATTTCGCCTTAACTGGTAATTTATAAATTGCCAAATTTATTGCTTCCCTTGCTTTATTTTCTGGAATACCTTCCATCTCAAACATTACAGTTCCTGGCTTAATAGTAGCAACATAATGATCAGGAGAACCTTTACCACCACCCATTGGAACCTCATTGCCTTTTTTGGTAACTGGACGATCAGGAAATATTCTAATCCAAATCTTACCTCCACGTCTTACATAACGAGTTAAAACTTTTCTAACTGATTCTATTTGACGAGAAGTAACCCAACCATGTGTTTGTGAAACTAAACCAAAACTACCAAAATCTATTTTATTTGTTCTACTAGCAACTCCCTTATTTGCTCTTCTTGGCTTATGCCATTTTCTATGTTTTACTTTTTTTGGTAATAACATATTTCTAGATTACTTTCTTCAAATTATTTATTAATATTTTTAGTTTCTTTCTTTTCAAGATTTTCATTTTTATCCATTTCAGTAAACTTATCTTTACGCCCAAATACTTCACCATGACAAATCCAAACTTTTACACCTATTTTTCCATAAATAGTATTAGCTTCTGAAAAAGCATAATCAACATCTGAACGCAAAGTTATCAAAGGTACTGTACCAGCGGATAATTTTTCAGTTCGAGCAATTTCTACTCCATTTAAACGACCAGACATACAAATCTTTACTCCCTTAGCTCCAGCTTTCATAGCTCTCTCAATACCTTGTTTCATAACTCTTCGAAAAGGCATACGGCGTTCAATATCAGCCACAAGAGTCTGAGACAATACTTGAGCAGATAATGCTGGTGAAGAAACTTCTTTTATATTTAATTTTACTCGTAATGACATTTGTAAAAATTTTCTTTCAATTTCTTTTCGTAAATCATCCAAACCTTTACCACCACGACCAATAATTAAACCTGGTTTTGCAGCCAAAATAGTGATAGTCATATCCTTTGGACTTCTTTCAATACTAAGAGAATCAATATGAGCATCTTTAAATTTCTTTTTGAGATACTCACGTATTTTGATATCAGTTTCAATCATTTTAGGATAATTATTTTTCCCAAACCATTTGGAATCCCAAGTGTAAATGACTTGTATACGATGAATTTTTGGATGAACTTTATGACCCATAAAATATTAATTATTTTTTACTTTCCTTCTTAATAGTCTTTTTGACCGTTGTCTTTTTTACATTTTTTTTATTTTCATTTTTAACTTCTTTATTTTCTTCTACTTTTACTTTTTCTTTTTTAATTTTCTTTTTACCTTCTTTCACTTCTCCTTCTAATATTAGAGTAACATGTGAAGTGTGTTTATGTATAGCTGAAGCTCTTCCCATAGCTCTTGGCATCCAACGCTTTAACATTGGTCCTTTATCAACAAAAGTTGTTTTAACAATTAAAGTATTTTCATCTAAACCATCATTATGTACAGCATTGGCAACAGCTGATTTTAATAACTTTAATACTGGTCTAGAAGCATCTTTTTGAGAATTTTCTAATTGAGCAATAGCTTCTTCAACTTTCAAACCACGAATCAAATCAATCAACAATCTCACCTTACGAGGAGATGTTCTCAAATATCTAAGTTTTGCAATAGCTTGAGCTTTCATATATTATTTTGCTTTCTTTTGTTCTTTTGCCATTTTACCACCATGGCTTATAAATTTACGAGTTGGAGAAAATTCTCCCATTTTATGACCTACCATATTTTCATCTACATATACTGGTAAAAAATCTTTTCCATTATGAACAGAAAAAGTCATGCCTACCATTTCAGGAGTGATAGTACAAGCACGAGCCCAAGTTTTAATAGGCTTTCGTTCACCAGTTTTTATTGCATTCATGACCTTTTTTAAAAGTTTTTCATCTACATAAGGTCCTTTTTTCAAACTTCTTGACATAACTTTTATTTAAACTATTTTTTAATTATTATGTTTTTCTTTTTCTTCTTTGAACAATAAATTTATTACTCCACTTATTTGGTTTTCTACTCTTAACACCGCGAGCCAATTTACCCCATTTTGTTTTTGGACCGCTCTTTAAACCAATTGGATTGCGTCCTTCACCACCACCATGAGGGTGATCGCAAGGATTCATACTCTTTCCTTTTACAGTAGGCTTAATACCTCTGTGTCTCATTCTTCCAGCTTTGCCCCATCTTACTAAAGAATAATCAGGATTACTCACTTGTCCAATAGTAGCAAAACAATTTTTTAAAATTTTTCTTACTTCTCCAGAAGGTAATTTAATCTGAGCATAATCTCCTTCAATTACTTGTAACTGAGCAGAATTACCAGCACCACGAACTATTTGTCCACCTTTTCCAGGAGTTAATTCAATATTATGTACAAATAAACCAACTGGAATATTTTCCAAAGTTGTTCTATTACCAATCTTGGCTTCAATCTTTTTAGCACTAGATATTATTTTGTCACCTACTTTTATTCCATTTGGAGCCAAAAAATAAGCTTTTTTACCATTAGTATATTCCACTAAGATTATTCTTGCTCCTCTATTTGGATCATATTCAATAGCTTTTACTTCAGCTTCAACATCAAAAATATTTCTTTTGAAATCAACTTTTCTATACATTTTTTTAGCTCCACCGCCCTGATGACGAACAGTAATTCTTCCAGTATTATTTCTTCCAGCTTTCTTTTTTAATGGTTCAATCAATGATTTTTCTGGAGTAGTTTTGGTAATATCAGAAAAATCTTGAACACTTGATTTGCGTCTGCCCGGTGTAGTTGGTTTGTGTAATTTAATAGTCATAAATATTATACTCCTTCATGGATACTTATTGATTGTCCTGCAGGTAAGGTAACAATTGCTTTTTTCCATTCTTTTCTTTTACCTTTATTTCTGCCATGACGAACTTTTTTTCCTTCTACATTAATCATTCTTACATCTTTTGGTTTTATTCCATAAACTTCTTCAATAGCTTTTTTTACTTCTATTTTATTAGTTTTAGCATCAACTACAAATACATAAGTCCCCTTACTTTCAGCAATAGCTGATTTTTCACTAATTAAAGGATTGATCAAAATAGAATATGAAATATTTTTTGTTTTTTTATTAGTAGAAACTTTTTTTACATTTTCTTCTTCTTTTTTATTAACTTTTTTGGCAATCTTAACATCAGTATCTTTGCTAACTGCTTTTTTATTATCTTTTTTTGTAATTTTATTTAATAAACCCATATTATTTTGCTAAACGTTTTTCCAAAATTTCTATTCCTTTTTTAGTAATAATTATAAACTGATGATTAAGTAAATCTGCAACATTAACATCTTTTGCTTGTTGCATATTTAAATTTTTAATATTTCGTGTAGCTAAATTTAATTTTTGATTCACTTCATTAGCTAATAAAATTGTAGTTTTTCCAGCACCCGGTAATTTTGAACGTAAATCAGCTATTGGTTTTACTTTCCCTTCTACAGAAAAATCTTCAATAACAATCATTTTATTTTCAGCAACCTTATCACTTAAACACATTTTTACTGCCAAAGAATTCATTTTTTTATTAATTTTTTGTTTATAATTTCTAATGCTTAAAGGACCAAAAGTCACACCACCACCAACCCACAAAGGTGAACGAATAGAACCATGACGAGCTCTACCTGTTCCCTTTTGTTTCCAAGGTTTTTTACCACCACCTCTTACCTCACTTCTATTTTTGGTATCAGCCCATGGTTCTCTAGAATTAGCAATAATTGCATTATACACTTGATAAACAACAGATAATTTTGGTTTAACACCAAAAATTGATTCATTCAAATCTAAACTTCCACTTTCTTTACCTTCTTGATTGTAAACTTTTACTTTTAACATAACAATTAATTTTGTTTATCTTCTGTAACTAAATTTGTCTCAGATTTTTCTTCTTTTTCTTCTACAACATCTGCAGGTTCTTCAATATTTTTTACTTCTGAAACAGTTTCTTTCTTAGCTTCTTCATTATTTTCATTTTCTACAATTATTTCTCCATCATTACAACTAATCAAAATTAAACTATTTTTTGCACCTGGAACAGCTCCTTTTATTAAAATATCATTTGTTTCAGGTAAAACTTCTATAATTTCTAAATTTTTAATAGTTACTTGTTCATCACCCATATGTCCACCCATTCTAGTACCCTTTAATACACGCTGATTGTCAATTGCACCAATAGAACCAGGCATGCGTAATTGATCTTTGTGACCATGAGTAGCCAAAGAACCTTTAAAACGATGTCTTTTAACTACACCTTGAAAACCTTTTCCTTTGGAAGTACCGGTAACTTGTACTTTTTCACCAGGTGTAAAAATTTTAACAGTAAAAATATCGCCTTTTTTTAAATTATGTTTTTCTACTTTTATTTCTTGTAAATTTCTTGGACTTTCTTTTTCATTCCAAGCCACATCTTTTAGATGACCTTGTAAAGCTTTTGATAAACGAAAATTTTTTTGTTTACCAAAACCAAATTGGACAGCATTTACTCCATCTTTTTCTTTAGTTTTTACTTGAGTGACAACACAAGGACCGGCTTGAATACGAGTAACTGGAATTACAATTCCATCTTCTCTAAAAACTTGAGTCATTCCCTGTTTTTTACCTAAAATAAATTTCATATATATTTTTAAGCTTCGGGTAACAAAAAACTAGAAGCAAAATTTCAATAAATTAAAACTATGCTTCTAGCCTCTATTTTCACACAGAAATATAATGGCTTATTTTAAAAATTTCAATTTGCAAATTACCTCACTATTTTCATTATCTTTGACCCAGATGTTTTCCTATTAGGATCTTATCTGATTTAAATAAATGAAACCTTCTAAAGTGGCTATATTTTAGTCTAATTTAATATCATTGTCAAGAGTGTATTTTCTTTCTTATCCACAACTAGAAATTCTAATTCATCTTTATTTCAATATCAACACCACTTGGTAAATTTAAATTCATCAAAGCATCAATTGTTTTTGGATTTGGATCCAAAATATCAATTAATCTTTTGTGAGTTCGCATTTCATATTGTTCAGAAGCTGTCTTATGAACAAAAGTAGAACGATTCACACTAAATTTATTCTTTTCAGTTGGTAATGGTACTGGACCAACAACTTTGGCATTATTTCTTTCAGCTGTGTCAATGATAGTTTTAGTAGCTTTATCAATAATTTTATTATCGTAAGCTCTAATTTTGATACGAATTCTTTGACTATTTTCACTTTTACTCTTAACTGTATTATCCATATTAAAAAAATAAATGAACGTAATTAAGATAGAACAAGGAGGGTCTTTAATTTAGACCCTCCTCAATTCCATTATTAAACAATAATTTTAGTTACTACACCAGCACCAACAGTGCGTCCACCTTCACGAATAGCAAAACGCATTTTTTCTTCCATAGCAACTGGTACAATCAATTTAACTTTAAAATTAACAGTATCACCAGGCATTACCATTTCAGTACCAGCTGGCAAAGTAACTTCACCAGTTACATCAGTTGTACGAATATAAAATTGTGGTTTATAACCAGTGAAAAATGGTTTATGACGACCACCTTCTTCTTTTGTTAAAGCAATTACTTCAGCTTCAAATTCAGTATGAGGAGTAATAGTTCCTGGTTTAGCTAAAACTTGACCTCTTTCAACTTCATCTTTTTTGGTACTACGAAGCAAAATTCCAGCATTATCACCTGCTTCACCTTGTTGTAAACTTTTGTTAAACATTTCTACACCAGTAACAGTAGTTTTAGTAACTTCTGCACCCATACCAACAATTTCAACTTCATCACCAACTTTTATTAAACCTCTTTCAATACGTCCAGTAACTACAGTACCACGACCATCAATTGAAAAAACATCTTCAATTGGCATTAAAAAATCTTTATCTAAAGGTCTTTCTGGAGTTGGAATATATTCATCCATACTCTTCAAAAGATCCAAAATTGGTTTAGAAGCAGCTTCATCACTAGGATTTTCCAAAGCTTTCAAAGCTGAACCACGAATAATAGGAGTCTTATCACCAGGAAAATTATATTTATTCAATAAATCTCTAACTTCTTCTTCAACCAAATCAATTAATTCTGGATCAGAAACTTGATCAACTTTATTTAAAAATACCACAATATAAGGCACACCTACTTGACGAGCAAGCAAAATATGTTCTCGAGTCTGTGGCATTGGACCATCAGCAGCAGAAACTACTAAAATAGCACCATCCATTTGAGCAGCACCAGTAATCATGTTTTTAACATAGTCAGCATGACCTGGACAATCTACATGAGCATAATGTCTAGCTTCAGACTCATATTCTACGTGAGTAGTGGAAATAGTAATACCACGAGCCTTCTCTTCTGGCGCAGCATCAATCTCATCAACATTTTTAGATTGAGCAAACAAACCATGAGCAGCAGCTACTTTTAAAATAGAAGCTGTAAGAGTAGTCTTGCCGTGATCTACATGACCAATAGTACCCACATTAACGTGTGGCTTTGATCTTAAAAATTCTGCCATACGTACATTATTTTACCGCATCAATTCGAGTGGTCGAAATTGATTTTGTTATCCAGCGGTGTATGTAATTTAAAAAATATATAACATTTGGGATATTAAAAAATGCCCAAAATTAGACGGCTGTAATTATAACTAAAATATTATAGAACGTCAAGAGCATAAACTGGGGACAAAACATAAATATAAATTATAAAACATAAATCAAAAAAATAAAATAATAAAATCACCCTACTTCAGGATGATTTATTTTTTATTTCTTCATTAAACTGGTTCTTCATAAAAAACTGGCTCCTCATCATTCACTAAATTATTTTCATTCCAATTAATCTCTGATTCTTCCTGTTTAAAAGGAACATTTTTTACTCCTTCATTTAAAAATTCTTCTCCTGTAATAGAAGAATAATTTTGATCATTTTCTTTTTTTGTTAATGAAATATTTTTAAATTTATCTTCCAAAATATCACCTGCTGTATGCCATTCTGTAGGATGATAATCAACTTCCGAAAAAGGATCAAAAGGCACAAGATCATCATATTCATCTTCTAAGATCATTTCATTTTCCCATTTTTCATCTAACTCTTTATCTGCTCGCCAAATTGCAATATCACGATTAATTTGATCCAAAAGTTGTTCACTAGTCAAACCTCGAACATTACTATTTCTATAATTAATACTATTATTTTCTATTATTTTTTCATATTCCCCTACACTCATAATAACTATATCCCGATCTTCAAATGAATCATGGATAATAAGACGATCTCCTGTTCTTTTGGCTAAATTTATTAAACGATCTAATGATGACATATTTTTTTAATTATTGATTTATTTTATTATAGAATTATAACGAGAATATTAAATGGAGTCAAGAAAAAAATATTAACAAAAATAAAATCACCCTTTTAGGTGATTATTTTATTTTCACGGCAAGAATGTGACAAAGATTTTTAACGTCTACTCTGACAATTTGATCCCGATCAAGATCGGAACCAACTTATGGATATGTTCTGTTTTCACAGAAATTTCTCCAGAAAGGAGGTGATCCATCCGCAGCTTCCGCTACAGATGCCTTGTTACGACTTCACCCTGATCGCTGACCCTGCCTTAGTCCCCCGAAGGAGCCTTTGGGCATTGTCAACTTTCGTGGTGTGACGGGCGGTGAGTACAAGACCCGAGAACGTATTCAACGCGCCGTGGCTGATGCGCGTTTACTAGCGAATCCAACTTCATGCAGACGAATTTCAGCCTGCAATCCGAACTGAGACTGGTTTTTTGAGATTAGCTCCATCTCGCGATTTCGCTACCCTTTGTACCAGCCATTGTATCATGTGTGTAGCCCTAGATGTAAGAGCCATGCTGATTTGACGTCGTCCCCACCTTCCTCCTACTTGCGTAGGCAGTCTTCTGTGTGCATTTAACACAGAACAAGGGTTACGCTCGTTACCCGACTTAACGGTACACCTCACGGCACGAGCTGACGGCAACCATGCAGCACCTGTGTAGCACCCTCAAAGGCGGCTCGCCTTTCAGCAAGCTTGCAGCTACATGTCAAACCTAGGTAAGGTTCGCCGCGTACCATCGAATTAAACCACATGATCCTCCGCTTGTGCGGGTCCCCGTCTATTCCTTTGAGTTTTAACCTTGCGGCCGTACTCCCCAGGCGGCGCACTTAACGCGTTAGCTTTTTTCAACGGCACCGAGAGGGTCGATACTCCCGATACCTAGTGCGCATCGTTTAGGGCGTGGACTACAGGGGTATCTAATCCCTTTCGCTACCCACGCTTTGGTCCATGAGTGTCAGAACTGTTCTAGCAAGCTGCCTTCGCCTTTGGTGTTCCTATCGATATCAGCGCTTATTACGACTACACCGATAGTTCCGCTTGCCTCTCCCAGTCTCTAGTTTGATAGTATTAATAGCAGCCTCGAAGTTAAGCCTCAAGATTTGACTATTAACTTTTCAAACCACCTGCGGACGCTTTACGCCCAATGAATCCGGATAACGCTTGAGGTCTCTGTATTACCGCTGCTGCTGGCACAGAGTTAGCAACCTCTTATTCCTCAGGTACCGTCACAAATTCTTCCCTGAGAAAAGCAGTTTACACCCCGAGGGGCTTCTTCCTGCACGCGGCGTCGCTCGATCAGGCTTTCGCCCATTGTCGAATATTCTTGACTGCAGCCTCCCGTAGGAGTCTGGGCAGTGTCTCAGTCCCAGTGAGGCAGGTCACGCTCTCACGCCTGCTACTGATCACGGTCTTGGTAAGCTATTACCTCACCAACTAACTAATCAGACATAGGCCCCTCTTCAAGCCCAAAAGGATTTACATAGAAAAACATAAGTTCTCCTATGACTATCGGGTATTAATCCGGCTTTCGCCGGGCTATCCCCGTCTTGAAGGTAGGTTACCAATGTGTTACTCACCCGTTTGCCGGTCCGTACCTCAAAATTCCGAAGAAAAAAAAGGCCGATCCCACGACTTGCATGCCTTAAACACGCCGCCAGCGTTCATCCTGAGCCAGGATCAAACTCTCAATAAAGAGTTTTAATCCTTCAAAATGAAGGTATATAATTCATTGTACGAAATAGACGTCTTGTTTCAATAAATTGAAACTTGTCTTTGTCACATTCTTGATGTGAATTTTTATACTATAATTATTGGAAGAAATAATTATAGTTTTGTGGTTGTTAAATTGTTAAAGTTCATTTCTAATTTAGTAAAATATTTTACTAGTAAAGAAAAAAGAGAAACCCATTATTTTCCTTCAATATACCGAGGACAAGAGTTGCTCTTTTTTCTTCCCAGTTTAGTTTGCTAAAACTTTAATAAAAATAATTATCTAACTTAAATACTCTAACTACTTAAGAAAATTTAAATTGTAAATATTTTTTACTTGCTTGATAATTTTATATTAAATCAAAAAACTTGTCAAGAGAAAGATATGCACAGT
Organism: Candidatus Magasanikiibacteriota bacterium; assembly: GCA_012800155.1. Lineage (GTDB taxonomy): Bacteria > Patescibacteriota > Patescibacteriia > Magasanikbacterales > UBA922 > JAAZJX01. The sequence continues at coordinate 28,563 of JAAZJX010000012.1, forward strand.
TTTGGGGATAAAATAAAAAAATCTAAAAACAAAGACTAAACTACCTAAATATTTATTTTATTTTTTAATTTGATTTTTCCTCCATTCTGCAATCTTTTTATGATCACCGCTTAACAAAATTTCTGGAACTTTCCAACCTTTAAAATCAGCTGGCTTAGTATATTGAGGATATTCTTTTAAAAATTCCCAATCTAAATTTTCAATTTCTAATTTATTATTTTGATTTTTCAAATTTAAATTTATTTTATTATTCCCACCAAAAGTTTCTTCTAATAATGAATCTTCATTACCAAGTACTCCCGGTATTAAACGAGAAATACTTTCAATCATAACTAAAGCAGGTAATTCTCCTCCGGCCAACACATAAGGACCAACCGAAACTTCTTCATCTACCATATAATCAACTACTCGCTGATCAATACCTTCATAACGGCCACACACAAAAGTAATTTCATCTAATTTACTTAAACGTTCTGCCATTCGCTGATCAAATTGTTGACCACGAGGTGATAATAAAATTGTGCGTTTTTTCTTTTGTAAATCACCAGTAAAAATTTTCTTTACTTTTATTAAACTATCATCTTTGCTAAAAGGAATTGCTCCTAAACTTTTCAAAGCTTTGTAAAATGGTTCAGGTTTCATTACCATTCCTGCTCCTCCACCATATGGTGTATCATCAACTGTTTGTCTTTTATCATCAGTAAAATCGCGCAAATTAACAGGATTGATTTGAAGCAAATTATTTTTTTGAGCACGATCAAGAATAGTTTCTGAACAATAAGAACTTATAATTTTAGGAAAGATGGTTATAATATTAAAACGCATAATATTTATTAAAAAATATTTAATAATTCCAAAATTTAAATTTCTAATATTAAATTAAATTCAAAATAATAATTTTAAATTTATTTTAAAAATCTTAATACTTAATGTAAAACTAAAATAAATTTTATAATACTTCAGATTCAATCTTCATTACTCGATTATATTTTTCTACTCTTTCAGAACGACAAAGTGAACCTGTTTTCAAAAATTCAGCATTCACAGCTACGGCTAAATCAGCAATAAAAGTATCAGTAGTTTCGCCAGAACGATGAGAAATAGCTACACCATAACCATTCTTTTTAGCAAGTAAAATAGTATCAATAGTTTCTGACAAAGTACCAATTTGATTAGGTTTAATTAAAATTGCATTAGCTACTTTTTCCTCAATACCTCTTTTCAATCTTTTTACATTAGTTACAAATAAATCATCCCCAATCAATTTTACTTTTTTACCAAGTTGTTTAGTTAATTTTGCCCAATTTTCCCAATCGTCTTCAGCTAAACCATCTTCAATTGAAAGTATTGGATATTTATTAACCCAAGTATTATAAATTTTTAATAATTTATCTGGAGCTAAACCTTCTTTTTGATTTTCAAAATAATATTTTCCATTCTTATAAAATTCTGAAGCTGCTACATCCAAACCAATGAAAACATTTTTACCTGGCACATACCCAGAAATTTCAATAGCCTGAATAATTAATTTCAAAGCTCGTTCATTATTAGCCAACTCTGGAGCAAAACCACCTTCATCACCTACACTAGTGTGATAACCTTTTTCTGATAAAATCCGAGCTAAAGAATGAAAAATTTCTGAACCCATTCTAACTCTCTCAGAAAACTTTTTATTCAAAGGAATAATCATAAATTCTTGAATTCCTAATCCATTATCAGCATGTCGTCCACCATTCAAAATATTCATCATTGGTATTGGCATACGCCAAATTTTTTCTTTAAGAGAATATTGTTGACGCAAATATTTATAAAGCGGAGTTCTAAGAGAAACAGATACAGCTTGAGCCACAGCTAAAGAAACTGACAAAATAGCATTAGCGCCTAATTTCTTTTTATTGGTTGTGCCATCAAGTTTCAACATAATTTCATCAATTTTTCTTTGATCTAAGGCATTCTTTCCTACTAAAGATTGAGCAATAATAGTATTAACATTTTTAATAGCTTTCAAAACACCTTTACCACCATAACGCTTAGCGCCATCACGAAGTTCAACTGCTTCATAAGTACCAGTAGAAGCGCCAGATGGTACACCAGCCACACCAACAGAACCATCTTCCAAAGTAACCATAGTTTCTACAGTTGGATTTCCTCGAGAATCAAGAATTTCTCTTGCTTGAATTTTTTTAATATTAGTTTTTGACATAAAATTTATATTTTTTTAAATTTGTGTTCTTAAACACAATTTATTAAATAAATTAATTATACTTAAAAAGTATAGAATATTTAGCAATTGGTTTCTTACTTAAAAAATAATAAGTTTCACCTACTCCACCATGAACACTTGATACTGCTTTTTGATTTTTATAATTATACAATTTTTTAATTGTTAAAATAAGTTCTTCATTTTTTGGTTGTATAATTCTAACTTTATCTCCCACTCGCAAAGCATTATGCGGTATAATACAAACTTTTTCATTTTCATAATTCACTACTTCACCAACAAATTTTTCTTCACTAAGAAGATGGCTAAACTCTGTATTTTGTTCAACAGTCTCTCTACCAAACAAAAAGCCAGTAGTATAACCGCGAGTCATTAAATTATCTAAATATTTTTTCTTCAATTGTTTTAATTTTTTCTTTTTTTCAACAAGAGAAATTTTACTCTTAACAATGTCTAATCCCAAACGATAAGTTTTTACAATAGTAGATAAATAAGCTACACTCTTAGCTCGACCTTCTATTTTAAAACTTATTACTCCAGCTTCAATCAATTCATTCAAATATTCAATCATACATATATCTTTGGAATTAAAAATATAAGTACCATTTTTATCTTCTTCAACTGGTATTTTTATTCCTAAATGATTTTGATCTTCAATTTCTACATTTATGTTATTTATATTATATTTCCAACGACAAGGTTGAGAACAATCACCTAAATTAGCTGAACGACCAGACAACCAAGCGCTCAACATACATCTTCCTGAATAACTCATACACATCGCCCCATGAGCAAAATATTCTAATTCTACTTTTGGCACTCGTTTATGAATTTCTTTTATTTCTTCAAGAGTTACTTCTCTACCTAAAACTACTCGTTTCACTCCCTGTTCATACCAAAATTTTACAGCTTGCCAATTAGTCGCATTAGCTTGAGTGGAAAGATGAATAATTAAATTTGGAGCATATTTTTTTACCATTTGTAAAATTCCTGGATCAGAAACTAATAATCCATCTGGTTTCCAATCATTTAATTTTTTTAAATAAATTGGTAATTTTTCTAAATGTTGATTATGGGCATAAATATTTACTGTCACATAAATTTTCTTTTTTAATTTATGTGCTTCTTCTATAGCTTGTCTAACATCATCCAAAGTAAATTTATTTATACGCACACGCAAACTAAAATCTGGAATGCCCATATATACAGCATCAGCACCATAAGCAAAAGCATAACGCATTTTTTCCAGACTACCCGCTGGAGCTAAAAGTTCTATTTTCTTAATCATAATATATTTAATATATAA
>JAAZJX010000068.1 GCA_012800155.1 Candidatus Magasanikiibacteriota bacterium
AGTAAAAATGGTAGATACCCCGCAAGGGGTATTTTGGAGAGGTGGCCGAGAGGCTGAAGGCGGCAGGTTGCTAACCTGTTATAGGAGTTTATACTCCTATCCAGGGTTCGAATCCCTGTCTCTCCGCCAAGACAATTTAGTATCGGATAGACCCACGAAGCCTCGTATTTACGGGGCTTTTTGGTATAATTCTAAAGACCCACTTACCTGTGGGTACGCGGGATAGCGAACTTTATGCTATAATTCAATTATATGAAAATTAGAAAAATCAATAAAAATGACTTAGAGGCTTGTTCTAAAATTTTAGAAGAAGCTTATAGTCAAAAACCCTATAACGAGACTTTTAAAAATTCTACAGCATCAGAGTATATAAACGGAAAGTATAAAAATTGCGGAGAAAATAGTTTTGTGACTACTGATGACAACGATGTAGTTGTCGCTTTTATTTTTTTAAACATTTCATCTTGGAGTGGCGGTTTACAGGCTATTTTAGAGGAAATTACCGTCATACCATCATTGCAAGGAGTTGGTGTTGGAAAAGAATTAATATCACATGCTCATAATTATTTAAGTTCTTTGGGTGTTAAATCAGTTATGCTTTGGGCTAAAAAGGATGATCGTTTATTAGATTTTTATAAAAAGCATGGCTATTTGCCGGCTGATGATTTTGTTGTTATGTTTAAAAATTTTTAGAAATATAAAAATAGCGACCCTCTCGGTCGCTATTTTTCTTTTATCTCTTCCTATACCTAGTTGTTCTGCCAACACCAATTCGCTCTATCCACTTAAGTTGCAATAATTTATTTAATACCTGATTAATCGTTGGCCTAGGAATGTTAGTCGCTTGATAAATTTCTAATGGCGTGACAACTCCGGCTTGCTTAGTAATATATTCCCAAACAATATCTTGTTGGGGTGATAATAATTTAGATACTTCTTCATGTGAAATAATATTAATCGCCTTCTCAGATTGTTCTAAAATAATCTTTAAGAAAAAAGTTAGCCAAGCACTAATATCTTCTTTATCAGTTCTTAAAGTTTTTTGACTCGCTCTTAAAGCGATATAATATTCTGGTTTATTATCTTCAATCAATTTTTCCTGTGAAACATAAGGCATATATTCATAACCATGCTGCAACATCAAAAGATTACTTAATATTCTAGATAATCTGCCATTACCATCAGTAAAGGGGTGGATGTGTAAAAATTCCACTAGAAAATTTCCAATGATAATTAACGGATGAGCTGATTTTTCTAAAAAAGCGGTCTGTGTCCATTCAACTAGTTCTTGCATTTCTTTCGGCGTTAACCATGGCGCTGTTGTATCAAATAATATTTCTATTGGTTCACCAGTTGGAGACACCATCGCCACTTTATTTTCATCTTTTTTATATTCACCACGATGCAGTTCATCTTTTTCGGAATATTTTAATAGTTCACGGTGAAAAAATTTAATTGTGCTCTCAGCGAAGGGGATTGATTTGTATGCTTCAAAAACATTAGTTAGTAGATCAAAATAACCGCGGGCTTCTTGTTTGTCGCGGTCTTTAAACTTTTGCAGGGAGAGGCCTCGCATTAATCGTTCAACATCTTCATCTGACAAATCTGACCCTTCGATTCTGGTTGAAGCGCCAGTGGAAGTAATTAAAATAGATTTCTTTAAATTACCCAGGGTTTGTTGATCTAGTTTGGCGCCATTTACCCATTTACTCTTTAACAAATCTATCTTATCAATTAACTCAAGAATATTTTGAGGCAGGCTATTTATTCTATTATCGAATTTATTATACATAATCTTATATAAGTTATATATTAGATTATATAAGATTATGTATGAAATTGCAAGAGTGGGCTAAAATATAACCTAGTTTTTGATAGTTAAATTCAATTTTATTGGCCAATATAAAGCAAAATAAAGTATCGGAGCGACCCACTTAGTTCGAATCCCCGCCTCTCCGCCATGTGATCTGTACCCCAAAAAGTAGACAATTTAGTATCGGATAGACCCAAGAGCCTCGCATTTGCGGGGTTTTTTTGTTATATTGTAAACATATAATAATTGTTGAAAATATGAATTTAATTATCAACTATGGTTCTCAGACTTATTTAGATTTAGGGGGAGCATTAGCTGCCTTAGGTTTAATTTTTACAGCATATCAACTCCGTAGCTCTAAATGGGATATTATTTTAAGAATAAGGAATTTTTGGCAAAGAAATTTATTTTTAATTTTTGCTGTTTTAGCTTTATTATGTACATTAGCAGGTTTATTATTTTCAGAAATTTTATTATTAGATCAGAAATTATTTTATTATAATCATTTTTTTTATGAAATTATAGCTTATTTATTCTTTATATTATCACCCATATCATTAATATATTTATCTACTCATTCGCGCGGTTTATTTGCTAGTAAAAACGCAGATAAATTTTATAGCTTAATAATTCAAGAAATTTCTACAAACAATGACGAAAGAATAAACGCCGCCTTAATTATTTTGCTTAATAATTTTGAAAATATTTGCATGGCAGTTAAAAATAATGCAAAAAAAGAATTACGCGAATCGGCATGTTCTATATTGGATGTGGCTCTAAGTGATGAATCTATAGTTAAAATTTTAACCACTAAAAGACTAGATGCTCTTCAATATATATTTGAAACTATCGAAAAATACAACATTAACAAAAATGAAGCAAGAATAGGTATTTCTGCGATTGTAAAAAACCTGCTTTATGATAAAGAATCCTTTTTCTATAAACAATTAAATAGCAATGGGTTGGCCTTATCTTCAAATATATATGAAACTATTTATAGATCTTTTATTATTTTAAATAATTTTAATTTGTTTAGGTATCCTGTATTGGATTACTTATTAACAAAAAATATTAGTGTAAAAGGAATTGAAGTTATTATAAAATCTTTGTCTATATCAATAGAAACATATCTTAAAAGTGGCAAAGTAAATGCTGGTCAGATAAATGCAGGCTTTTCTTGGCTTAGTGATATATTTGAAAATTTATGTTTTAAAATTAGCGAAGAAGAAAGACGTGGTTTGGATACTACTTATGCGTTAAAAGAAGAGTGGCAGTCAGTTAACCTAATATCTAGTTTTTTAGGTCATGATTATTCTTTTTTAGCTTATAATGAAGTTTTAAATGAAGCTGTTGTTGAAAAAGAAAAAAAGACAAATGAAGCTGACTTTGACTCTAGTGAAACAATAAATTCAGGTTTTTCAGCAGCTTTATATAAAGCCTTTAAATCCCTCTCATATCTTAAGAGTATACAAGCATATTATGTTGTTAATAATTTGCTGAAATCTGCAATTTATGAAAAAGACAGAAAAGAAGGCTATATAAAACCTTTTGAAAAAAGAATATGGCAACAAATTGCTGAAAATTTAACTAGGGGACATTATCCAGCGGTATTAAAAAGTTATCTTTTATTTTTTGGATTTCGCTTGGCTTCAGATAATAATCAAGTATCCGGATGGGCTCAAGAGCAAGCTGAACAAATCCGCAAGCTTCTTTATATTGATTTAAAGCCCTTAATTGATAATAAAGCAAAGATGGCGGATAATAAAGAAGTGAAAGATGCCTTACTTCCAGTGACTATGATTTATAGAGGTGGAAAATTTTTCTACAAATTTGATTATGGTAAAAGTGAAGAAAAAATAATTTTACCTCCACCGGACGAATCTGTGTCTGCTTTAACTGGAATTAACGTAGATGATTATAGTCTTTTTTAATTATTATATTTATTTAAATTATTAGAGTTAATTTTTTATCCTTTAAAGTAATTCTACTCCTTAAATTAACTAGTAATTCACGTTTCTCAATAGAACTTCCTTCTTTTAGCACATATTTAGCATAAACCCGCATATCAACTGCGGGCTTTGTTTTTCTGTTAGGATTTTTATCTTGTAGAATCATGTTTTGGAATTTATTAAACCTATTAACTTCAGCTTCTAATTTTACTCTCATTCCAAGCTCATTAATATCTACTTTGTCCATTATTTTTAAAAGCTCAAATATCAATTCTTCTTCTCTAATATATTTATTTTTACAGAACCTATCTCTTGCTCTTGAGCAACCATAATAAATGTAATGAGCAGTAGTTCCGTCTTTTAGTTTCTTATACTTATCTTCTGCTGATATTCCTGACCCACAACAACCGCAAGTTATTAATTTAGTAAAAGCAAATTCTTTGCTCTCTCTTTGAATATTGTCTCTTTTAAGTTGAGCTTTAGTTTTTTCAAACAAGTCTTGGGAGATAAGTGGTTTGTGTTTACCTTGATACCAATTACCACTACCTTTTGGTCGCTCAAAGACTCCATAATAGAAAGGATTATCTAATATTCTATATATTCCACTTAGTGTTAACGGCTTATTACCTCTAGTATAGAAATTAAGTTCATGTTTTAGCCAGTGATAAAGTTTTCGGCCACTATATTTTTCATAAGCAACTTTTTCAAACATTTTCTTAATAGCCGGAGCTCTTAACGGATCGACAATAACTTGGCATTTTCTATCCATTCTATTTTGGTTTAGATATCCCAGTGGAGCAGGTCCAACCCATAATCCCATTTCACATCTAGTTCTTAATCCTCTTTTAACATTAATACTTCTATTATCATTTTCTAACTTTGCTTGCGATCCTAAAATCATTAAGAGAAATTTCTCATTAGGATTGTTGGTAAATTTTTGGCTATGTGTTCTTATCTCTTTTAATATTCCTTGATCTATTAAATCTACTACTTTTCCTAGGTCTCCTGCATTTCTAGATATTCTATCAGGAGCCCAAGTTAGTATGCTATTAAATTTATTTTGTCTAATATCTTCTATTAATTCGTTAAATATTGGTCTTTGACCCGTATCTTTAGCACTGTGAGATTCTCTTTTTATCTCCACAACATATATATTTTCCTTAGCAGCTAAATCCAGCATTTCTTTTATTTGGCTATCTATTGATAATACCTGCCTTTCCTCTGATTCCGTTGATTTTCTTGCGTAAAGACAATATTTCAGCTGAATTTCGCTAACGCTTGAATTTGCCCTATTAGGGCTTGAAATTAGCCCAGTTTGGCTCTTAGTTGTCATTAATTGTTTAAAATCTTGCATCATATAATCTTATTAATTGCTATCTACTAAATTAATGACGTATAAGGGGATATAAGTCTAGCGCCATTAAGCTGATAAGGTGTAGATAAATAGGCTATTTATTTCTCTAAGATTCAATAAAATTTAAATTGATTTTTTAGTAAATTTATGATAAATTAAATATAAAGAATTAATGAATAAATTCTGATTATTTTTTATTAAATTAATTTATATGGCTAAAGAAAAAGAGAAAAATGGAAAATTTGAAGCACAGCTTTTTAAGGCAGCGGATAAACTTCGTAAAAATATTGATGCGGCAGAATACAAGAATGTTGCTCTTGGGTTGATTTTTCTTAAATATATTTCTGAAAGTTTTCAAGAGTTGTATGACAAACTTTCACAAGATGAGTTTTCTGACCCAGAAGATAGAGATGAATATAAAGCGGAAAACATCTTTTTTGTACCTGAAAAAGCAAGGTGGAAAAACTTACAAGCCAAAGCAAAATTAGCAACTATTGGGCAAGAGCTTGATGATGCAATGGAGGCAATAGAAAAAGAAAACCCAGAGCTTCGTAATGTGCTACCAAAAGTATTTGGAAAGCCAAATCTCGATACAACCTCTCTTGGCCAATTAATTGATCTTATTTCAAATACGGAACTCAAAGCAACAAGCGAAAACTCCAAAGATCTTTTTGGTCGTGTGTATGAGTATTTTTTAGGTGAATTTGCCAATGCCGAAGGAAAAAAAGGAGGTCAATTTTATACTCCAAAATCTATCGTTAAACTGATGGTAGAGATGATAGAGCCATACAAGGGTCGTGTTTATGATCCCGCTTGTGGGTCAGGTGGTATGTTTGTGATGAGTGAAAAGTTTGTATCTGAACATCAAGGAAATATCAAAGATATCACGATTTATGGTCAAGAATCTAATCAAACCACTTGGAAATTATCCAAAATGAACCTTGCAATCCGTAATATCAACTCACAATTTGTGGCTTGGAATACTGAGGGAAGTTTCCTCAAAGATGCTCATCCTGATCTCAAAGCTGATTTCATCCTTGCCAATCCTCCGTTTAACCAATCTGACTGGGGACAGGAGATTTTACAAGATGATGCCAGATGGAAATATGGAGTGCCACCTGCTGGAAATGCTAATTTTGCTTGGATGCAACACATGCTTTATCATCTCGCAACCAACGGAGTGATGGCAACGGTTTTGGCAAATGGCTCTCTCTCTTCCAATACTTCTGGTGAGGGTGAAATTAGAAAAAACCTAATACAAAACGATTTAGTAGAATGTATCGTCGTTTTACCAAAACAGCTTTTTTATAATACAGGAATCCCTGCGTGTATTTGGTTTCTTCGTAGAGAAAGACAAGCAAGAAAAAACGAGATTCTGTTTATCGATGCTTCGGAAATGGGTTTCTTGAAAGATCGTGTACATAGAGAATTTACTGATGAAGATATAGATAAAATTTCTGAGACTTATCACAACTGGAGAAAAAATCCTGATAAATATGAGGATATAAAAGGTTTTTGTAAATCTGCCAAAAGAGAAGAAATTGAAAAACATGGATTTGTGCTGACGCCTGGTCGTTATGTGGGAATCAAAGAAACCGAAGATGACGGAATACCTTTTGAAGAAAAAATGCAAAAACTCACAAGCACTCTCAAAGAGCAATTTGCCAAAGAAGAAGTGATGAATGCGGAGATAAAAAAACAACTGGCAAAAATCGGTTTTAGTATTTAAGAAACAAAAAATATGACTGACAATAATTCACATACAGCGAGTTCTTCAAGTTTACCTCCAAGTGATTGGGTGGAGACGACTTTGGGGGAGGTTATAGATTTTGTTGTAGATAATCGTGGGAAAACTCCACCGCTTGTAGAAAGTGGTTATGAGCTTTTGGAAGTAAATGCAATTTCTGACAATGCAAGAGAACCTGATTATTCCAAAGTTTCAAAATTTGTAGATGAAGAAGTTTTTACTAATGGTTTTAGAAAAGGAACAATCAAAAAAGGTGATGTTCTAATTCCTACAGTTGGAACAATTGGCAATGCTTCATATTCCAAACTTGATAGAGGTGCGATTGCACAAAACCTCATTGCATTAAGAGCAAATAATCAAAATGATTCTCTTTTTTTGTATTATTTTCTAACTGATCCAAACACTAAAAAGGCTTTGTTAAATCTTGATATTGGTGGAGTTCAGCCAAGTATCAAAGTTCCGCATTTGCTTGGTATGCAAGTTGTTTTTCCTCCTCTCCTCGAACAACAAGCCATCGCCTCTGTCCTCTCGGCTTTTGATGAGAAGATAGAGCTACTGAGAGAGCAAAACAAGACACTGGAAGAGATGGGACAAGTGATTTTTCAGGAGTGGTTTGGGAAGTATGGAGTGGATAATGAACTGCCTGATGGGTGGAGAGTTGGGAAATTGGGAGAAGAGTTAAATATAAAACAAGGAAAATATGTTAAAGCGGAAAATTTATCAGAAATTCAAACAGAAGACAAAAAATATCCAATTTATGGTGGTAGTGGAATTCGTGGCTATATAGAAGATTTTATGTATGAAAAGCCTATAGTAGTTTTGACTTGCAGAGGAAATGGTTGCGGTTTAATTCAGTTTTCAAAGGAAAAATCAAGTATTACAAATTCTTGTATGGCTTTTGAAAATATGGGGTCGTTTTTAAGTTCAGAATTTATTTATTTTTTATCAAAGAAAATTGATTTTGAAAGTGTTACTTCTGGTTCAGCACAGCCTCAAATTACAGTTACAAATTTATATAATTTAGAAATAATAATTCCAGATCAAGAAACTTTGAAACAATTTGATGAAGCAATACTGCCAATCTTTGCAAAAATCAGAGATAATTCAGAACAAATTCAATCCCTCGCTCGTAGCCGTGATGAATTATTGCCGAGGTTGATGAGTGGACAACAAAGAGTAAAATTGTAATTATATTTTTAATTTTTAATACATTTATTATGGCAACTAAAAAACAAATTGAACATGCTTGGGAACAAGCAAAACCAATTAAAGGACAAAATCCTGATACCTGGAGAAAAGATGCAGAAGGAAATAAGATTAGAAAAGGTTCTTATGGAACTCTTGGTGAGTATGGCTGGGAAGTTGATCACAAAAAACCACAAGCAAAAGGAGGAACAGATCATCTCAAAAACATTCAAGCTTTACACTGGGAAGAAAACAGAGAAAAAAGTGATAATTATTAGTTTTTAATTTTTAAAAGGAATACCATGCAAGATAAATTTACAATTGAAGAATTAGTTATAAAAATTTTACCTGGAGGTTTTTTTCTTGCAGTTATTTTTTTCTTTTTTTCAAATAATACGGAAATTAATTTAAATAGTGATTTAGATTTTTTATATACCTTTCTTTTTTTCTGTGTCGCTTTTATTTTAGGAGAACTATTACAAACACTTGCACATGAATTTGAGTGGATTGTTGATATATTTTTTAAATTTAGAAGACCTTCAAAAGTTTTTCTTTACAAAGAGAATCCAGTAATAAATAGTAATCACAAAAGAGATGAATTGTTCCAATCTTTAAACCTTTCAAAAGACGAAATCAAAGTATTTGAAAAAAAATATTCAGATGTTCCAATTTTCCTTAAAAGAAATAAAAAAGATGATGAATTATCTCAAAGTATATTTTGGAAATTATACTCAAAGGTAAGTGATCTTGAAGAAATAAAAATTGCGAATAGAAATTATCTTTTTGTTCGTGTAATGCTGATTGAATTTCTTTTATTAAGTGTCTTGTTTTGCTGGTTTGCGAAAATAAATTTTGCAATTTTAAGTCTGGTTATTTCTATTGCGTTTCTTTGGAGAGCAAGAGGTGTTGCAAGGGGTTTGGTTTTTAAAACTGTTTTATTAAATTTAAAAAAATAATTATGAAAAAAATAGTAATTTTTAATGTTGGTGGTGCATTATCGGCTTATGCAGAATTTGACGATAAAAAAGTAATAATAGACATTGGATCAAGTTCAACTTTTTCTCCTGTTGAAGATTTTTTGGTTCCTTTAACCGAAAAAAAGATATTTGAGAAAGATAATCAAGGAAAGTTTTTAGTAAATCAATTGTTTTTTAGTCATTTAGACAGAGATCATATTTCTGACTATCCAAAATTCAAAGAAAAGTTCAATGCTCATTATATGACTTGCCCTAATGATAACGAAAAACAAAATGATGAATTCAAAGTTAATAGAGAATTATTGGGGGAAGAAAATGATACAAGAAATGCTGTACTGGAAGAAATGAAAAACAGAAATCCAGATTCGGTTGATAATCCTCTTATTTCAATTACTGATGAAATCTCACTTTTTTATATACTCCCTCAAACTTGTGAAAACGATGAAGATTTAAAATCTGGCTATGCCAATAATATTAGCCTTGTTCTTTTTCTTCATGTTGGAAATAAAACACTTCTTTTGCCAGGAGATATGCTAAAAGAAGGAATGCAATATCTTATTGATAATAATATGAATTTTAAAAATTATTTATCTAATGATGGCGTAGATTATTTGATAGCACCTCATCACGGTTTACAAACATCTTTTTCAGAATATTTGTTTCAAACAATGAGCGGGAATAAAACAAGATTAAACATTATTTCAGAAAAAGTAAGAGAAGCAGATTCTGATGAAAATCGTTCTGATGTTGATAGTAGGTATTATAGTTCAGATTATTCAACAGGGAAGAATTCACTCAATCAAAATGCTGTAAAAACTTCTTTGGGACATATTGTTATTGACTTTGATACTGATGAAACAGAAATTAAACAATATTCTGATATTCAAGATGTCATCAAAGAATTTATTTAAATAAGGATTTTATTATGACTACACTAAACGAATCACATATTGAACAAAACTTGATAGACTTACTTATAGCACAAGGCTACGAGTATTTTTATGGTCCAGATATCGCTCCATATTCTAGCAATCCACAAAGAGAAAGATTTGATAGTGTCGTTTTGGAAAATCACTTGAAAGAATCACTAAAAAGACTCAATCCTGATATTCCCGAATCTGCCAGACACGAAGCATACCAACACATCATCAATCTTGGCTCGCAAGACCTCATGGCAAATAATGAAAAGTTTCATAATTTCCTCACTGACGGAATCACTGTGGAATATTTCAAAGACGGAAATACCAAAGGAATCAATGTCAAACTGCTTGATCTTGAAAATATCGCAAATAATAGCTTTTGGGTAGTCAATCAATTTGTTATCAAAGAAAACAACAACGAAAAAAGACTGGATGTTGTGATTTTTGTAAATGGACTTCCTCTCGTAATTGCAGAACTCAAAAGTGCAACCGATGAAAAAGCAACACTTGAAAGAGCTTTTACTCAAATTCAAAATTACAAAAAAGCTGTGCCAAGCATTTTTTACTATAATTCACTGTGTATTATTTCAGACGGCATAGATGCGAGAGTTTCTTCTGTTTCTGCTCCATTTTCTCGTTATCTTGCATGGAAAAGTCCAGAGAAGATTGAAAACGGAAAACTTCCAGAAATGCACATCATGGCAGAAAAAATGCTTGATAAAGAAGTGTTGCTTCGCCTTATCAGATACAACACGGTTTTTGAACAAGAAGAGAAAAAAGACGAAAAAACAGGACTGTTGTCAGTCGTGAAAGTCAAAAAAATCGCAGCTTATCATCAATATTATGCAGTAGAAAAAGCAGTGCAAGAAACTTTGAGAGCCACACACGAACACGAGGGAGACAGAAAAATCGGTGTCATCTGGCATACACAAGGATCAGGAAAATCACTTTCTATGGTGTTTTATACTGGGCAAATTGTGGTTGAGCCAGAAATGAAAAATCCAACTATTGTGATTTTGACAGATAGAAACGATCTTGATGATCAGCTTTTTACGACTTTTGGAAATTGTAAGCAATTACTCAGACAAACTCCCGTCCAAGCAGAAAATAGAGAACATTTGAAAGAACTTCTCAAAGTGTCAGGTGGTGGGATTGTTTTTACTACGATTCAAAAATTTGCACCAAGCGAAGGAAATATTTATGAAACACTTTCAGAAAGATCAAATATTGTGGTCGTGGCAGATGAAGCTCATCGTAGCCAATATGGATTCAAAGGAAGAGAAGTGGAAACAGAAGACGGATCAGAAATCAGATATGGAAATGCAAAATATTTGAGAGATGCTTTGCCAAAGGCTTCATTTATCGGTTTTACTGGTACTCCTATTGAAAAAGAAGACAGATCAACGAGAAATGTTTTTGGTGATGAAATAGATATTTATGACATCAAACAAGCCGTTGATGATGGGGCAACTGTTCCAATTAGTTATGAATCAAGATTGGTAAAAATCAGACTGAATCAAGAAGTAGTAAATAAAATTGATTATGCCGTAGATGAAATAGCAGGAGCAACAGAAGAGCAAAAAGAAAAAGCTAAAAAGAAAAATGCTCAAATCGATGCAATAGTCGGACATCCAGACAGACTAAAAGATATTGCAAAAGATATTGTGGATCATTTTGAAGCAAGACAAAAAACTTTTGAAGGGAAAGCAATGGTCGTTTGTATGACTAGACAAATTGCAGTAAATCTCTATCAAGAAATTATAAATATTCGCTCAGATTGGCACGATGACGAACTCATGAAAGGTGCAATCAAAATTGTAATGACTTCAAGCAGTGATGATCCTGAAAGTTTCCAACCTCATCATACCAGCAAAGAAGATAGGAAAAAACTTGCTCTCAGGCTAAAAGATGTAAATGATTCACTCAACATAGTAATCGTGCAATCAATGTGGCTTACTGGTTTTGATGTGCC
This sequence comes from Candidatus Magasanikiibacteriota bacterium, assembly GCA_012800155.1. GTDB lineage: Bacteria > Patescibacteriota > Patescibacteriia > Magasanikbacterales > UBA922 > JAAZJX01. The sequence continues at coordinate 11,918 of JAAZJX010000068.1, forward strand.
TTGTTTACATACGATGTATATCGATAAAAAAATGCAAGGTGCAAACCTTATGCAAGCAATCGCTCGTGTCAATCGTGTGTATAAAGATAAACCAGGTGGACTGATTGTTGATTATATCGGTATTGGACAAGACCTGAGAAATGCAATGGGAGTGTATACCCAAAGTGGTGGAGAAGGTGAAGCAGTTCTTGATATTGCAGAAATTATCGCAGGAATGAAAACCAAATTTGAAATTGTTGATCAAATGTTTCATGGTTTTGATTACAAGCAATATTTCAAGGCAGAAAATAACGAGAAACTAAAAATATTACTTGGAGCTTCAAACTTTATCTTGCAAGATGAAAAACTAAAAAATAGATTTATTGCTGAAATAACAGCACTTTCAAAACTCTTTGCAATGGCAGTTCCAAGTTTTGAATCAGAGCAAATAAGAGATGAAGTTGCATTTTTTCAAGCAATAAAAGCTCGTATCAATAAATTTACACCAAGTGGTGGAAAATCAGATAAACAAGTAGAAACAGCAGTAAGACAAATTGTAGATGAAGCTTTGGCAAGTGATGGAGTGGTAAATATATTTGAAGCCGCAGGAATCAAAACTCCGACACTTGATATTTTGTCAGAGGAATTTTTGCTTGAAGTAAAAAATATGGAGCAAAAAAATCTTGCTTTTGAGCTACTTCGTAAATTACTCAATGATGAAGTGAAAATCAGAAAAAGAAAAAACATGACACAGGGAAAGAAATTTTCTGAAATGCTTGAAAACATAATTAAAAAATATCACAACAACCAAATTGACACAGCTCAAGTTATACAAGAACTTTCGGAAATTGCTCGAGAGATGAAATTAGAAGATAAAAAAGCAGAAGATATTGGACTTACGCCAGAGGAGTATGCTTTCTATTCAGTACTTTCAGAAAATGATTCAACTAAGTTTTTAGAAGATCACAAGATGAAAGAATTAATTCATGTAATAGTTGATATTATTAGAAAAAATGCAACAGTAGACTGGGAAAAAAGAGAAGATGTTAGAGCTAAACTACGTTTAACGGTTAAAAAAATACTAATGAAATATGGCTATCCTCCTGATTTAGCAAGAATTGAAGCGGATAGAGTTTTGGAACAAGGTGAATTGTTGGCAAGTGAATTAATAAGATTAAAGTAAATAGATAATTAAAGATATTGAAAAACGAGGCAAACCCCTCGTTTTTTTGTTGTATATAAGATATAAACGAGCTGTTTAATTAATTTGTATAATCTAATAATCTATATTGACTTAGATTTATATTTGTGAAAATATATGAAGAATATCAATTTTTTATGAGAAACCTAGTTAATAAAATAAATAAAAATAAATGGTACTGGAGAGAAATTTTAAAAAATTTTAAAAAATCTTTTTCATCTGTCTCTTTTTATGTTCTTTTTTTAGTTATACTTTCAGTTTGGAAGTATTTAATAGGACAAGATTTTTCTTGGGAATCAATTAGCCCAATACAAGAACCAAATATTTTTATTAGATTTTTATATAGCGCTTTAACTTTTATTTCCTTAGGTAAACTTTTGCGTTTCTTGGGTTTTTATAAAATGCTTCATAATATTTGTGTTAAGATTCTTGGGGATTGGCAATTATACAAAGGTATTAAAAAAATAGTTTGGGTTTCTTTAATGTTATTAATGTTTATTTATGTTGTTCCTTTTATTGTTTATATATTAAATACTATTATTTCTTTTTTCTTTAATGTTTTTAATTTAATCTTATATTTATTTCCTCCTTTTGGATTTGCTATTGTTGCATATCTTGCATTCATGGTAATCAATAATGAAAAGGGCTCAATAATTGAAGAGAGGATTAAGAGATTCTATAAGAACCATGTAAATTAAAATTATCAAGACATTGAAAAAATAACCCTTAATCCAATGTCTCATTTGTCTCATTTTTTATCTCAAACCCTGACCCACGTACTTAAAATCGCCTATAGAAAAATCTTCCAAAAAGCCTTACAATATTGCTATATGGTGGTACTTAACTCTAGTAGCCCGCATTATTATGTCAACATAAGATAATTTATTAAAATAGAGTTTTTGAAACTCTATTTTTAGTTAGGGGATAATTATTTTCTTTAAGATAAATTACTTGACATAAAATAGTTATGGGTATATACTC
>JAAZJX010000069.1 GCA_012800155.1 Candidatus Magasanikiibacteriota bacterium
AATCTTAGACTTAGGTATTTTACCTTCAGATTTTATTCAGTCTGAAGAAGTTAAAGAAATTGCTAAAGAAGGTTTGAGAGAAAGTTTAAAAAATAGTTGGATAAACGAAGCTAAAGAAATCTTAGACTTAGGTATTTTACCTCCAGAAATAGATCATATTAATTTTTCAATAAATTCTTTTGTAGAAAAATTAAATATAAAAACATGGGAAGAATTATTAAGAGAAAATCAAAATAATTTATCTTATTTAAGTTGGCTTATTGAACATAATTATGAATGTTTTTTTAATAGAGAAGATTTAAATAAAATTGATCAAAGAGTAAAAATAACTTACCCAGAAGCTCATGTAGCTAAACAAAATGGTATTGATATTTTTACAAAAGATGCTGGTAAAAGTATTTATGAAAGTATTATAAATAATGATGAACTTCCTGAATGGCAGGATGAACAAAATGTTTCTATGCCATTTCAGCGTGGAGCTGAGATATTTGGTTATGATAAAATGTTTACTTATTGTCAGCGTCAAGATCTTTCTCGTCATGATGCTTTACACCAACTTGGTTATGTGATTGCGATGTATGAATCTAGTAATCTTTCAGAAAAAGAATTTTTTGGTAATATTCTTTTTCAAGTTAATAAAGATGGCGCTAGATATGATTCTGGTACAGCTCATCATGAATTTAATCATGTGGCTGTGAATTTTAATTCTAATATTGAAGAAATTTTAGCTCAAGTAAAAAAATATGCTGATGTAGATAAATTGCAACAATTAGCTCAAGATTTGTCTTCACAAGAACAAATTTTTGCTTCGTGGAAAAACTTATATAAATATTATGAACTTTGTCAATTATTAAAGAAAATTGAAATTTTAAAGGATTTACAAAAACTTAAACAAGAGGGAAAAGCAGAATTATATAAATACATAGAAACTTTGGCTTTTCATCCAAATATTAGCATGCAAGCTGTTTTAGAATTTTGGCGTAGTCCAGCTAAATTTTTAGAAATTGATGATGGACATTCACAGAGTGCGCATGAAAACAAAAAACCTTCTAATTATGTGGAAATACCTTATTTAGATTTAAATGCAGAGAATTTACGAGATGCTTTGGTGGAAGGTAGTTTGGATGAATTACAAGTTTTTCAACCATTTGAAATTGAATATGAACTTCCTTTTGAAAAAAGAAGAGAACAAGAGCCAGAAAAAACAATTAGAACTATATTAAGAGAGCAATTAGGTTATTTTGATTTAAAACAAAACAAGCGGATTCCTGGAAGTAGAAAAAAACCAGGAGATTTAATTCGTTTAATTGGAGAATTACTAAAAGAAAATGATATAGATTTTAAAGAATATATACGAAATGAAGAAGAACAGGAATTATCTCCAGAAATACAAAAACAAATATTACAGTTTTTGGGAATGGATAATAAAAAACAACAAACAGTTGGTCAGACAATTAAATATCGTGCTAAAATTAATGCTAAATCAGATCCAGAGGGTGTCGTAGCAGGTAATGATACTTCTTGTTGTATGCCGTTTGGTTCTGGTAAAAATAATATTTATACTTTTAATCCAGATTGCACTATTTTTACTTTACAACAACAACGCCCAGATAATACTTGGCGTACCATAGCTCAAAGTGTCTTGACTAAAGATGTAGATATAAAGGAAAATGTTCAAAAAGTTTTTTCAGCCATGCAAGATACAAATAAACCAGCTATTCAAGATATTCTTCCTGAAGATATTTTAACTCAGTCAGAATTTATTTTAGCTTGTGATAATGTAGAAGTAACACCTAATGTAAGAAGTAATGAGTTAATTACAAGACAAATAGAAATGATTTATCAAGATTTTATGTTTGAGTATTTAAGTAGATATGGTGAAAGAGATAATCTTCGACAAGAACAAGTTGTTATCGGTAAAGGCTTTTCTGATAGTTTGACAAATTTACCTGAAGTAAAAAATACTTATGTTCCAGCTGCTCCTGTAGCTTATACTGATAAAAGTCATTCTACAGTATATTCTTTAACACCTCAAAAAATTGAAGATGAAATTGTATCTAAAAAAATTATTGAATATGATAGTCAACAAAGAGATTCATATCAATCTAGTCAACCGGGTGTTTCTTTACTTACTTTTGAAGATTCTCTCCGAGTAGCTTTTATAGAAGGTAAAGCCTATGCTGACAATAAAACTTTAATACAACATATTCATAATATGGAAAATGGTCTTATTGCTAAAGATATTAACAATCAGCAAAAAGATCGACCAAATATGAGTTTTAAATATGAGGATAAAAATAAAAAAATGCAAGGTTATATTTTTGCTTATGAAGGTGTAGTGGGCAATGAAAAAATGATTTATGTAACAGATATTGCTGTGAATGAAAAAGGTAAGGGTGCTGGCTTGGCTTTAATGATAGCTTTTTTAGAAAGATATAAAATAGAATATTTAGCGAATAATAATCCTTTACCAATTTATGCTCAAATGCGTGAACAAACATCTTATTCTATGATTAAGAGTAAATTATCTGAATTTAGTCGTCTTTTGGGTGTAAAATTAGATTTAGAAGAACATGGTACATACAGACAAGGTGAGGATATTATGCATGAAGTTGTAATAAGAGTAAAATAAGCTCTGTGATTAATTTTTCTTGACCTTTTTTAAAGTTTGTTATAAAATAATGTTCGAATTTATTTTTAGTTATGAAAAGAAACAAAACCAATATTCGTTCTAAACTCCGTTGGGGGATAGTAGGTATATTCGTACTTATGATAGTAGCGAGTTTTTTTGATTTTCCAGTTTATGCCAACAAAGGTTTGGATTTTATAAATGATAATTTACATCTTGGTTTACCTCGTTTACCAGAAAAAAATTTTAATTTAGGATTGGATCTTCAAGGTGGAGCTCAATTGATTTATCAAGCTGATACTACAAATATTGCTAATAATGAAATAGGAACAGCTGTTGAAGGTGTGAGAGATGTTATTGAACGCCGAATAAATTCTTTAGGAGTTTCTGAACCAATTGTTCAAACTAATAAAATTGGTGAAGAGTATCGTATTTCAGTAGAATTAGCTGGAGTAACAGATATCAAAGAGGCTATTGCTATGATTGGTGGTACACCAATTTTGGAATTTAAAGAAATAAATAATGAGCCAGCTCGAGAATTAACTGCTGAAGAAAAGAAAGAAATGGATAATTATAATAAAGAAGCAAAAATTAAAGCTAATCAAGCTTTGCAAAAAGTAAAAGCTGGTACAGATTTTGCTTCTGTAGTTGCAGAATATTCTGAAGATATGATAAGTAAAAATAATGCTGGTTATATGGGATATTTAAGCAATAATACTATTTATCCAGAAATTTATGCTTGGGCCAGTACTAATGCAGAAGGATCAATTAGTAAAACTTTATTAGAAACAACTGATGGTTATAATATTTTAAAACGCGGTGGAGAACAAGAAGGAGAAATTGAAGTTAAGGCTAGTCATATTTTGATTTGTTATCTTGGTTCTCAAGGTTGTGAAAATCCTATTTATACCAAAGAAGAAGCTAGAGCTAAAGCTCAAGAAATTTATAATCAAGCCAATGCTACAAATTTTGCTCAATTAGCTAAAGAAAATTCATCTGATCCTGGTAGCAAAGATAATGGTGGAGAATTAGGTTGGTTTGGAAAAGGAGTTATGATACCTGAGTTTGAAAAAGCAATTTTTGATAATACTCAAGTAGGAGAAATTGTTGGTCCGGTTGAAACAGCTTTTGGTTTTCATATAATTTATAAAGTTGATGAGAGAAGAAGTAAAACTTATGAAGTATCTAGAATTTTAATAAATACTAAAACAGAAACTGATATTATTCCTCCTCAGGATATTTGGAAAAATACTGATTTATCGGGAAAACAATTAGAAAAAGCTGAAGTGGTATCTGATCCTCAAACAGGAGCGGTGCAAGTTTCTTTATCTTTTGATAATGAAGGTAAACAATTATTTGCAGATATTACAGAAAGAAATGTTGGTCAGCCTGTGGCTATTTTCTTAGATGGAGAACCAATCAGCGTACCAACAGTCAATGATGTTATCCGTGATGGTCGGGCTGTGATCAGTGGTAATTTTAATATCAAAGAAGCACAATTACTTTCTCAAAGATTGAATACTGGTGCTTTGCCAGTACCTATTGAGTTAGTTAGTCAACAAACTGTTGGCGCTAGTTTAGGTATTCAATCATTACAATTAAGTTTGAGAGCTGGAATAATTGGTATTTTAGCTATTATGTTGTTTATGTTGTTGTATTATCGTTTACCAGGATTTTTATCAGTAATTGCTTTGACAGTTTATGTATTTACTACTTTGGCTTTATTTAAATTAATTGGAGTAACTTTGACTTTGTCTGGTATTGCTGGTTTTATTTTGTCAATCGGTATGGCAGTAGATGCGAATGTATTGATTTTTGAACGCATGAAAGAAGAATTAAGAGCTGGAAAAACTTTACGAGTAGCCGTAGAAGAAGGATTTTTAAGAGCTTGGACTTCTATTCGTGATAGTAATCTTTCTACTTTGATTAGTTGTGTATTGTTGATGTGGATTGGTACTGGATTTGTAAAAGGTTTTGCTGTTACTTTGTCAATTGGTATTTTAGTTAGCATGTTCACTGCAATCACTGTTAGCAGAACAATGTTGCGTTTTGTTTGTCCATGGTTTAGTGAATATGGTAATTGGTTGTTCTTGGGTTCTTGCAAACAAGAAAAAACGGAGGTGAAAAAATAATATGCAAATTAATTTTATTGGAAAAAGAAATTTTACTTTTACTATCTCTGGAATTTTGTTTATAACGGCTTTATTCTTTTTGTTTGTTTTTGGTTTAAAACCGGGTATGGATTTTACAGGTGGATCTTTATTAGAAGTTAGTTTTTCTAATAATCGTCCAGAAGTAACACAAGTTAGAGAGTTAGTTCAAAGTATGAATTTTGGCACAGTTGTAGTACAAACTACAGATAATAATGGAGTTATTATTAAAACTAAATTTTTAACAGAAGAAGAACATCAAAATTTATTATCTAATTTAAGAACTAATTTTGAAAATGAAGAAAGTAAAGTTTTGGAACAAAGATTTGAAACTATTGGTTCTTCTGTCAGTTCTTCTTTACGTAATCGTTCGTTTACAGCTATTATTACTGTTTGTATTGGTATTATTTTATTTATTGCTTATGCATTTAGAAAAGTTTCTCGACCAGTAGCTTCTTGGAAATATGGTGCAGTAGCAGTAGTTGGTTTAGTGCATAATATAGTAATTACAGCAGGAGTTTTTGCAATTTTAGGTAAATTTGCTGGAGTAGAAGTGGATACAGCTTTTGTAGTGGCTTTATTGACAGTACTTGGTTATTCAGTTAATGATACGATTGTAGTTTTTGATCGAATTAGAGAAAATCTTATTAAGCATAGTGTGGATGATTTTTCGAGTTTGGTAAATAAAGCTATTAATGATACTATTGCTCGATCTATCAATACTACTTTGACTACTTTATTAGCTTTGTCAGCTTTGTATTTTTTCGGTGGCGTAACAATAAAAAACTTTTCTTTAGCTTTGATAATTGGTATTTTTTTAGGCGCTTATTCATCTATTTTTGTAGCCAGTCCATTATTAGTAGTTTGGCATAATTGGGATGAAAAAAGAAGAAATAAATAATAATTAAATAAAAATCCCCCTACTGGTGGGGTTTTTTATTTTTTTGTGGTATAATGTTAATAAGTTAAAATTTATAGAATTTGAAAGTCTAAAATTTTGTTTTTTATATTTTATAGACATAAGATTTTATAAATCTTAAAATTAATTTTATGTCAGATAATTTTATTCGTCATTTGATATCTTTAGCTGTTACTATTGCTGTTGGTTTAGCTTGGTTGTCAGGTTATTTTTCTAGTTTAAATGGTTGGTGGTGGACAGTTTTTGGTATCATTATAATTTATGTTATTATTTATAAATTAATAGAAGTCTAAATATGTTTTTAGGTCCTTTTTATATTGATTTAGATTTAATATTACAGTTTTTTTTGCGTCCTACTTTTGAAGTAGTTTTTGATGTTGTCATTATTATTGGTTGGGTAGTGTTAGCTTATTTATTATTTTTTCTTTCAGTTTATTATTGGATAGAATATAAAACTAATCATTATACTGCTGATTGGAAATGGGTTTTATTAGCGATTGATGTTCCTTTAGAAAATGTTCAAACTCCAAAAGCTGTAGAACAGTTATTTGCTCATTTAGCTGGAGCTTTTGATAGTTTGAATATAGAAAAAGTTTTCAAAAATGGAGTTAGACAACGATGGTTTAGTTTTGAAATTATTAGTATTGAAGGTTATATTCAGTTTTTAGTTCGGACTGAAGAAATTTTTCGTGATTTAATAGAAGCAGCTATTTATGCGCAATATCCAGATGCAGATATTACTGAAGTAGAAGATTATGTTGATATTGCTCCAGAAATTTATCCAGATCCAGATTATGATGTTTGGGTAGGAGATTTTTCTTTAGCTGAGAATGATGCTTTTCCAATTAGAACTTATAGATATTTTGAACACAATATATCCAAAGATACAGTTTTAAAAGATCCAATGAGTGCCTTTTTAGAAAGTTTTTCTAGAATTGGTTCAGGAGAACAAATGTGGTTTCAAATAATTATTGAACCTATTTCTAATAGTTGGAAAGAAGATGCTATTAAAAAAATTAAAGAAGTTATTGGAGATGTTAGCACTAAGAAAAAATCTGGTTTTGGTTTACCTTTTGAAAGAGAAGTTGCTAAAACTTGGGATGAAATTAGCGCTCAAGTTTTTGGAACTATTAGAGCTGAAAATGGAGAAGAAAAAAGTAAACAATCTGAACCAAATCAACTTAAATATCTTACACCAGGACAAACAAAAATAGTTGAAGCTATGGAAGAAAAAATTACTAAAGTTGGATTTAAAACCAAAATGCGAGGAGTTTATTTAGCTAGAAATGAAGTTTTTAAATCAGAAAGAGGAATCAATGCTTTGGTGGGAGCTATACAACAATTTAATATACCTAGTGCCAATTCTATTGTGCCAAAATTTACTACAAGTGTATTTTATTTTGGAAAAGAAAAAAAATCTGCTCTCAGAAAAGCTAATTTAATTAAGGCTTATAAAAATAGAAAAATAAAGACTGGTAGTAATCCTTTTGTGTTAAATACAGAAGAGCTAGCTACTATTTGGCATTTTCCTATGTCTCATGTGAAAACACCTCAAGTACAAAAAACTATTTCTAAACGCTCAGAACCTCCAGTTGGTTTACCTATAGAATCAATATATAATCAGGTAGTAAGCAATATACAAGATCGAGATGAATCTAAAATAATAAAAAAAGATAAAAATGAGACAACAAAATATCAAACAGATTCTGGCAGTATTGGTAATGACGATAATATAATAAAATTTGGTTAAAACTCACTTTCCAAAGTGAGTTTTAAGACTATTGATTTATTCTTGTTTTTGAGATAGTCTATAAATATTATTGATTTAAAATTTAAAGATAAATAAAAAAGTTGATTAAATTATGTCAGATGAAATTCAACAAATAAAAGATAAAATTGATGTAGCAGATTTAATTGGTGAATATATTCAATTAAAACCAGCAGGTGCAAATAAAAAAGGTTTATGTCCTTTTCATAATGAGAAAACTCCATCATTTATGGTTAGTAGTGAAAGACAAAATTGGCATTGTTTTGGTTGTGGAAAAGGTGGAGATATTTTTTCTTTTATTCAAGAAATGGAAGGTATGGAATTTGTGGAAGCTTTGCGTTATTTGGCCAATCGAGCGGGAATAGAATTATCAAATCGTCGCAGTGAAGTAGATAATAATCAAAAAAATAGAATTAAACAAATCAATAAAGAAGCTGCTCGTTTTTTTTATAATTTTTTAATAAAAATGTCTACAGCAAAAGACGCTTTGAAATATTTAGAAGAAAGAGGAATAAAATTAGAAACTATTGATGAATGGCAAATTGGTTTTATTCCTGAGCAGTGGGATTTATTAACTCAGTATTTATTAAAAAAAGGTTTTGCAGTTGATGATTTAGTTGCTTCAGGTTTGACTATTAGAAAAGAAGGTACTGAATCAGGTGGAGTAAGAGGTTTTTATGATCGTTTTCGTGGTCGGATTATGTTTCCTATTCGTGATGTTCATGGTGAAGTAGTTGGTTTTACTGGAAGAATTTTGGTAGAAAAAGAAAATTCTGGAGGTAAATATGTAAATACTCCACAAACAATAGTTTATGATAAATCTAGAGTAATATTTGGTTTAGAAAAAGCAAAACAAGAAGTTAAAACTAAAGATTTAGTAGTAATTGTTGAAGGTCAGATGGATGCAATTGCTTGTCATCAAGCTGGTATGAAAAATGTAGTAGCTTCTTCTGGTACAGCTTTGACTGAAGAACAAATAAAATTATTACAGCGTTATTCCAAAAATATCAATATGGCTTTTGATGTTGATGACGCTGGTCAAAATGCAGCTAAGAGAGGAATTGATTTAGCTATTGAAGCGGGAATGAGAGTTCGGGTGATTCGTATTCCTGAAGGAAAAGGAAAAGATCCAGATGAATGTTTAAAAAAAAATCCAGATATTTGGTTTGAAGCAGTTAATAATGCTCAAGATGTGATGGATTGGTATTTTTCCAAAGTTTTTTCTAAAAAAGATATTACTAATTATCAAGAAAAACAACAAGCAGTAGATGAAATATTATTAGAAATTGCGCGTATTCCTTATGCAGTAGAAAAAGATCATTGGTTGAGAAAACTTTCTGAAATTGTTAGAGTGGATGTTGTGGTATTAAGAGATGATCTAAAAAGAGTAGCTACCAAAAAAAATGTGAATAAATTGAATTCAGCTGAAAAAAAATTAGAATCTGAAAAAATTATAAAAAAAGATCCTTTAGCTTTATTATTAGAAAGATTATTAGCTTTAATTTTGAAATATCCTTTTTTAAGAGAAAAGTTATTAAAATCAGGATTGGAAAAAATTATTGAAGAAAGTATTTTTAATTCTCTTTACGAATTGATAAAAAAAGAGTATACTTTAGAAGAAATTAAAAATCAGGTAAAAGCTGAAGATAAAAAAAATTTAGATATTTTACTCTTGCAATCAGAATGGGAGTTTTCTAATTTTTTAGAAGAAGATGCTAAAAAAGAATTAGAAAATATTATTGTTTTAATAAAAACAAGGTGGAAAAGAAAAAAAAATGAAGAATTAAAAATAAAAATTGCTCAAGCTGCAAAAAATAATGACAGAGAAAAAGAAAATGCTTTAATTGCTGAGTGGACTCAAATTAATCAATTATAAAAATAAAATTAATTAATAATTATTTTCTCATGCCGAGAAAAAAAGTTCAAAAGAGTGTTAAAAAAACTCAAAAGAACAAGACAACTAAAACTGTAACTAAAAAATCAGTTACAAAGAAAAAAAAGACAACCCAAAAGGTTGTTTCCAAAGCTCAAAAAGCTATCAAAAAACCAGTCCGCAAACCATCAAAACGGACTACAAAAACTATTAAGAAAGTTACCAAAAAGAAAACAGTTTCAAAACCAAATAAGAAATTAGTTTCTCCAAAAAATAAAAAAAATAAGACTTTAACTAAGTCTGGTTTTGTAATTGATCAAGAAATAGTAAATCCACCAGATGAATTAGCCATTAAAAATTTAGTAGATAAAGGTAGAAGTAGAGGATTTTTAACAGAAGTAGAAGTTTTAAATCTTTTTCCTCGTTTGGAATGTTATTTGGAATATTATGAATTTGCTTTGGATTTAATGGATAAAAATAGAATTTCTGTAGTGGAAATGCGAGAAGGTTTTTTAGGTAAGAAAAATGATAATGCAGAATTGTTACAAGAATTTCAAGGTGAACAACCTGATGTAGAAGGAGAATTTGATTTAGGCGCTATTTCTCAAGATTCTATTCAAATGTATTTACGCGAGATTGGTAAGATTCCACTTTTAACTGCTGATCAAGAAGTTTCTTTGGCTAAAAGAAAAGAAAAAGGGGATAGAGAAGCTGAAAAAAAATTGATTCAAGCTAACTTGCGTTTAGTTGTATCTATTGCCAAAAAGTTTGTAGGAAAACAACTTTCGCTTTTGGATTTAATTCAAGAAGGAAATATTGGTTTATTTCGAGCTGTTAAAAAATTTGATCATCGAAAAGGTTATAAATTTTCTACTTATGCAACTTGGTGGATTCGTCAAGCTATTACTCGTGCTTTAGCTGATCAATCTAGAACAATTCGTATTCCAGTTCATATGGTAGAAACTATCAATCGTTTTCAACAAATTTCTCGTCGTTTATTACAAGATTTAGGTCGTGATGCGACTCCAGAAGAATTAGCTGCAGAAATGGGAGAAGATTTAGATAAAATTAAACATATTATTAAAATTTCTCAAGAAACAATTTCTTTGGAAACTTCGGTTGGTGATGATGACGATGACGATTCTTCTTTATCAGATTTTATTGAAGATGTAAAAACTGTTAGTCCTTCGCAATCAGCTGGTAGAGAATTATTGCGTGATTATATCAAAGAAGCAATGAAAGATTTATCTCCTCGAGAACAAAAGATTTTAGAAATGCGTTTTGGATTAGTGGATGGAGTAACGCATACTTTGGAAGAAGTTGGTAAGGAATTTGATGTAACACGCGAGCGTATTCGTCAGATTGAAGCAAAAGCTTTAGATAAGATTCAAACTTTTGATATTTCTAGTAAATTGCGTGATTATTAAATACTAATTTATAAATTTAATATATAAAAACCCCAGTTAAACTGGGGTTTTAATTTTTTATTTAAAACTCTTTATAAATAGAAAATAAAAAATAAATTAGTATTTAGTTAATAATTTTATTTTAAATTAATTTTATTAAATTCCACCAAGCATTAATATAATCAATGCGTTTATTTTTATATTTCAGATAATAAGCATGTTCCCAAACATCAAGAGCTAAGATAGGTTTATGTCCCAGAGTTAGTGGAGAGTCTTGATTAGGTAATTGATAAATATCCAATTTTCCATCAGATTTTTCTACTAACCAAACCCAACCAGATCCAAATAAAGTAGTGGCAAGTTGAGTGAATTGTTCTTTGAATTTTTTAATTGAACCAAAATCACGATTTATTTTTTTTATTAAATTTTTATCTTTAGTATTATTAGGATTTAGATTGGACCAATAAATATTATGATTTAAATAACCGCCACCCATATTTTTTAATTTTGTTCGGTCTATATTATTTATATTTAATTTTTCTAAATCAGTAAGTATTTTTTCAGCTGTCAGATTTTTTAATTCAGGATATTTATCTACTAAAATTTGAAAGTTATCCATATATCCTTGATGATGTTTGGTATAATGTGTTTCTACTGTTTGAGCATCTATGTTTGGTTCTAGAGCATCAAAGGTAAAATTAAGTTTTGGAAGTGTAAATTTCATAAATTTAATTTAATAATTAGTTCTTCTCATACTATTATAGTATAATATAATTAGTTTTTTGTCAACTGTTATTAATTATTTAGATTGACCAAAAAAAATAATTGTATTATAATTGTCTTGATAATTTTTTGTATTATATAAATATTTTATGAAAAGATTTTTTATTTTTTTATTATTAATTTCTTTTTGCTTAAGTATTTTTTCTTTTGTTTCTCCAGTTCAAGCAGAAGAAATTGCGACGACAAATGAAAATAAAGTAGAATATGTTTTTTTTTATTCAGAAACTTGTCCACATTGCAAAGATCAAATTAAGTTTATCAATACTAAGCTAATGAAAGAATATGGTGATTTTATTGATTTAAAAATGTATGAAGTAAGTAAAAGTTCTGAAAATCAACAAATTTTTCAACAATATATAAAATTTTATAATGTACAAACTAGTGGAGTACCAGTAGCTTTTATAGATGGTGAAGTGGTAGTTGGTTTTGCTAATAATAAAACGACTGGTAATAAAATTATGGGTATTGTGGAGAATAAATTATTAGAACGCGGTTTATTAGAAAAAGAGGAAAAAATAAATAACAATTCTGAATATATAAATATTCCTTTTTTAGGAGAAATAGATTTAGAACAATTTTCTTTACCAGTTTTAACAATAATTATTGGTTTATTAGACGGCTTCAATCCTTGTGCAATGTGGGTTTTGCTTTTTTTAATTACTTTACTTTTGGGGATGGAAGATAAAAAAAGGATGTGGCTTTTGGGTAGTATTTTTATATTTTCTTCAGCCTTAGTATATTTTATTTTTATGGCTGCTTGGCTTCAATTTTTGATGTTTATGGGGATGGTTGTTGCTATAAGAATTATAATTGGTTTAGTGGCAGTGGGAGTTGGTGGAAAAAGTTTAAAAGATTTTTGGAAAAGTAGAAAAACTGAAGGCGTTGTTTGTGAAGTATCTAGTAAAAAAAATACTCAAAAAATTTTTGCTAAAATTAAAGATATTGTTTATAAAAAAAGTTTATGGTGGTCAATATTAGGTATTTTATTATTAGGTTTTTCAGTAAATTTAGTAGAATTAGCTTGTTCTGCTGGTTTTCCAGCAATATTTACACAAGTGTTAGCTTTGAATGAAATGCCAATTTGGAAGAAATATATGTATATGGTTGGTTATATATTCTTTTATATGTTAGATGATTTATTGGTATTTTTTATTGCGATGTCTACTCTTAAATCAAAAGTTTTTGGTACTAAATATGCTAAATATACTAATTTAGTTGGTGGTTTGTTAATATTGATTCTTGGATTGTTATTAATTTTTAAACCAGAATGGTTAATGTTTAGTTAATTAAGATTTAATAAACAAGTAAAAAGTGTAAAAATTTGTTACACTTTTTATATTTTAATAAATGTGTTAAAATAATTGCACTTAAAATAATTATATAATTTATGTCAAAAGAAGTTGTTTTAGATATTGAAACTATTGGAGATCTTAGAGATCAGGCTAATATGAAAATTACAGTGGTATCTATTTATGAATATGAACATGATCAATACCGCTCTTTTGAAGAGCATGAGTTAGGAGATTTATGGCCAATCTTAGAAAAAGCTGAAAGAATAATTGGTTTTAATAGTGAACATTTTGATTTACCAATTTTGAATAAATATTATGCAGGTGATTTATTAAGTTTTCCTCAATTAGATATTTTAAAAATAATTAAAGAATCTACTGGTCATCGTTATAAATTAAATGATATTGCTAAAGCAACATTACAGATAGAAAAAAGTGCGGATGGTTTTCAAGCGCAAAAATGGTTTGAAGAAGGAAAATTAGAAGAAATAAAAAAATATTGTGAACAAGATGTAAAAGTTACCAAAGAGATTTATGAATATGGTAAAAAAAATAAAATGCTTTATTATAATACTTTAGTAGGAGAATTAGTACCATTTGCTGTTAATTTTGATTTACCAATACAATTACAAAGTATGGATGGTAATCAAACAAATGGAAGTATTAATTTAACTTTACCATTTTAGTTAAAATAAAAAGTAAAGAATAAGAAATAAGGAATAAACTTTTGTGTTTATTTCTTTTTTCTTAATAAATTTGACAAATCATACTTTTGTAGTATAATTTAATTATCTTATTAAATTAAAATTTTATGTTACAGTTTAATAAAGAATTGGGTTATAGTTTACAATTTATTTTTGCTTTGTCTAATTTAAATAAAAATGAGCTTTTGGGTTTACGAAAGTTTTCTGATGAAAAAAATATTTCTTTTTTATTTTTACAGAGAATTGCTAGAAAATTGCGTCAAGGTGGTATTATTCAATCTATTAAAGGAGCAACTGGTGGTTATTATTTAAAAAAAAGTTTAACTAAAATTAGTCTTAAAGATTTACTAGAAGTTTTAGATGGAGAATATGCAGTGATTGATTGTTTGAAAAGTGATGTTGTTTGTCCAAAAGAAAAAAATTGTACAGCTCATAAAGTTTTTAAAAAAGTAAATAATTCTTTATTAGATTATTTAGGTAAAATAAAATTATCAGAATTATTAGAAGATTAATATGTTTTTTAATAAAAAGAAAAAATCTTTTGTATATTTAGATCATGCGGCAACAACTTATATAGATGAACGAGTTAAACAAGCAATGGAACCTTTTTGGATAAAAGAATTTACCAATCCTTCATCTTTATATGCTCCGGCTTTAAAAGTGAAAGGATTTTTAAGTGAGGCTAGAAAAAAAGTGGCTAAAATTTTACAGGCTTTACCTGATAATATTATTTTTACTAGTGGAGGAACTGAATCTAATAATTTAGCAATTTTTGGTATTGCTAGAAAATATCAAAATCAAGGAAAACATATTGTAACTAGTAAAATTGAACATCAGGCAGTACTTCGTTGTTGTGAACAATTAGAAAAAGAAGGATTTACAGTAACTTATTTAGAACCAGATAGTGAAGGTTTTATTTCTCCTAAAAAAGTTTTATCAGCTATTACTCCAGAAACAATTTTAGTAACAATTATGTATGCTAATAATGAGATCGGTACTATTGAACCAATTGTTGAAATTGGTAAAGAAATTTTGAAATGGAGAAAAGAAAAAAATACTGTTTTTCCTTATTTTCATACAGATGCTTGTCAGGCAGCTGGTGCTTTGGAATTAGCTGTAGAAAAATTACATGTAGATCTTTTGACTTTTAATGGAAGTAAGATTTATGGTCCTAAAGGTGTGGGAGTTTTATATAAGCGTCGTGGAGTAGAAATTCAACCTTTGTTTTTTGGAGGAGGACAAGAAATGGGTCAAAGAAGTGGTACAGAAAATATTTCTGGAATTATTGGTTTAACTAAAGCTTTGGAATTAGTTCAAGATAATCGTCTTGCAGAAAATAAAAGATTATTTAATTTAAGAAATTATTTTTGGGAACAAGTACAAACAAAAATTAATAAAGTTAAACTTAATGGTCCTAAATTAGAAGATGAATTATTGCGTTTGCCTAATAATTTGAATTTTTCTATTTTGGATGTAGAAGGAGAAGCTTTGTTATTATATTTGGATAATTATGGTATTTGCTGTTCAACTGGTTCAGCTTGCACATCTGCTTCACTTGAACCATCTCATGTTTTATCTGCTTGTGGTTTACCGTATGAATATTCTCATGGTAGTTTGCGTTTTAGTTTAGGACATTGTAATACCAAAGCAGATATTGATTATGTAATGGAATATTTACCTGAAATAGTAGAAAAATTAAGAAAAATTAGTCCAGTTAATTTAGGAGTTGTTCAACATGCTAAATATAAATAAAATATTAAAATTAAAATTTTAAATTAACTATTTAAAATTATAGTTATGAAAATAAATAAAAAAATTGATGGAAGAGATGCACAAGGTAATACTTGGTTATATAGTGATATAGTTAAAGATCATTTTTTTAATCCGCGAAATATTCTTTTTTATGGCGAAGAAGAAATTTATGAAGCAGATGCTAGCGGAAGAGTTGGATCTCCTGCTTGTGGTGATGAAATGGTTGTTTGGTTAAAAATTGATCCAAAAACAGAAAAAATAAAAGAATGTAAATGGCAAACTTTTGGTTGTGGTTCAGCTATTGCTTCAACTAGCGTTATGAGTGAAATAGTAACAGAAAATAATGGATTGACAATTGATCAAGCTTTAAAAATTAAACCTCAAGATATTATGGAAAGATTGGGTGGTTTACCAGCTCAAAAAGTACATTGTTCAGTATTAGGAGATAAGGCTTTGCGAATGGCTATTAATGATTGGTTTCGTAAAACAGGACAACATCAGCGAATTGTTGTTGAAGGAGCCAAAATTATTGATGAAAAATTAAGGATTACTGATCGAGATATTGAGGAAGCTGTTTTGGAAGGAGCTAGAAATTTAGAAGATATACAGAAAAAATTAAAAGTAGGTGTGGCTAGTCCGGAAGCTATTCCTGAAATTGAACAATTAATAAGATTTTATACTGAAAAGTATTATGGTTAAAAATTTTAAAAATAATTTTAAAAATAATATTTAATTTTTTAAATAAAAAATATGTCAAAAATTAAAATTGATCAAGAAAAGTGTGTTGGTTGTGGAAGTTGTAGTTATATTTGGGAAGAAAATATAAAAATGAATGAAGAAAATAAAGCAGAGATAATTGATTCTAGTTTAGAATTAGAAGAAGATAAGATTCAAGATTTAATAGATAGTTGTCCAGTAGGAGTAATTGAAAAAGAATAAAAAATCCCGCCAAAATGGCGGGTTTATTTTTGGGGGTTGTCAACAGAAATGTTGACAAAGAAAAGAATTTGATTGGTCTTATAGCAGATTGCGGAAAGGATCGGTTGAACGAAGAAAATTTTCAGTAAGAAAATCTACTTCATTAGGTAGGCGGGGACAAATTTTTGGATCCCTTGTTGAATTTTTTTGGTTACCGTCATTTGGATAAGACGGTATTCCTTTTTTAACTTGGCTCAATGTGAGCTTAGACCAATATCTTCTCATGTATTTATCCTCCTGTAAAATACTTTTTTAGTATATCATATTTTGAGAAAAAAGCAAGAAATTGCTTTTTTCTCTTATTTTTGATAAGATTTATTTATTATGAATGAAAAAGGTAAATTATATATAGTAGCTACACCAATTGGCAATCTTGGTGATATTACTTTACGCGCTTTAGAAACTTTAAAAAAAGTAGATTTTATTTTATGTGAAGATACTAGAAATACTCAAAAACTTTTGAATTATTTTGAAATAAAAACTAAGACAATTTCTTATCATCAACATAGTGAAATTAAAAAATTATTAGAAATTAAAAAATTATTAGTAAGTGGTAAAAATTTAGCTTTAGTAACTGATGCTGGTACACCGGGAATTAGTGATCCGGGAAATAAATTGATTGACATGATTTTGGATGAAGTTCAAGTAGAAAATTCAAAATATTTCGTTAACAAAAAAGATTCATCAATGATTGTTCAGTCTGATAATATAATACCAATTCCAGGTCCTTCGGCAGTTATTACAGCTTTGAGTATTTCAGGATTTCCCGCAGATAAGTTTTTGTTTCTTGGTTTTCCTCCACACAAAAAAGGACGACAAGCATTTTTTAAAGAAATAGCTGAAAGTAAATATACAATAGTTTTTTATGAATCTAGTCATAGAATAAAAAAATGTTTATTAGAATTAGTAAAAGTTTTGAATGAAAAACAACAACTTTGTATTGGCAGAGAGTTGACTAAGAAATTTGAAACAATTTATCGTGGCACAATTCAAGAAATTTTAAAAATGAATATTAGTGAAAAAGGTGAGTTTGTAGTGGTTGTTAGTAAGTGATAATTAGTAACTAATAATTACTAATTTTTAATATGATAAATTTTTTATGATTTGAATACTTGGAAAAAATTATTTGTTTATATGAGAAATTTACAAAATGATAAATAGTTTCACTAAAAGAGAAATTAAATAGATTTATTAGTTAATTATGAAAAACTATTATATTACCACTACTTTGCCGTATGTAAATGCTGAACCACACATTGGTTTTGCTTTGGAAATTATTCAGGCAGATGTTTTGGCTCGCTATCATCGTTTATTAGGAAAAAATGTAGTATTTAATTTTGGCACTGATGAACATGGTTTGAAAATTTATCGAAAGGCTTTGGAATTAGGAATTGAGCCACAAAAATATTGTGATGAATACGCTGTTAAATTTGATGCTTTGAAACAAGCGCTTAATTTAAGTTACACTCATTTTATTCGGACAACTGATAAGTATCATAAAAAAGCAGCTCAAGAATTTTGGAAATTATGTGAAAAAAATGGTGATATTTATAAAAAAAATTATAGTGTTAAATATTGTGTAGGTTGTGAATTAGAAAAAACTGATTCTGAGTTAGTTGATGGTAAATGTCCAGTTCATCCTAATTTAGTTTTAGAATTAATTGAAGAAGAAAATTATTTTTTTAAATTTTCTAAATATCAAAAATCTTTATTAAAATTATACAAAGATAATCCAAATTTTATTATACCTCAGAATAGACAATTAGAAATTAAAAATTTTGTGGAACGAGGTTTAGAAGATTTTAGTATTTCTCGTTTGAAAAATAAGATGCCTTGGGGTGTGGAAGTTCCAGGAGATGAAAGTCAAGTAATGTATGTTTGGTTTGACGCTTTAATAAATTATATTTCAACTCTTGGTTGGCCAGAAAATAAAAATAATTTTGAAAAAAATTGGCCAGGAGTACAAGTGGCGGGAAAAGATAATCTTCGTCAGCAAGCAGCTATGTGGCAAGCTATGCTTATCTCAGCTGGTTTACCAAATTCAAAACAAATTTTTATTCATGGGTTTATTACTGCTGAAGGAAAAAAGATGAGTAAAAGTTTAGGTAATGTGATAGAGCCATATAAAATTGTAGAAAAATATGGTACTGATGCTGTGCGTTATTATTTACTTGGCGCTATGCCAGCTTATGAAGACGGTGATTTTAGTATTCAAAGATTTGAAGAATTTTATACTGCTCATCTTGTAAATGGTATAGGTAATTTAACTAGTAGAATTTTAACAATGTTAGAAAAGTATTCAGAATCAAAAATTCCTCAAGTGGAAAATGTGAATTGGGAAATAGAAAATTTTTGGATAAAATATAATAAATATTTAAGTGAATATAAATTTGAAGAAGTGGTTAATTTAATAAATAAATTTGTTGCAGAATTAGACAGTTTTATTTCTACACAAAAACCTTGGGAAAAAGTAAAAGCTGGTGAAGATATTTCTGGTTTACTTTATCAATTAGCCGAAGGTTTGCGTCAGATTGCCGTAGCATTATTGCCAATTATTCCTGAAACTGCGGAAAAGATTTTGAAACAGTTAAACACAACTGAATTGTCTCATGACTGGGGAAAATTGTCAGAAGGTGGTATAATAAATAAAGGAGGAATATTATTTTCAAGATTAGAAAATAATATATAATTTTAAATTTTAAATTATAAGACATATGTCTTTATTTGATATCATTCTTCTCATAATTATTAGTGGGTTTGCAATGTTTGGTTTTTGGTTTGGTTTAGTTCATACTATTGGATCTTTGGTTGGAACAATTATTGGAGCTTATGTGGCTAGCAGATATTATGAACCAATGGCAAGTTGGTTAGTAAATATTACAGGTTGGGAAAGTAATTTTTCCAAAGTTCTTATGTTTATTATTACTTTTGTAGTGGTAAATAGATTGATAGGTTTTGGATTTTGGATTTTAGATAAGGCAACTAGTTTTATTACAAAAATGCCATTTTTAAATTCACTTAATAGATTTTTAGGTATTATTATTGGTTTATTTGAAGGAGTGATTACATTAGGTTTAATATTTTATTTTATAGAACGTATTCCATTATCTGATCAATTTATGGGATGGATGGCTGCTTCTAAGTTTGTTCCTTTTTTAGTTAATTCTGCAGCAATTTTAATTCCACTTTTGCCCGAAGCTTTAAAAATGCTTCGTTCTACTGTAGATTATGTTCAAGATATTGTTGTTTCTAATTTATGATTGATACCCATTGTCATATACAATTTCAAGGATATAAGGATGACCGTGATGAGGTCATTCTTCGTTGTATAAAAAAAGGATTGATCATGAATACGATTGGCACACAAAAAGAAACTAGTAGATTAGCAGTAGAAATAGCAGAAAAATATAATAATATTTATGCAACAATTGGACTTCATCCTGTGCATCTTTTTGCTACTCAGGTTGATGAAGAAGAATCAAAATTTTTGTCTCATGAAGAAGATTTTGATGAAAAATATTATTTAAATTTAGCAAAATCAAAAAAAGTAATTGGAGTGGGGGAATGCGGTTTAGATTTTTTTCATTTACCAAATAATATAGATTTTAAAATTATTTTAGAAAAACAAAAAAAAGTTTTTATTCAACAATTTAAATTTGCTCAAAAAAATAATTTAACTTTGGTAGTTCATACTAGAGATTCTGAGCCGGATAAAAATTTACCAAAAGCTTATGATGAAATGGCAAAATTATTAGCAAAACTTATAAAAAAATATGGTAAGATAAAAGGAGTGATTCATTGTTATTCTGGAAATTGGATACAAGCTAAAAAATTTTTAGATTTAGGATTTTATCTTGGTTTTACTGGAATAATTACTTTTCCACCGCGTAAAACTAATCCTCAACCAACTTTGGATTTATTAGAAGTAGTAAAAAATTGTCCATTGGATAAAATAGTGGTAGAAACAGATGCTCCTTATCTAGCTCCTCAATTATATCGTGGTAAAAAATGTGAACCTTGGATGGTAGAAGAAGTAGTTAAAGAAATAGCTAAAATAAGAGGAAAAAGTGTTGAAGAAATAATTAAAATTACAGATGATAATGCCAAAAAATTATTTAATATTTAAAAAAGAGCTTAAAAAAGCTCTTTTTTATATTTTTATGCACAATCTAAATAAAAAAATAGTTGACGAAAGTCTAATAATCAGTTAAAATATTGTCGTTAATCAAATATCTTTTTAAATTTTAAAATATGGCTTTATTGCCTTCTAATCCTAGAGAAAGAAAATACATGTTGATGGGTTTTAGAATAGTGGGAGATTTTGGGGCGAGTATTGCTATTCCTGTGGTAGTGTTTGTTATTATTGGTCAGTGGTTGGATGGAAAATATCAGACTCAGCCATATTTTACGATTGGAGCTTTTGTTTTAGCAGCGTTAGTTTCTGGAAGACTTATTTATAAAAAAGCTAAAAATTACGGAAAAGAATATCATGAATTAGGTAAAGAAAAAAATAAATAATAATTATGAGTGGCGAAATTCACATTCCAACTTTAGCACCAGAGACCTTGTTTCATATAGGAAATATTAGTATTACCAATACAATGATAAATGCTTGGATTGCTATAATTATTTTTTTAATATTAGGTATTTTAATAAAAAGAAAAATAGCTCTTCGACCGGGAAAATTACAAAATTGGTGTGAATATTTTTTAGATTTAATATTAGGTTATTTTGATCAGGTTACAGGAGACAGAAAAAAAACTATTAAATTTTTACCAATAGTTGGATCTGTCTTCTTTTTTATTTTACTTTCTAATTGGATTGGTCTTTTACCAGGGACTGGAAGTATTACTTATGGTCACAATATGTTGCTTCGTCCAGCTAATACTGATTTAAATTTAACTTTGGCAATGTCTTTAGTAGCAGTACTTTCTTCACATATTTTTGCTTTTTTTAGTATTGGATTTTTTACCCAAATTGGAAAATTTATTCAAATTAAAAATATTATCAAAAGTATACCAAAAGGTCCAATTGCTATTTTTACTGCTCTAATTGAGTTTATGGTTGGTATTATAGAAATTGCCTCAGAAGTTGCTAAAGTTTTATCTTTATCTCTTCGTTTGTTTGGTAATATTTTTGCAGGAGAGGTTTTGATTACAGTAATTTCTGCTTTGATAGCTGCTGTTGTTCCAACACCATTTATGTTATTAGAATTATTAGTTGGATTAATTCAAGCTTCAGTATTTGCAATGCTGACTATTGTTTATTTAACAGTTGCTGGTTCAGCTCCTCATGGCGAGGAACATCATGAAGAAGTTCATGAAGTTTTAAAAGAACCTGTAAAGGTAAAATAAGTAGTAAAGAATAAAAAGTAAATTTTATTTTTTATTCTTTACTCCTTGTGAAGAGTAGAGGTATTCAAGGTGAGGTAAAAATTTATTTACAAAAACAAACCAGTCCGTTTTATAACGGATCCCGCGCCAGCGAATATCAAATGTAAATATATGGAACAAGCAGCAATCGTAGTATTGGCAAAAGCTTTTACTATGGCTATCGGTGGTATTTTTCCAGCTTTAGCTATTGGAAAAATTGTTTCCAAAGCAATGGAATCAATTGGTAGAAATCCAGAAGCTGGAGAAAAATTATTTGTCCCAATGTTATTGGGTGCAGCTTTTGCTGAAGCTATCGCTATCTACGCTCTAGTAGTAGTATTCACTTTGAAATAATTTCTTACACTGGGTCAATTTTGGTCCAGTGAATAGATATTATTTTAAAATTTATAATTATGAATATAATAAACACAGTTTATGCTAGCAATGAATCAGTTTCAGAAACTGAAGTTTTAGCTACGGAAACTTATACAACCACAGGACATGGAGAAGAAACAAGTGGAGTAGTAGCTTCTTTGGGTATTAATGCTCAACTTTTTGTATTTCAGCTTTTGAATTTTGCTATCGTAGCTGCTATTTTGTGGTTTTTAATTTTAAAACCATTAACTAAAAAGTTAGAGGATAGAAAGAAAATTATTAATGATAGTTTGGATAAAGCTCAAGAAGTAGAAACAAACTTAACAATGAGCCAACAAAAATTTCAAGAAAAGATTGATGAAGCCAAAGTTGAAGCCAATAAAATTATTGAAAAAGCTTATGCTGATAGTGAAAAATTGAGTGAAGAAATGAAAAATAAAGCTAAAAAAGAAATTGAACTATTAGTTGATCAAGCTAAGCGTAATATTCAAATTGAGAAAGAAGAGACTATTCAAGGTTTAAAAAATGAAACTGTAAATTTAATTATAGCCGTTGTAGAAAAAGTTTTGAATGAAAAAATTACAGATAAAAAAGATCGAGAATTGATTGAAGATTCATTGAAAAATATTAAATAATTTTTATGAAAAAAAGCAATAAACAATTTGCTGAAGCTTTGTATAAGGTTACTAAAAGTTTAAAAGATAAAGATTTAGAAAGAGTTTTATTTAATTTTGCAAAATTATTAGTTCGTTCTCATAAATTAAAGCAAGCGGAGAGGATTATAGAAGAATATATAAAATATGCAAAAAAACAAGAAGGTGTGAAAGAAATAGAAATTACTTCTGCTCATAAATTAGATCAAGAAACTATTGACAAGATAAAACAAGTTTTTGGAGATAAAGTTAATGAACAACAAATTATTGATAAAAATATTTTAGGTGGAGTGAGTATTAAGCTAGAAGACAAGATTTTGGATGCAACTATTAAAACTCAATTAAAACAATTAAAAAATGCATTATAATTAATAATCAAATTTTATAAACATATGTCTACAAATCAGATAGTTGAAGAATTAAAAAAACATATTTCTCAATTTGAAAAAGTTATTGAGGTGGAGGAAATTGGTACAGTCGTAGAAGTTGGCGATGGTATTGCTCGTATGACTGGATTGACCAAAAGTCAATATCAAGAAATGTTGGAATTTTCAAATGGAGTTTTTGGAGTAGTTTTGAATTTAGAAGAAGAAACTGTTGGAGCGGTTATTCTTGGTGATTACAAAGGTATTAAAGAAGGGGACACAGTAAAAAGAACTGGTCGTATTTTGTCAGTTCCAGTTGGAGAGCAAATGATCGGTAGAGTAGTAAATGCTTTAGGTCAAGCTATTGATGGAAAAGATGAAATTAAAACTGATAAATTTTATCCAGTAGAAAAAATTGCTCCTGGTGTTATGACTCGTCAATCAGTTGATCAGCCAGTACAAACAGGTATTAAAGCTATTGATGCAATGATTCCAATTGGTCGTGGTCAGCGCGAACTTATTATTGGTGATCGTCAAACTGGTAAAACCGCGATTGCGATTGATACCATTATCAATCAAAAAGGTCAAAACATGAAATGTATTTATGTAGCAGTTGGTCAAAAAGAATCTAAAATCGCTCGTATTGTAGCTAAATTAGAAGAAACTGGAGCTATGGAATATACCACAGTTGTTGTTGCTGGCGCTTCTGATCCTGCTTCTATGTCTATGTTTGCACCTTATTCAGGAGTAGCAATGGCTGAATATTTTGCTGATCAAGGTCAAGATGTTTTAATTGTTTATGATGATTTAACTAAACAAGCTTGGGCTTATCGTGAAATTTCTTTGCTACTTCGTCGTCCGCCAGGAAGAGAAGCTTATCCGGGCGATGTATTTTATTTACATTCACGCTTACTAGAACGCGCTTGTCGTCTAAATAAAGAAAATGGTGGTGGTTCAATTACAGCTTTACCAATTATTGAAACTCAAGCTGGAGATGTAACTGCTTATATTCCAACTAATGTAATTTCTATTACTGATGGACAGATTTTTTTGGAAACAGATTTGTTTTATCGCGGTGTTCGTCCAGCTTTAAATGTAGGTATTTCTGTGTCTCGTGTAGGTGGTTCTGCTCAAATTAAACCAATGAAAAAAGTAGCAGGTAAATTAAAATTGGCTATGGCTCAATTTCGTGAATTAGAAGCTTTTGCTCAATTATCGTCAGATTTGGATCCAGAAACAAAGAAACAAATTGATTTAGGAAGAAGAATGACAGAATTGTTAAAACAAGGTCAATATTCTCCAATGTCTGTGGAAGATCAGGTAGCAATTATTTATGCTGTCAGTAATGAATATTTTAATAAATTTGAAGTAAATGCAATTAAAGAAGCTGAAAAACAATTTCTTGATTTTATGCATAAAAATAAAAAAATTTTATTGGATAAAATTGCTAAAGGAGAATGGGATGAAGTTATTGAATCAGAACTTAAATCTGCTTGTGAAGAATTTATTAAGTAAATTAAAATTATTAAATAAAATTTAATTTTCAATATTAAAAATTATAAATTGAAAATTCATTATTATGTCAGTTAATACCAAAGCGATAAAACGAAGAATAAAATCTGTTGGCTCAACTCATAAAATTACTAAGGCTATGCAAATGATTTCGGCTGTAAAAATGAGAAAAGCAGTTGATTCAGCTATAAATACTCGTACTTATGCTACATTAGCTTGGGATTTATTAGTAAAATTATCAAAAACTAAAAAGAAAGAACTTCCTTTATTAGATGCTAGACAAGTAAAAAAATTATTAATAATAATGATCACCTCTAATCGTGGTTTGTGTGGAAGTTTTAATGCTAATATTATCAAAAAAACAGCTGAACAACTGAATAATCCAATAAATATTGGTCGACAGAGAGTAGAAAATACTTTTTTAGAACCAAGTTCTGAAATGATAGTTGATGTAATTGGAATTGGTAAAAAAGGTGCTGATTTTGCCAAAAAAATGAATTATAATTTAATTGCTTCTTTTTCTGATTTTTCTGATACTCCAACTTTAAATGATGTTTTGCCGATTAGTCGAATGGTAATTGAAGCTTATGAAAAAAAACAATATGATAAAGTAGTAGCAGCTTATACAGATTTTAAATCTACTATCAATCAAGTAGCAAAATTTAGACAAGTATTGCCAATTTCTGAATTTGATTTAGAAAAAATGTTATTAAGTTTAGGTGATCAAGAACAAGAAAAGCAAAATAAAAAAATGACCAAAGAGCGTGCAGAATTTGAATTAGATAATTATCTTTTTGAACCAAACCAAGATCAAGTTTTACAAATCATTTTGCCTAAATTAGTAGAAACTCAAATTTATCAAGCCGTTTTAGAATCATCAGCTTCTGAACACAGTGCTCGTATGATGGCAATGCAAAATGCTAGTGAGGCTGCTTCGGAAATGATTGGAGAATTAAATTTAATCTATAACAAAGCTCGTCAGGCTGGTATTACGCAAGAAATTGCGGAAATTGCTGGTGGTGCGGCTGCTTTAGAATAATTTATAAATAAATATTTAATAATATGTCAACACAAAATAAAGGAGTTGTATCGCAAATTATCGGTGTAGTTGTGGATGTAAATTTCCCAGATAAATTGCCAGAAATTTATTCAGCTCTAGAGGTTAAAATGCCTAATAATGAAATTTTAATTTTGGAAGTTCAGCAACATTTAGGTAATGATGTTGTTCGTACTATTGCAATGAGTACAACTGATGGTTTATCTCGTGGAACTGAAGCAATTGATACTGGCGCGCCAATTTCTGTTCCAGTTGGTCCAGAAACTTTGGGACGCATGTATAATGTTACCGGTGAACCAATTGATAACAAAGGTGAATCAAAAACAAAAAAGAAATATCCAATTCATAGACCGGCTCCAAGTTTCAAAGATCAATCTACTAAATCAGAAGTTTTAGAAACTGGTATTAAAGTTATTGATTTATTTTGTCCTTTTTTAAAAGGTGGTAAAGTTGGTTTGTTTGGTGGTGCTGGTGTAGGTAAGACCGTAATTATTCAAGAATTGATTCGTAATATCGCTGCTGAACATGGTGGTTATTCAATGTTTGCTGGAGTAGGAGAGAGAACTCGTGAAGGTAATGATTTATATGGAGAAATGAGAGATTCTGGAGTTTTAGATAAAACTACTTTAGTATTTGGTCAAATGAATGAACCACCAGGAGCTCGTGCTCGAGTAGCTTTAACTGCTTTGGCTATGGCAGAATATTTTCGTGATGAAGAAGGAAAAGATTTATTATTATTTATAGATAATATTTTTCGTTTTACTCAAGCAGGTTCAGAAGTTTCTGCATTGCTTGGGCGTATGCCATCAGCTGTAGGTTATCAACCAACTTTGGCTACTGAGATGGGTGCTCTTCAGGAACGCATTACTTCTACTAATAAAGGTTCTATTACTTCTGTACAAGCAGTTTATGTGCCAGCTGATGATTTGACAGATCCAGCTCCAGCTACTACTTTTGCTCATCTTGATTCTACAGTAGTTTTAAGTCGTTCTTTATCTGAACTGGGTATTTATCCTGCGGTTGATCCTTTAGATTCTTCTTCTACTATTCTTGATCCTTTAATTGTTGGTGAAGAACATTATAATACTGCTCGTGAAGTGCAAAGAGTTTTACAAAAATACAAAGATTTACAAGATATTATTGCTATTCTTGGTATGGAAGAATTATCTGATGAAGATAAAATTACTGTGGCTCGAGCTCGTAAATTACAAAAATTTTTATCTCAACCTTGTCATGTTGCAGAACAATTTACTGGTCGTGAAGGTCGTTATGTAAAAATGGCTGATACAGTTAGAGGTTTTCGTGAAATTCTTGATGGAAAACATGATGATAAACCAGAACAAGCTTTTTATATGAAAGGTTCTATTGATGAGGTGACTGTTTAATATTTATGAATACTATTCATTTTAAAATTGCTACTCCAGAAAAAATTATTTATGAAAATGATGTTTTTAAAATTTCTATTCCAACTACTACTGGAGAAATTACTATTTTACCACATCATATTCCTTTAGTATCAATTGTTCAGGCAGGTGAATTAAAAGTAACTAGTAAGATGGGAGAACAAATAATTGCTGTTTCTAGTGGGTTTGTAGAAATAAAAGCTAATAATGAAGTAATTATTTTAGCTGATAATGCTGAACGCGCTGAATTGATTGATATTGAAAGAGCAGAAAAAGCCAGAAAAAGAGCTGAGGAAGAAATGGCTAAGGCTAGAAGTCAGGAAAATGTTGATTATGCTAAATTACAAGCTGTTATTGATCGCGAGATGAATAGAATTAAAATTGGTAAAAAATATAAAAAAATAAATATTAAGAATAATTAATTTTGTTTGAATTATTTTTAAATCTGCATAATATTAAACTTTTTATTTTAGATATTACATAAATTGTGATGTTTATGAAAAGTATAAAATTTTTCTAATTTTAATAAAAAACAATTAATATAATCGATTGTTTTTTATTTTAATTATTTATAAATTCTTAAATCATTATAATTAAAATTATAATGTAATTAAATGATTTTATTAATTAATCTATATATGAAAAAATTAAAATCGTTAATAATTCTTATTTTACAAGTAGTTGTTGTTTCTATAGGTTTGCATTATCTAAGAAATGCTTTACAAGCTTCAGATAATCATGAAATTAGTTTTGTAATGGTAATGCTTATAGATATTGCATTTTTGGCTGTTTATGCTTCTATGGGTGGTCGTTTAGCAAGATTATTAGGTTTTGCTCCAATGGCTGGTAAAATAATTATGGGTATTGTAGCTGGTCCAGCTGTTTTAGGTGTTTTACAACCTTATTCTGAGGGAGTAGAATTAGCTCGTTTAGCAGGTGTTTTATTTATTTTATTTGAAGCAGGTCTTCATTTTGATATGGAATTATTAAAAAAGAATTGGTTTATTTCTACTGTCATTGCTTGTGTAGGTGTTTTTATTCCACTTGTTAGTATTGCTTTACTTGGACATTATGTCTTTTCTTTGGCTTGGATGCCAGCAATTTTTTTAGGAGGTGTTTTTACTGCAACTTCTGTTGGATTGTCAGTTGAAGCTTTAAAAAGAGCTGGTAAATTGGAAACTAATGTAGGTAATAAAATTATTGGCGCAGCAGTAATTGATGATATTTTAGGTGTTTTAGTTTTGACAATATTGGCAAAATTATCAAATGGTAATTTGGAAATGATGAGTATTGTGTGGATTTTTGTAGCTGTGGTTGTTTTTTTTGGCGGAGCTTATATACTTTGGAGTTGGGGAGTGGCTGATAAAATTGTTAAATATTTAGAAAGAAATTATGTTGGAAATTCAGAATCAATCACTGGTCCTTCAACTCGTTTTTTCTTTGGTGCTTTGATGTTGACAGGCGCTTTAGCTGGGGTAATTGGTTTAGAACCAGTTTTAGGAGCTTTTGGTATAGGAGTTGTTTTGTCAAAAGTAGATAATGAAATTAAAGATGAAACTTGGAAAAAAATAGAAGGTTATATGCATATTTTTGTAGGTGGATTTTTAGTAAGTATTGGTACAATGTTACCACGAGAATCTTTACTTGCTCCAAAAGCTTGGTTTTGGGCAATTATTTTAACATTATTAGCTTTTATTGGAAAATATCTTACACGGTATGTTTTAAAAGATAAAGAAGAAGGTAAATTAGTTGGGCTTGCGATGTCAATTCGTGGTGAAGTTGGTTTAGTATTTATTGCTGTAGCTTTAGCTAATCATGTTTTAGATGAAGTTACTGCTGCAGCTGGTTTGTTAGCAGTAATTTTGGTTACTGTTTTAGGTGCTATTCTTTTTGAAAAAGAAGTTATGAAACAAAGTGGGGTAAAAATTGTAAAATCAAAAGATCTTATTTAAAAGAATAATAAATTAATATTTTTTTGAAGCTATTTTATTGTGTATAATTATTATTTATTTTCTAGTTAATTTAGCCAAAAAATATCTTGTTAAAAATATTTTTTAAAAAAATACTTGACTAAAAAATTATTTTTTAAGATAATATAGATATTAATTAAATAATTTTAAAATTTAAAAATTTTTGATTATTGATATAATTATTAGATAATAATTTTTTATAAATTAAATAAATATGTTTTGTCCATATTGTGACGCAGTATTATTAGAAGATGAAATTTGTCCAAAATGTGGAGGTTGTGCTGATTGTTGTGTTTGTTATGAAAATGAAGATGATGAAGAAAAAGATGATTTAGATGAACAATAATAAAAACAACCGACATTAATGTCGGTTGTTTTTATTATTGTTCATCTAAATCATCTTTTTCTTCATCATCTTCATTTTCATAACAAACACAACAATCAGCACAACCTCCACATTTTGGACAAATTTCATCTTCTAATAATACTGCGTCACAATATGGACAAAACATATTTATTTAATTTATAAAAAATTATTATCTAATAATTATATCAATAATCAAAAATTTTTAAATTTTAAAATTATTTAATTAATATCTATATTATCTTAAAAAATAATTTTTTAGTCAAGTATTTTTTTAAAAAATATTTTTAACAAGATATTTTTTGGCTAAATTAACTAGAAAATAAATAATAATTATACACAATAAAATAGCTTCAAAAAAATATTAATTTATTATTCTTTTAAATAAGATCTTTTGATTTTACAATTTTTACCCCACTTTGTTTCATAACTTCTTTTTCAAAAAGAATAGCACCTAAAACAGTAACCAAAATTACTGCTAACAAACCAGCTGCAGCAGTAACTTCATCTAAAACATGATTAGCTAAAGCTACAGCAATAAATACTAAACCAACTTCACCACGAATTGACATCGCAAGCCCAACTAATTTACCTTCTTCTTTATCTTTTAAAACATACCGTGTAAGATATTTTCCAATAAAAGCTAATAATGTTAAAATAATTGCCCAAAACCAAGCTTTTGGAGCAAGTAAAGATTCTCGTGGTAACATTGTACCAATACTTACTAAAAATCCACCTACAAAAATATGCATATAACCTTCTATTTTTTTCCAAGTTTCATCTTTAATTTCATTATCTACTTTTGACAAAACAACTCCTATACCAAAAGCTCCTAAAACTGGTTCTAAACCAATTACCCCAGCTAAAGCGCCTGTCAACATCAAAGCACCAAAGAAAAAACGAGTTGAAGGACCAGTGATTGATTCTGAATTTCCAACATAATTTCTTTCTAAATATTTAACAATTTTATCAGCCACTCCCCAACTCCAAAGTATATAAGCTCCGCCAAAAAAAACAACCACAGCTACAAAAATCCACACAATACTCATCATTTCCAAATTACCATTTGATAATTTTGCCAATATTGTCAAAACTAAAACACCTAAAATATCATCAATTACTGCTGCGCCAATAATTTTATTACCTACATTAGTTTCCAATTTACCAGCTCTTTTTAAAGCTTCAACTGACAATCCAACAGAAGTTGCAGTAAAAACACCTCCTAAAAAAATTGCTGGCATCCAAGCCAAAGAAAAGACATAATGTCCAAGTAAAGCAATACTAACAAGTGGAATAAAAACACCTACACAAGCAATGACAGTAGAAATAAACCAATTCTTTTTTAATAATTCCATATCAAAATGAAGACCTGCTTCAAATAAAATAAATAAAACACCTGCTAAACGAGCTAATTCTACTCCCTCAGAATAAGGTTGTAAAACACCTAAAACAGCTGGACCAGCTACAATACCCATAATTATTTTACCAGCCATTGGAGCAAAACCTAATAATCTTGCTAAACGACCACCCATAGAAGCATAAACAGCCAAAAATGCAATATCTATAAGCATTACCATTACAAAACTAATTTCATGATTATCTGAAGCTTGTAAAGCATTTCTTAGATAATGCAAACCTATAGAAACAACAACTACTTGTAAAATAAGAATTATTAACGATTTTAATTTTTTCATATATAGATTAATTAATAAAATCATTTAATTACATTATAATTTTAATTATAATGATTTAAGAATTTATAAATAATTAAAATAAAAAACAATCGATTATATTAATTGTTTTTTATTAAAATTAGAAAAATTTTATACTTTTCATAAACATCACAATTTATGTAATATCTAAAATAAAAAGTTTAATATTATGCAGATTTAAAAATAATTCAAACAAAATTAATTATTCTTAATATTTATTTTTTTATATTTTTTACCAATTTTAATTCTATTCATCTCGCGATCAATAACAGCTTGTAATTTAGCATAATCAACATTTTCCTGACTTCTAGCCTTAGCCATTTCTTCCTCAGCTCTTTTTCTGGCTTTTTCTGCTCTTTCAATATCAATCAATTCAGCGCGTTCAGCATTATCAGCTAAAATAATTACTTCATTATTAGCTTTTATTTCTACAAACCCACTAGAAACAGCAATTATTTGTTCTCCCATCTTACTAGTTACTTTTAATTCACCTGCCTGAACAATTGATACTAAAGGAATATGATGTGGTAAAATAGTAATTTCTCCAGTAGTAGTTGGAATAGAAATTTTAAAAACATCATTTTCATAAATAATTTTTTCTGGAGTAGCAATTTTAAAATGAATAGTATTCATAAATATTAAACAGTCACCTCATCAATAGAACCTTTCATATAAAAAGCTTGTTCTGGTTTATCATCATGTTTTCCATCAAGAATTTCACGAAAACCTCTAACTGTATCAGCCATTTTTACATAACGACCTTCACGACCAGTAAATTGTTCTGCAACATGACAAGGTTGAGATAAAAATTTTTGTAATTTACGAGCTCGAGCCACAGTAATTTTATCTTCATCAGATAATTCTTCCATACCAAGAATAGCAATAATATCTTGTAAATCTTTGTATTTTTGTAAAACTCTTTGCACTTCACGAGCAGTATTATAATGTTCTTCACCAACAATTAAAGGATCAAGAATAGTAGAAGAAGAATCTAAAGGATCAACCGCAGGATAAATACCCAGTTCAGATAAAGAACGACTTAAAACTACTGTAGAATCAAGATGAGCAAAAGTAGTAGCTGGAGCTGGATCTGTCAAATCATCAGCTGGCACATAAACTGCTTGTACAGAAGTAATAGAACCTTTATTAGTAGAAGTAATGCGTTCCTGAAGAGCACCCATCTCAGTAGCCAAAGTTGGTTGATAACCTACAGCTGATGGCATACGCCCAAGCAATGCAGAAACTTCTGAACCTGCTTGAGTAAAACGAAAAATATTATCTATAAATAATAATAAATCTTTTCCTTCTTCATCACGAAAATATTCTGCCATAGCCAAAGCAGTTAAAGCTACTCGAGCACGAGCTCCTGGTGGTTCATTCATTTGACCAAATACTAAAGTAGTTTTATCTAAAACTCCAGAATCTCTCATTTCTCCATATAAATCATTACCTTCACGAGTTCTCTCTCCTACTCCAGCAAACATTGAATAACCACCATGTTCAGCAGCGATATTACGAATCAATTCTTGAATAATTACGGTCTTACCTACACCAGCACCACCAAACAAACCAACTTTACCACCTTTTAAAAAAGGACAAAATAAATCAATAACTTTAATACCAGTTTCTAAAACTTCTGATTTAGTAGATTGATCTTTGAAACTTGGAGCCGGTCTATGAATTGGATATTTCTTTTTTGTTTTTGATTCACCTTTGTTATCAATTGGTTCACCGGTAACATTATACATGCGTCCCAAAGTTTCTGGACCAACTGGAACAGAAATTGGCGCGCCAGTATCAATTGCTTCAGTTCCACGAGATAAACCATCAGTTGTACTCATTGCAATAGTACGAACAACATCATTACCTAAATGTTGCTGAACTTCCAAAATTAAAATTTCATTATTAGGCATTTTAACCTCTAGAGCTGAATAAATTTCTGGCAATTTATCTGGGAAATTTACATCCACAACTACACCGATAATTTGCGATACAACTCCTTTATTTTGTGTTGACATATTATTAAATATTTATTTATAAATTATTCTAAAGCAGCCGCACCACCAGCAATTTCCGCAATTTCTTGCGTAATACCAGCCTGACGAGCTTTGTTATAGATTAAATTTAATTCTCCAATCATTTCCGAAGCAGCCTCACTAGCATTTTGCATTGCCATCATACGAGCACTGTGTTCAGAAGCTGATGATTCTAAAACGGCTTGATAAATTTGAGTTTCTACTAATTTAGGCAAAATGATTTGTAAAACTTGATCTTGGTTTGGTTCAAAAAGATAATTATCTAATTCAAATTCTGCACGCTCTTTGGTCATTTTTTTATTTTGCTTTTCTTGTTCTTGATCACCTAAACTTAATAACATTTTTTCTAAATCAAATTCAGAAATTGGCAATACTTGTCTAAATTTTGCTACTTGATTGATAGTAGATTTAAAATCTGTATAAGCTGCTACTACTTTATCATATTGTTTTTTTTCATAAGCTTCAATTACCATTCGACTAATCGGCAAAACATCATTTAAAGTTGGAGTATCAGAAAAATCAGAAAAAGAAGCAATTAAATTATAATTCATTTTTTTGGCAAAATCAGCACCTTTTTTACCAATTCCAATTACATCAACTATCATTTCAGAACTTGGTTCTAAAAAAGTATTTTCTACTCTCTGTCGACCAATATTTATTGGATTATTCAGTTGTTCAGCTGTTTTTTTGATAATATTAGCATTAAAACTTCCACACAAACCACGATTAGAGGTGATCATTATTATTAATAATTTTTTTACTTGTCTAGCATCTAATAAAGGAAGTTCTTTCTTTTTAGTTTTTGATAATTTTACTAATAAATCCCAAGCTAATGTAGCATAAGTACGAGTATTTATAGCTGAATCAACTGCTTTTCTCATTTTTACAGCCGAAATCATTTGCATAGCCTTAGTAATTTTATGAGTTGAGCCAACAGATTTTATTCTTCGTTTTATCGCTTTGGTATTAACTGACATAATAATGAATTTTCAATTTATAATTTTTAATATTGAAAATTAAATTTTATTTAATAATTTTAATTTACTTAATAAATTCTTCACAAGCAGATTTAAGTTCTGATTCAATAACTTCATCCCATTCTCCTTTAGCAATTTTATCCAATAAAATTTTTTTATTTTTATGCATAAAATCAAGAAATTGTTTTTCAGCTTCTTTAATTGCATTTACTTCAAATTTATTAAAATATTCATTACTGACAGCATAAATAATTGCTACCTGATCTTCCACAGACATTGGAGAATATTGACCTTGTTTTAACAATTCTGTCATTCTTCTTCCTAAATCAATTTGTTTCTTTGTTTCTGGATCCAAATCTGACGATAATTGAGCAAAAGCTTCTAATTCACGAAATTGAGCCATAGCCAATTTTAATTTACCTGCTACTTTTTTCATTGGTTTAATTTGAGCAGAACCACCTACACGAGACACAGAAATACCTACATTTAAAGCTGGACGAACACCGCGATAAAACAAATCTGTTTCCAAAAAAATCTGTCCATCAGTAATAGAAATTACATTAGTTGGAATATAAGCAGTTACATCTCCAGCTTGAGTTTCAATAATTGGTAAAGCTGTAATTGAACCACCACCATTTTCTTTATTTAGACGACAAGCGCGTTCTAGTAAGCGTGAATGTAAATAAAATACATCGCCCGGATAAGCTTCTCTTCCTGGCGGACGACGAAGTAGCAAAGAAATTTCACGATAAGCCCAAGCTTGTTTAGTTAAATCATCATAAACAATTAAAACATCTTGACCTTGATCAGCAAAATATTCAGCCATTGCTACTCCTGAATAAGGTGCAAACATAGACATAGAAGCAGGATCAGAAGCGCCAGCAACAACAACTGTGGTATATTCCATAGCTCCAGTTTCTTCTAATTTAGCTACAATACGAGCGATTTTAGATTCTTTTTGACCAACTGCTACATAAATACATTTCATGTTTTGACCTTTTTGATTGATAATGGTATCAATCGCAATCGCGGTTTTACCAGTTTGACGATCACCAATAATAAGTTCGCGCTGACCACGACCAATTGGAATCATTGCATCAATAGCTTTAATACCTGTTTGTACTGGCTGATCAACTGATTGACGAGTCATAACACCAGGAGCAATTTTTTCTACTGGATAAAATTTATCAGTTTTAATTTCATCTTTTCCATCAATAGCTTGACCTAAAGCATTTACTACTCTACCGATCATTTGCTCTCCAACTGGAACTGACAAAATACGACCAGTTCTTTTTACTGTGTCCCCTTCTTTAATACCTTTGTAATCACCAAGAATAACCGCTCCAACAGTTTCTTCTTCTAAATTCAAAACTACTCCAAAAACTCCATTTGAAAATTCCAACATTTCTTGATATTGACTTTTGGTCAATCCAGTCATACGAGCAATACCATCGCCAACTTCTACGACTGTACCAATTTCCTCCACCTCAATAACTTTTTCAAATTGAGAAATATGTTTTTTTAATTCTTCAACTATCTGATTTGTAGACATATGTTTATAAAATTTGATTATTAATTATAATGCATTTTTTAATTGTTTTAATTGAGTTTTAATAGTTGCATCCAAAATCTTGTCTTCTAGCTTAATACTCACTCCACCTAAAATATTTTTATCAATAATTTGTTGTTCATTAACTTTATCTCCAAAAACTTGTTTTATCTTGTCAATAGTTTCTTGATCTAATTTATGAGCAGAAGTAATTTCTATTTCTTTCACACCTTCTTGTTTTTTTGCATATTTTATATATTCTTCTATAATCCTCTCCGCTTGCTTTAATTTATGAGAACGAACTAATAATTTTGCAAAATTAAATAAAACTCTTTCTAAATCTTTATCTTTTAAACTTTTAGTAACCTTATACAAAGCTTCAGCAAATTGTTTATTGCTTTTTTTCATAAAAATTATTTAATATTTTTCAATGAATCTTCAATCAATTCTCGATCTTTTTTATCTGTAATTTTTTCATTCAAAACTTTTTCTACAACGGCTATAATTAAATTTACAGTTTCATTTTTTAAACCTTGAATAGTCTCTTCTTTCTCAATTTGAATATTACGCTTAGCTTGATCAACTAATAGTTCAATTTCTTTTTTAGCTTTATTTTTCATTTCTTCACTCAATTTTTCACTATCAGCATAAGCTTTTTCAATAATTTTATTGGCTTCAACTTTGGCTTCATCAATCTTTTCTTGAAATTTTTGTTGGCTCATTGTTAAGTTTGTTTCTACTTCTTGAGCTTTATCCAAACTATCATTAATAATTTTCTTTCTATCCTCTAACTTTTTAGTTAATGGTTTTAAAATTAAAAACCACAAAATAGCAGCTACGATAGCAAAATTCAAAAGCTGAAATACAAAAAGTTGAGCATTAATACCCAAAGAAGCTACTACTCCACTTGTTTCTTCTCCATGTCCTGTGGTTGTATAAGTTTCCGTAGCTAAAACTTCAGTTTCTGAAACTGATTCATTGCTAGCATAAACTGTGTTTATTATATTCATAATTATAAATTTTAAAATAATATCTATTCACTGGACCAAAATTGACCCAGTGTAAGAAATTATTTCAAAGTGAATACTACTACTAGAGCGTAGATAGCGATAGCTTCAGCAAAAGCTGCACCCAATAACATTGGGACAAATAATTTTTCTCCAGCTTCTGGATTTCTACCAATTGATTCCATTGCTTTGGAAACAATTTTTCCAATAGCTAAAGCTGGAAAAATACCACCGATAGCCATAGTAAAAGCTTTTGCCAATACTACGATTGCTGCTTGTTCCATATATTTACATTTGATATTCGCTGGCGCGGGATCCGTTATAAAACGGACTGGTTTGTTTTTGTAAATAAATTTTTACCTCACCTTGAATACCTCTACTCTTCACAAGGAGTAAAGAATAAAAAATAAAATTTACTTTTTATTCTTTACTACTTATTTTACCTTTACAGGTTCTTTTAAAACTTCATGAACTTCTTCATGATGTTCCTCGCCATGAGGAGCTGAACCAGCAACTGTTAAATAAACAATAGTCAGCATTGCAAATACTGAAGCTTGAATTAATCCAACTAATAATTCTAATAACATAAATGGTGTTGGAACAACAGCAGCTATCAAAGCAGAAATTACTGTAATCAAAACCTCTCCTGCAAAAATATTACCAAACAAACGAAGAGATAAAGATAAAACTTTAGCAACTTCTGAGGCAATTTCTATAATACCAACCATAAACTCAATTAGAGCAGTAAAAATAGCAATTGGACCTTTTGGTATACTTTTGATAATATTTTTAATTTGAATAAATTTTCCAATTTGGGTAAAAAATCCAATACTAAAAAAAGCAAAAATATGTGAAGAAAGTACTGCTACTAAAGACATTGCCAAAGTTAAATTTAAATCAGTATTAGCTGGACGAAGCAACATATTGTGACCATAAGTAATACTTCCAGTCCCTGGTAAAAGACCAATCCAATTAGAAAGTAAAATAAAAAAGAAGACAGATCCAACTATTGGTAAAAATTTAATAGTTTTTTTTCTGTCTC
The DNA here is from genome assembly GCA_012800155.1 of Candidatus Magasanikiibacteriota bacterium. Lineage (GTDB taxonomy): Bacteria > Patescibacteriota > Patescibacteriia > Magasanikbacterales > UBA922 > JAAZJX01. Next base: position 37,646 of record JAAZJX010000069.1, read on the forward strand.
CTGTAACCTGATCAAAATAACCTAATATTAAATCTAAAAAATATTCACACCAATTTTGTAATTTTCCCGGTCGAAGAGCTATTTTTCTTTTTATTAAAATACCTAATATTAAAAAAATAATTATAGCAATCCAAGCATTTATCATTGTATTGGTAATACTAATATTTCCTATATGAAACAAGGTCTCTGGTGCTAAAGTTGGAATGTGAATTTCGCCACTCATAATTATTATTTATTTTTTTCTTTACCTAATTCATGATATTCTTTTCCGTAATTTTTAGCTTTTTTATAAATAAGTCTTCCAGAAACTAACGCTGCTAAAACAAAAGCTCCAATCGTAAAATATGGCTGAGTCTGATATTTTCCATCCAACCACTGACCAATAATAACAAACACTACCACAGGAATAGCAATACTCGCCCCAAAATCTCCCACTATTCTAAAACCCATCAACATGTATTTTCTTTCTCTAGGATTAGAAGGCAATAAAGCCATATTTTAAAATTTAAAAAGATATTTGATTAACGACAATATTTTAACTGATTATTAGACTTTCGTCAACTATTTTTTTATTTAGATTGTGCATAAAAATATAAAAAAGAGCTTTTTTAAGCTCTTTTTTAAATATTAAATAATTTTTTGGCATTATCATCTGTAATTTTAATTATTTCTTCAACACTTTTTCCTCTTATTTTAGCTATTTCTTTAACTACTTCTTCTACCATCCAAGGTTCACATTTTTTACCACGATATAATTGAGGAGCTAGATAAGGAGCATCTGTTTCTACCACTATTTTATCCAATGGACAATTTTTTACTACTTCTAATAAATCCAAAGTTGGTTGAGGATTAGTTTTACGCGGTGGAAAAGTAATTATTCCAGTAAAACCAAGATAAAATCCTAAATCTAAAAATTTTTTAGCTTGTATCCAATTTCCAGAATAACAATGAATCACTCCTTTTATCTTACCATATTTTTTTATAAGTTTTGCTAATAATTTTGCCATTTCATCATAAGCTTTTGGTAAATTTTTATCCGGCTCAGAATCTCTAGTATGAACTACCAAAGTTAAATTATTTTTTTGAGCAAATTTAAATTGTTGAATAAAAACTTTTTTTTGTTTTTCTAAAATAATTTTAAAATCTATATTATTTGGTAAATGAAAAAAATCTAAACCGCATTCCCCCACTCCAATTACTTTTTTTGATTTTGCTAAATTTAAATAATATTTTTCATCAAAATCTTCTTCATGAGACAAAAATTTTGATTCTTCTTCATCAACCTGAGTAGCAAAAAGATGCACAGGATGAAGTCCAATTGTTGCATAAATATTATTATATTTTTCTGCTATTTCTACTGCTAATCTACTAGTTTCTTTTTGTGTGCCAATCGTATTCATGATCAATCCTTTTTTTATACAACGAAGAATGACCTCATCACGGTCATCCTTATATCCTTGAAATTGTATATGACAATGGGTATCAATCATAAATTAGAAACAACAATATCTTGAACATAATCTACAGTAGAACGAAGCATTTTTAAAGCTTCGGGCAAAAGTGGAATTAAAATTGCTGCAGAATTAACTAAAAAAGGAACAAACTTAGAAGCAGCCATCCATCCCATAAATTGATCAGATAATGGAATACGTTCTATAAAATAAAATATTAAACCTAATGTAATCACTCCTTCAAATAAACCAATAATAATACCTAAAAATCTATTAAGTGAATTTAAAAATGGCATTTTTGTAATAAAACTAGTTGCCTTATCTAAAATCCAAAATCCAAAACCTATCAATCTATTTACCACTACAAAAGTAATAATAAACATAAGAACTTTGGAAAAATTACTTTCCCAACCTGTAATATTTACTAACCAACTTGCCATTGGTTCATAATATCTGCTAGCCACATAAGCTCCAATAATTGTTCCAACCAAAGATCCAATAGTATGAACTAAACCAAACCAAAAACCAAACATTGCAAACCCACTAATAATTATGAGAAGAATGATATCAAATAAAGACATATGTCTTATAATTTAAAATTTAAAATTATATATTATTTTCTAATCTTGAAAATAATATTCCTCCTTTATTTATTATACCACCTTCTGACAATTTTCCCCAGTCATGAGACAATTCAGTTGTGTTTAACTGTTTCAAAATCTTTTCCGCAGTTTCAGGAATAATTGGCAATAATGCTACGGCAATCTGACGCAAACCTTCGGCTAATTGATAAAGTAAACCAGAAATATCTTCACCAGCTTTTACTTTTTCCCAAGGTTTTTGTGTAGAAATAAAACTGTCTAATTCTGCAACAAATTTATTTATTAAATTAACCACTTCTTCAAATTTATATTCACTTAAATATTTATTATATTTTATCCAAAAATTTTCTATTTCCCAATTCACATTTTCCACTTGAGGAATTTTTGATTCTGAATACTTTTCTAACATTGTTAAAATTCTACTAGTTAAATTACCTATACCATTTACAAGATGAGCAGTATAAAATTCTTCAAATCTTTGAATACTAAAATCACCGTCTTCATAAGCTGGCATAGCGCCAAGTAAATAATAACGCACAGCATCAGTACCATATTTTTCTACAATTTTATATGGCTCTATCACATTACCTAAACTTTTACTCATCTTTTTTCCTTCAGCAGTAATAAACCCATGAATAAAAATTTGTTTTGAATTTGGTAAACCAGCTGAGATAAGCATAGCTTGCCACATAGCTGCTTGCTGACGAAGATTATCTTTTCCCGCCACTTGTACTCCTGGCCAATTTTTTTCAAAATTATTTTTATTTTCTGGCCAACCAAGAGTTGAAATATAATTTATTAAAGCGTCAAACCAAACATACATTACTTGACTTTCATCTCCTGGAACTTCCACACCCCAAGGCATCTTATTTTTCAAACGAGAAATACTAAAATCTTCTAAACCTCGTTCCACAAAATTTTTAATTTCTAATTGTCTATTCTGAGGTATAATAAAATTTGGATTATCTTTGTATAATTTTAATAAAGATTTTTGATATTTAGAAAATTTAAAAAAATAATTTTCTTCTTCAATTAATTCTAAAACTAAATTAGGATGAACTGGACATTTACCATCAACTAACTCAGAATCAGTTTTTTCTAATTCACAACCTACACAATATTTAACACTATAATTTTTTTTATAAATATCACCATTTTTTTCACATAATTTCCAAAATTCTTGAGCTGCTTTTTTATGATACTTATCAGTTGTCCGAATAAAATGAGTGTAACTTAAATTAAGCGCTTGTTTCAAAGCATCAAATTTAACAGCGTATTCATCACAATATTTTTGTGGCTCAATTCCTAATTCCAAAGCCTTTCGATAAATTTTCAAACCATGTTCATCAGTGCCAAAATTAAATACTACATTTTTTCCTAATAAACGATGATAGCGAGCCAAAACATCTGCCTGAATAATTTCCAAAGCAAAACCAATGTGTGGTTCAGCATTTACATACGGCAAAGTAGTGGTAATATAATAGTTTTTCATAATTAACTAATAAATCTATTTAATTTCTCTTTTAGTGAAACTATTTATCATTTTGTAAATTTCTCATATAAACAAATAATTTTTTCCAAGTATTCAAATCATAAAAAATTTATCATATTAAAAATTAGTAATTATTAGTTACTAATTATCACTTACTAACAACCACTACAAACTCACCTTTTTCACTAATATTCATTTTTAAAATTTCTTGAATTGTGCCACGATAAATTGTTTCAAATTTCTTAGTCAACTCTCTGCCAATACAAAGTTGTTGTTTTTCATTCAAAACTTTTACTAATTCTAATAAACATTTTTTTATTCTATGACTAGATTCATAAAAAACTATTGTATATTTACTTTCAGCTATTTCTTTAAAAAATGCTTGTCGTCCTTTTTTGTGTGGAGGAAAACCAAGAAACAAAAACTTATCTGCGGGAAATCCTGAAATACTCAAAGCTGTAATAACTGCCGAAGGACCTGGAATTGGTATTATATTATCAGACTGAACAATCATTGATGAATCTTTTTTGTTAACGAAATATTTTGAATTTTCTACTTGAACTTCATCCAAAATCATGTCAATCAATTTATTTCCCGGATCACTAATTCCCGGTGTACCAGCATCAGTTACTAAAGCTAAATTTTTACCACTTACTAATAATTTTTTAATTTCTAATAATTTTTTAATTTCACTATGTTGATGATAAGAAATTGTCTTAGTTTTTATTTCAAAATAATTCAAAAGTTTTTGAGTATTTCTAGTATCTTCACATAAAATAAAATCTACTTTTTTTAAAGTTTCTAAAGCGCGTAAAGTAATATCACCAAGATTGCCAATTGGTGTAGCTACTATATATAATTTACCTTTTTCATTCATAATAAATAAATCTTATCAAAAATAAGAGAAAAAAGCAATTTCTTGCTTTTTTCTCAAAATATGATATACTAAAAAAGTATTTTACAGGAGGATAAATACATGAGAAGATATTGGTCTAAGCTCACATTGAGCCAAGTTAAAAAAGGAATACCGTCTTATCCAAATGACGGTAACCAAAAAAATTCAACAAGGGATCCAAAAATTTGTCCCCGCCTACCTAATGAAGTAGATTTTCTTACTGAAAATTTTCTTCGTTCAACCGATCCTTTCCGCAATCTGCTATAAGACCAATCAAATTCTTTTCTTTGTCAACATTTCTGTTGACAACCCCCAAAAATAAACCCGCCATTTTGGCGGGATTTTTTATTCTTTTTCAATTACTCCTACTGGACAACTATCTATTAAATCTTGAATCTTATCTTCTTCTAATTCTAAACTAGAATCAATTATCTCTGCTTTATTTTCTTCATTCATTTTTATATTTTCTTCCCAAATATAACTACAACTTCCACAACCAACACACTTTTCTTGATCAATTTTAATTTTTGACATATTTTTTATTTAAAAAATTAAATATTATTTTTAAAATTATTTTTAAAATTTTTAACCATAATACTTTTCAGTATAAAATCTTATTAATTGTTCAATTTCAGGAATAGCTTCCGGACTAGCCACACCTACTTTTAATTTTTTCTGTATATCTTCTAAATTTCTAGCTCCTTCCAAAACAGCTTCCTCAATATCTCGATCAGTAATCCTTAATTTTTCATCAATAATTTTGGCTCCTTCAACAACAATTCGCTGATGTTGTCCTGTTTTACGAAACCAATCATTAATAGCCATTCGCAAAGCCTTATCTCCTAATACTGAACAATGTACTTTTTGAGCTGGTAAACCACCCAATCTTTCCATAATATCTTGAGGTTTAATTTTTAAAGCTTGATCAATTGTCAATCCATTATTTTCTGTTACTATTTCACTCATAACGCTAGTTGAAGCAATAGCTGAACCACAACCAAAAGTTTGCCATTTACATTCTTTTATTTTTTCTGTTTTTGGATCAATTTTTAACCAAACAACCATTTCATCACCACAAGCAGGAGATCCAACTCTTCCGCTAGCATCTGCTTCATAAATTTCTTCTTCGCCATAAAAAAGAATATTTCGCGGATTAAAAAAATGATCTTTAACTATATCACTATATAACCAAGTATTACCTTGTGCATCTCTTCCATCAATTTTTTTATTTATTTTCATAACTATAATTTTAAATAGTTAATTTAAAATTTTAATTTTAATATTTTATTTATATTTAGCATGTTGAACAACTCCTAAATTAACTGGACTAATTTTTCTTAATTTTTCTACTATTTCAGGTAAATATTCCATTACATAATCAATATCTGCTTTGGTATTACAATGTCCTAAACTAAAACGCAAACTACCATGAGAATATTCATACGGTAAACCACAAGCAGATAAAACATGAGATGGTTCAAGTGAAGCAGATGTGCAAGCTGAACCAGTTGAACAGCAAATACCATAATTATCCAAATATAATAACAAAGCTTCTCCTTCTACATCCAAAATAGAAAAATTCAAATTATTAGGCAAACGCAATAATTCATCTTCTAATTTAGGACCATTAAGTTTAACTTTATTAATTTTTGTTTGTACTTGTTCCCAAAAATAATTTCTTAAATTAAATAATCTTTTATTTTCTGCAAGACGATTATCTTGAACTAATTCCAAAGCTTTAGTTAAACCAATAATTCCAGAAATATTTTCTGTACCACTTCTTTGACCCATTTCTTGTCCTCCTCCAAAAAACAAAGGTTGAATTTCTACTCCACGACGCTTATATAAAACTCCCACACCTTTAGGACCATAAATCTTACTTCCATTAAAAGTCAAAAGATCTACATGTAATTTTTCTACAGCTAATTCCAAAGCACCAGCTGCCTGACAAGCATCTGTATGAAAATAAGGAAAAACAGTATTTTTTTCTTTTCTCCATTTCAAAATTTCTTTACCAATTTCAACAATTGGTTCAATAGTACCGATCTCATTATTAGCATACATAATTGTTACTAAAATTGTTTCTGGAGTAATAGCTGATAAAACTTTTTTAGGAGAAATAAAACCTTCACTATCTGGTTCTAAATAAGTTACTGTAAATCCTTCTTTTTCTAATTGTTCACAACAACGAAGTACTGCCTGATGTTCAATTTTACTAGTTACAATATGTTTTCCTTGATTTTGATATTTTCTAGCAATACCAAAAATTGCTAAATTATTAGATTCAGTTCCTCCACTAGTAAAAATAATATTATCAGGTAAAGCCTGTAAAATTTTAGCCACTTTTTTTCTAGCCTCACTTAAAAATCCTTTCACTTTTAAAGCCGGAGCATATAAAGATGAAGGATTGGTAAATTCTTTTATCCAAAAAGGTTCCATTGCTTGTTTAACTCGTTCATCTATATAAGTTGTTGCCGCATGATCTAAATATACAAAAGATTTTTTCTTTTTATTAAAAAACATATTAATCTTCTAATAATTCTGATAATTTTATTTTACCTAAATAATCTAATAAAGAATTATTTACTTTTTTAAAAACTTTATGAGCTGTACAATTTTTTTCTTTTGGACAAACAACATCACTTTTCAAACAATCAATCACTGCATATTCTCCATCTAAAACTTCTAGTAAATCTTTAAGACTAATTTTAGTTAAACTTTTTTTTAAATAATAACCACCAGTTGCTCCTTTAATAGATTGAATAATACCACCTTGACGCAATTTTCTAGCAATTCTCTGTAAAAATAAAAAAGAAATATTTTTTTCATCAGAAAACTTTCGTAAACCCAAAAGCTCATTTTTATTTAAATTAGACAAAGCAAAAATAAATTGTAAACTATAACCCAATTCTTTATTAAACTGTAACATAAAATTTTAATTTAATAAGATAATTAAATTATACTACAAAAGTATGATTTGTCAAATTTATTAAGAAAAAAGAAATAAACACAAAAGTTTATTCCTTATTTCTTATTCTTTACTTTTTATTTTAACTAAAATGGTAAAGTTAAATTAATACTTCCATTTGTTTGATTACCATCCATACTTTGTAATTGTATTGGTAAATCAAAATTAACAGCAAATGGTACTAATTCTCCTACTAAAGTATTATAATAAAGCATTTTATTTTTTTTACCATATTCATAAATCTCTTTGGTAACTTTTACATCTTGTTCACAATATTTTTTTATTTCTTCTAATTTTCCTTCTTCAAACCATTTTTGCGCTTGAAAACCATCCGCACTTTTTTCTATCTGTAATGTTGCTTTAGCAATATCATTTAATTTATAACGATGACCAGTAGATTCTTTAATTATTTTTAAAATATCTAATTGAGGAAAACTTAATAAATCACCTGCATAATATTTATTCAAAATTGGTAAATCAAAATGTTCACTATTAAAACCAATTATTCTTTCAGCTTTTTCTAAGATTGGCCATAAATCTCCTAACTCATGCTCTTCAAAAGAGCGGTATTGATCATGTTCATATTCATAAATAGATACCACTGTAATTTTCATATTAGCCTGATCTCTAAGATCTCCAATAGTTTCAATATCTAAAACAACTTCTTTTGACATAAATTATATAATTATTTTAAGTGCAATTATTTTAACACATTTATTAAAATATAAAAAGTGTAACAAATTTTTACACTTTTTACTTGTTTATTAAATCTTAATTAACTAAACATTAACCATTCTGGTTTAAAAATTAATAACAATCCAAGAATCAATATTAACAAACCACCAACTAAATTAGTATATTTAGCATATTTAGTACCAAAAACTTTTGATTTAAGAGTAGACATCGCAATAAAAAATACCAATAAATCATCTAACATATAAAAGAATATATAACCAACCATATACATATATTTCTTCCAAATTGGCATTTCATTCAAAGCTAACACTTGTGTAAATATTGCTGGAAAACCAGCAGAACAAGCTAATTCTACTAAATTTACTGAAAAACCTAATAATAAAATACCTAATATTGACCACCATAAACTTTTTTTATAAACAATATCTTTAATTTTAGCAAAAATTTTTTGAGTATTTTTTTTACTAGATACTTCACAAACAACGCCTTCAGTTTTTCTACTTTTCCAAAAATCTTTTAAACTTTTTCCACCAACTCCCACTGCCACTAAACCAATTATAATTCTTATAGCAACAACCATCCCCATAAACATCAAAAATTGAAGCCAAGCAGCCATAAAAATAAAATATACTAAGGCTGAAGAAAATATAAAAATACTACCCAAAAGCCACATCCTTTTTTTATCTTCCATCCCCAAAAGTAAAGTAATTAAAAAAAGCAAAACCCACATTGCACAAGGATTGAAGCCGTCTAATAAACCAATAATTATTGTTAAAACTGGTAAAGAAAATTGTTCTAAATCTATTTCTCCTAAAAAAGGAATATTTATATATTCAGAATTGTTATTTATTTTTTCCTCTTTTTCTAATAAACCGCGTTCTAATAATTTATTCTCCACAATACCCATAATTTTATTACCAGTCGTTTTATTATTAGCAAAACCAACTACCACTTCACCATCTATAAAAGCTACTGGTACTCCACTAGTTTGTACATTATAAAATTTTATATATTGTTGAAAAATTTGTTGATTTTCAGAACTTTTACTTACTTCATACATTTTTAAATCAATAAAATCACCATATTCTTTCATTAGCTTAGTATTGATAAACTTAATTTGATCTTTGCAATGTGGACAAGTTTCTGAATAAAAAAAAACATATTCTACTTTATTTTCATTTGTCGTCGCAATTTCTTCTGCTTGAACTGGAGAAACAAAAGAAAAAATACTTAAGCAAAAAGAAATTAATAATAAAAAAATAAAAAATCTTTTCATAAAATATTTATATAATACAAAAAATTATCAAGACAATTATAATACAATTATTTTTTTTGGTCAATCTAAATAATTAATAACAGTTGACAAAAAACTAATTATATTATACTATAATAGTATGAGAAGAACTAATTATTAAATTAAATTTATGAAATTTACACTTCCAAAACTTAATTTTACCTTTGATGCTCTAGAACCAAACATAGATGCTCAAACAGTAGAAACACATTATACCAAACATCATCAAGGATATATGGATAACTTTCAAATTTTAGTAGATAAATATCCTGAATTAAAAAATCTGACAGCTGAAAAAATACTTACTGATTTAGAAAAATTAAATATAAATAATATAGACCGAACAAAATTAAAAAATATGGGTGGCGGTTATTTAAATCATAATATTTATTGGTCCAATCTAAATCCTAATAATACTAAAGATAAAAATTTAATAAAAAAAATAAATCGTGATTTTGGTTCAATTAAAAAATTCAAAGAACAATTCACTCAACTTGCCACTACTTTATTTGGATCTGGTTGGGTTTGGTTAGTAGAAAAATCTGATGGAAAATTGGATATTTATCAATTACCTAATCAAGACTCTCCACTAACTCTGGGACATAAACCTATCTTAGCTCTTGATGTTTGGGAACATGCTTATTATCTGAAATATAAAAATAAACGCATTGATTATATTAATGCTTGGTGGAATTTAATAAAATTAATTTAAAATAAAATTATTAACTAAATACTAATTTATTTTTTATTTTCTATTTATAAAGAGTTTTAAATAAAAAATTAAAACCCCAGTTTAACTGGGGTTTTTATATATTAAATTTATAAATTAGTATTTAATAATCACGCAATTTACTAGAAATATCAAAAGTTTGAATCTTATCTAAAGCTTTTGCTTCAATCTGACGAATACGCTCGCGTGTTACATCAAATTCCTTACCAACTTCTTCCAAAGTATGCGTTACTCCATCCACTAATCCAAAACGCATTTCTAAAATCTTTTGTTCTCGAGGAGATAAATCTTTCATTGCTTCTTTGATATAATCACGCAATAATTCTCTACCAGCTGATTGCGAAGGACTAACAGTTTTTACATCTTCAATAAAATCTGATAAAGAAGAATCGTCATCGTCATCATCACCAACCGAAGTTTCCAAAGAAATTGTTTCTTGAGAAATTTTAATAATATGTTTAATTTTATCTAAATCTTCTCCCATTTCTGCAGCTAATTCTTCTGGAGTCGCATCACGACCTAAATCTTGTAATAAACGACGAGAAATTTGTTGAAAACGATTGATAGTTTCTACCATATGAACTGGAATACGAATTGTTCTAGATTGATCAGCTAAAGCACGAGTAATAGCTTGACGAATCCACCAAGTTGCATAAGTAGAAAATTTATAACCTTTTCGATGATCAAATTTTTTAACAGCTCGAAATAAACCAATATTTCCTTCTTGAATTAAATCCAAAAGCGAAAGTTGTTTTCCTACAAACTTTTTGGCAATAGATACAACTAAACGCAAGTTAGCTTGAATCAATTTTTTTTCAGCTTCTCTATCCCCTTTTTCTTTTCTTTTAGCCAAAGAAACTTCTTGATCAGCAGTTAAAAGTGGAATCTTACCAATCTCGCGTAAATACATTTGAATAGAATCTTGAGAAATAGCGCCTAAATCAAATTCTCCTTCTACATCAGGTTGTTCACCTTGAAATTCTTGTAACAATTCTGCATTATCATTTTTCTTACCTAAAAAACCTTCTCGCATTTCCACTACAGAAATTCTATTTTTATCCATTAAATCCAAAGCAAATTCATAATATTCCAAATAACATTCCAAACGAGGAAAAAGATTTAAAACTTCTACTTCTGTTAAAAATCCTCTACTTCTACCTTTATCTACTAAATTTTTAATGGCTAATTCATCTGGTGGATTTACTATTTCTTGATCAATTACAAAACCAGACTTAGTTAAAGTCTTATTTTTTTTATTTTTTGGAGAAACTAATTTCTTATTTGGTTTTGAAACTGTTTTCTTTTTGGTAACTTTCTTAATAGTTTTTGTAGTCCGTTTTGATGGTTTGCGGACTGGTTTTTTGATAGCTTTTTGAGCTTTGGAAACAACCTTTTGGGTTGTCTTTTTTTTCTTTGTAACTGATTTTTTAGTTACAGTTTTAGTTGTCTTGTTCTTTTGAGTTTTTTTAACACTCTTTTGAACTTTTTTTCTCGGCATGAGAAAATAATTATTAATTAATTTTATTTTTATAATTGATTAATTTGAGTCCACTCAGCAATTAAAGCATTTTCTTTTTCTCTGTCATTATTTTTTGCAGCTTGAGCAATTTTTATTTTTAATTCTTCATTTTTTTTTCTTTTCCACCTTGTTTTTATTAAAACAATAATATTTTCTAATTCTTTTTTAGCATCTTCTTCTAAAAAATTAGAAAACTCCCATTCTGATTGCAAGAGTAAAATATCTAAATTTTTTTTATCTTCAGCTTTTACCTGATTTTTAATTTCTTCTAAAGTATACTCTTTTTTTATCAATTCGTAAAGAGAATTAAAAATACTTTCTTCAATAATTTTTTCCAATCCTGATTTTAATAACTTTTCTCTTAAAAAAGGATATTTCAAAATTAAAGCTAATAATCTTTCTAATAATAAAGCTAAAGGATCTTTTTTTATAATTTTTTCAGATTCTAATTTTTTTTCAGCTGAATTCAATTTATTCACATTTTTTTTGGTAGCTACTCTTTTTAGATCATCTCTTAATACCACAACATCCACTCTAACAATTTCAGAAAGTTTTCTCAACCAATGATCTTTTTCTACTGCATAAGGAATACGCGCAATTTCTAATAATATTTCATCTACTGCTTGTTGTTTTTCTTGATAATTAGTAATATCTTTTTTAGAAAAAACTTTGGAAAAATACCAATCCATCACATCTTGAGCATTATTAACTGCTTCAAACCAAATATCTGGATTTTTTTTTAAACATTCATCTGGATCTTTTCCTTTTCCTTCAGGAATACGAATCACCCGAACTCTCATTCCCGCTTCAATAGCTAAATCAATTCCTCTCTTAGCTGCATTTTGACCAGCGTCATCAACATCAAAAGCCATATTGATATTTTTGGAATAACGCTGTAATAATTTTATTTGTTCTTCAGTCAAAGCTGTACCAGAAGAAGCTACTACATTTTTCATACCAGCTTGATGACAAGCAATTGCATCCATCTGACCTTCAACAATTACTACTAAATCTTTAGTTTTAACTTCTTGTTTTGCTTTTTCTAAACCAAATATTACTCTAGATTTATCATAAACTATTGTTTGTGGAGTATTTACATATTTACCTCCAGAATTTTCTTTTTCTACCAAAATTCTTCCAGTAAAACCAACTACTTCACCATGAACATCACGAATAGGAAACATAATCCGACCACGAAAACGATCATAAAAACCTCTTACTCCACCTGATTCAGTACCTTCTTTTCTAATAGTCAAACCTGAAGCAACTAAATCATCAACTGCAAAACCTTTTTTTAATAAATACTGAGTTAATAAATCCCACTGCTCAGGAATAAAACCAATTTGCCATTCATCAATAGTTTCTAATTTTATTCCTCTTTCTTCTAAATATTTCAAAGCGTCTTTTGCTGTAGACATTTTTATTAAAAAATTATAAAAAAAACGAGCAGCTTCTTTATTGATTTGTTTAATTCTATTTTTTTGATTATTATCTACTTCACTGCGACGATTTGATAATTCTATTCCCGCTCGATTGGCCAAATAACGCAAAGCTTCCACAAATTCCATACCTTCCATTTCTTGAATAAAAGAAAAAATATCTCCACCTTTTCCACAACCAAAACAATGCCAATTTTGTCTTTCACTACTAACCATAAATGATGGAGTTTTCTCATTATGAAAAGGACATAAACCTTTTTTATTTGCACCTGCTGGTTTTAATTGAATATATTCACCAATTAAATCTGCTACATCAATTTTATCTTTTATTTGTTGAATTTCATCTGACATAATTTAATCAACTTTTTTATTTATCTTTAAATTTTAAATCAATAATATTTATAGACTATCTCAAAAACAAGAATAAATCAATAGTCTTAAAACTCACTTTGGAAAGTGAGTTTTAACCAAATTTTATTATATTATCGTCATTACCAATACTGCCAGAATCTGTTTGATATTTTGTTGTCTCATTTTTATCTTTTTTTATTATTTTAGATTCATCTCGATCTTGTATATTGCTTACTACCTGATTATATATTGATTCTATAGGTAAACCAACTGGAGGTTCTGAGCGTTTAGAAATAGTTTTTTGTACTTGAGGTGTTTTCACATGAGACATAGGAAAATGCCAAATAGTAGCTAGCTCTTCTGTATTTAACACAAAAGGATTACTACCAGTCTTTATTTTTCTATTTTTATAAGCCTTAATTAAATTAGCTTTTCTGAGAGCAGATTTTTTTTCTTTTCCAAAATAAAATACACTTGTAGTAAATTTTGGCACAATAGAATTGGCACTAGGTATATTAAATTGTTGTATAGCTCCCACCAAAGCATTGATTCCTCTTTCTGATTTAAAAACTTCATTTCTAGCTAAATAAACTCCTCGCATTTTGGTTTTAAATCCAACTTTAGTAATTTTTTCTTCCATAGCTTCAACTATTTTTGTTTGTCCTGGTGTAAGATATTTAAGTTGATTTGGTTCAGATTGTTTACTTTTTTCTTCTCCATTTTCAGCTCTAATAGTTCCAAAAACTTGAGCGCTAATTTCATCCCAAGTTTTAGCAACTTCTCTTTCAAAAGGTAAACCAAAACCAGATTTTTTCTTAGTGCTAACATCTCCAATAACTTCTTTAATTTTTTTAATAGCATCTTCTTTCCAACTATTAGAAATAGGTTCAATAATTATTTGAAACCACATTTGTTCTCCTGAACCAATTCTAGAAAAACTTTCTAAAAAGGCACTCATTGGATCTTTTAAAACTGTATCTTTGGATATATTGTGTTCAAAATATCTATAAGTTCTAATTGGAAAAGCATCATTCTCAGCTAAAGAAAAATCTCCTACCCAAACATCATAATCTGGATCTGGATAAATTTCTGGAGCAATATCAACATAATCTTCTACTTCAGTAATATCTGCATCTGGATATTGCGCATAAATAGCTGCTTCTATTAAATCACGAAAAATTTCTTCAGTCCGAACTAAAAACTGAATATAACCTTCAATACTAATAATTTCAAAACTAAACCATCGTTGTCTAACTCCATTTTTGAAAACTTTTTCTATATTCAAACTATCAAAAGCTCCAGCTAAATGAGCAAATAACTGTTCTACAGCTTTTGGAGTTTGAACATTTTCTAAAGGAACATCAATCGCTAATAAAACCCATTTCCAATCAGCAGTATAATGATTAGTTTTATATTCTATCCAATAATAAACTGAAAGAAAAAATAATAAATAAGCTAACACTACCCAACCAATAATAATGACAACATCAAAAACTACTTCAAAAGTAGGACGCAAAAAAAACTGTAATATTAAATCTAAATCAATATAAAAAGGACCTAAAAACATATTTAGACTTCTATTAATTTATAAATAATAACATAAATTATAATGATACCAAAAACTGTCCACCACCAACCATTTAAACTAGAAAAATAACCTGACAACCAAGCTAAACCAACAGCAATAGTAACAGCTAAAGATATCAAATGACGAATAAAATTATCTGACATAAAATTAATTTTAAGATTTATAAAATCTTATGTCTATAAAATATAAAAAACAAAATTTTAGACTTTCAAATTCTATAAATTTTAACTTATTAACATTATACCACAAAAAAATAAAAAACCCCACCAGTAGGGGGATTTTTATTTAATTATTATTTATTTCTTCTTTTTTCATCCCAATTATGCCAAACTACTAATAATGGACTGGCTACAAAAATAGATGAATAAGCGCCTAAAAAAATACCAATTATCAAAGCTAAAGAAAAGTTTTTTATTGTTACGCCACCGAAAAAATACAAAGCTGACAAAGCTAATAAAGTAGTCAAAGTAGTATTGATAGATCGAGCAATAGTATCATTAATAGCTTTATTTACCAAACTCGAAAAATCATCCACACTATGCTTAATAAGATTTTCTCTAATTCGATCAAAAACTACAATCGTATCATTAACTGAATAACCAAGTACTGTCAATAAAGCCACTACAAAAGCTGTATCCACTTCTACTCCAGCAAATTTACCTAAAATTGCAAAAACTCCTGCTGTAATTACTATATTATGCACTAAACCAACTACTGCTACTGCACCATATTTCCAAGAAGCTACTGGTCGAGAAACTTTTCTAAATGCATAAGCAATAAATAAAATAATACCAATACAAACAGTAATAATAGCTGTAAACGAACGATTACGTAAAGAAGAACTGACAGAAGAACCAATAGTTTCAAATCTTTGTTCCAAAACTTTACTTTCTTCATTTTCAAAATTAGTTCTTAAATTAGATAATAAATTTTGATGTTCTTCTTCTGTTAAAAATTTAGTTTTAATAATAACTCCATTATTATCTGTAGTTTGTACTACAACTGTGCCAAAATTCATACTTTGAACTAACTCTCTAACTTGTGTTACTTCTGGACGATTATTAGAAAAACTAACTTCTAATAAAGATCCACCTGTAAAATCCATACCCGGTTTTAAACCAAAAACAAACAAAAAGAATAAAGCCGTTATAAACAAAATTCCAGAGATAGTAAAAGTAAAATTTCTTTTTCCAATAAAATTAATTTGCATATTATTTTTTCACCTCCGTTTTTTCTTGTTTGCAAGAACCCAAGAACAACCAATTACCATATTCACTAAACCATGGACAAACAAAACGCAACATTGTTCTGCTAACAGTGATTGCAGTGAACATGCTAACTAAAATACCAATTGACAAAGTAACAGCAAAACCTTTTACAAATCCAGTACCAATCCACATCAACAATACACAACTAATCAAAGTAGAAAGATTACTATCACGAATAGAAGTCCAAGCTCTTAAAAATCCTTCTTCTACGGCTACTCGTAAAGTTTTTCCAGCTCTTAATTCTTCTTTCATGCGTTCAAAAATCAATACATTCGCATCTACTGCCATACCGATTGACAAAATAAAACCAGCAATACCAGACAAAGTCAAAGTTACTCCAATTAATTTAAATAAAGCCAAAGTAGTAAATACATAAACTGTCAAAGCAATTACTGATAAAAATCCTGGTAAACGATAATACAACAACATAAACAACATAATAGCTAAAATACCAATTATTCCAGCTCTCAAACTTAATTGTAATGATTGAATACCTAAACTAGCGCCAACAGTTTGTTGACTAACTAACTCAATAGGTACTGGCAAAGCACCAGTATTCAATCTTTGAGAAAGTAATTGTGCTTCTTTGATATTAAAATTACCACTGATCACAGCCCGACCATCACGGATAACATCATTGACTGTTGGTACGCTGATTGGTTCTCCATCTAAGAAAATAGCCACAGGCTGACCAACATTTCTTTCTGTAATATCTGCAAATAATTGTTTACCTTCATTATCAAAAGATAAAGAAACTTGCACCGCTCCTGTTTGAGGATCAGATACCACTTCAGCTTTTTCTAATTGTTTTCCCGATAAATCAGTATTTTTCCAAATATCCTGAGGAGGAATAATATCAGTTTCTGTTTTAGTATTTATTAAAATTCTAGATACTTCATAAGTTTTACTTCTTCTCTCATCAACTTTATAAATTATATGAAAACCAAAAGCTGTTTCAACCGGACCAACAATTTCTCCTACTTGAGTATTATCAAAAATTGCTTTTTCAAACTCAGGTATCATAACTCCTTTTCCAAACCAACCTAATTCTCCACCATTATCTTTGCTACCAGGATCAGATGAATTTTCTTTAGCTAATTGAGCAAAATTTGTAGCATTGGCTTGATTATAAATTTCTTGAGCTTTAGCTCTAGCTTCTTCTTTGGTATAAATAGGATTTTCACAACCTTGAGAACCAAGATAACAAATCAAAATATGACTAGCCTTAACTTCAATTTCTCCTTCTTGTTCTCCACCGCGTTTTAAAATATTATAACCATCAGTTGTTTCTAATAAAGTTTTACTAATTGATCCTTCTGCATTAGTACTGGCCCAAGCATAAATTTCTGGATAAATAGTATTATTGCTTAAATATCCCATATAACCAGCATTATTTTTACTTATCATATCTTCAGAATATTCTGCAACTACAGAAGCAAAATCTGTACCAGCTTTTACTTTTTGCAAAGCTTGATTAGCTTTAATTTTTGCTTCTTTATTATAATTATCCATTTCTTTCTTTTCTTCAGCAGTTAATTCTCGAGCTGGCTCATTATTTATTTCTTTAAATTCCAAAATTGGTGTACCACCAATCATAGCAATAGCCTCTTTGATATCTGTTACTCCAGCTAATTCTACTGAAATACGATACTCTTCACCAATTTTATTAGTTTGAACAATTGGTTCAGAAACTCCTAAAGAATTTATTCGGCGTTCAATAACATCTCTCACACCTTCAACAGCTGTTCCTATTTCATTATTAGCAATATTTGTAGTATCAGCTTGATAAATCAATTGAGCTCCACCTTGAAGATCCAATCCTAAATTAAAATTTTTTTCTGGTAAACGAGGTAAACCAAGATGTAAATTATCATTTATAAAATCCAAACCTTTGTTGGCATAAACTGGAAAATCAAAAAAACTCGCTACTATCATAAGTACGAATATACCTACTATCCCCCAACGGAGTTTAGAACGAATATTGGTTTTGTTTCTTTTCATAACTAAAAATAAATTCGAACATTATTTTATAACAAACTTTAAAAAAGGTCAAGAAAAATTAATCACAGAGCTTATTTTACTCTTATTACAACTTCATGCATAATATCCTCACCTTGTCTGTATGTACCATGTTCTTCTAAATCTAATTTTACACCCAAAAGACGACTAAATTCAGATAATTTACTCTTAATCATAGAATAAGATGTTTGTTCACGCATTTGAGCATAAATTGGTAAAGGATTATTATTCGCTAAATATTCTATTTTATATCTTTCTAAAAAAGCTATCATTAAAGCCAAGCCAGCACCCTTACCTTTTTCATTCACAGCAATATCTGTTACATAAATCATTTTTTCATTGCCCACTACACCTTCATAAGCAAAAATATAACCTTGCATTTTTTTATTTTTATCCTCATATTTAAAACTCATATTTGGTCGATCTTTTTGCTGATTGTTAATATCTTTAGCAATAAGACCATTTTCCATATTATGAATATGTTGTATTAAAGTTTTATTGTCAGCATAGGCTTTACCTTCTATAAAAGCTACTCGGAGAGAATCTTCAAAAGTAAGTAAAGAAACACCCGGTTGACTAGATTGATATGAATCTCTTTGTTGACTATCATATTCAATAATTTTTTTAGATACAATTTCATCTTCAATTTTTTGAGGTGTTAAAGAATATACTGTAGAATGACTTTTATCAGTATAAGCTACAGGAGCAGCTGGAACATAAGTATTTTTTACTTCAGGTAAATTTGTCAAACTATCAGAAAAGCCTTTACCGATAACAACTTGTTCTTGTCGAAGATTATCTCTTTCACCATATCTACTTAAATACTCAAACATAAAATCTTGATAAATCATTTCTATTTGTCTTGTAATTAACTCATTACTTCTTACATTAGGTGTTACTTCTACATTATCACAAGCTAAAATAAATTCTGACTGAGTTAAAATATCTTCAGGAAGAATATCTTGAATAGCTGGTTTATTTGTATCTTGCATGGCTGAAAAAACTTTTTGAACATTTTCCTTTATATCTACATCTTTAGTCAAGACACTTTGAGCTATGGTACGCCAAGTATTATCTGGGCGTTGTTGTTGTAAAGTAAAAATAGTGCAATCTGGATTAAAAGTATAAATATTATTTTTACCAGAACCAAACGGCATACAACAAGAAGTATCATTACCTGCTACGACACCCTCTGGATCTGATTTAGCATTAATTTTAGCACGATATTTAATTGTCTGACCAACTGTTTGTTGTTTTTTATTATCCATTCCCAAAAACTGTAATATTTGTTTTTGTATTTCTGGAGATAATTCCTGTTCTTCTTCATTTCGTATATATTCTTTAAAATCTATATCATTTTCTTTTAGTAATTCTCCAATTAAACGAATTAAATCTCCTGGTTTTTTTCTACTTCCAGGAATCCGCTTGTTTTGTTTTAAATCAAAATAACCTAATTGCTCTCTTAATATAGTTCTAATTGTTTTTTCTGGCTCTTGTTCTCTTCTTTTTTCAAAAGGAAGTTCATATTCAATTTCAAATGGTTGAAAAACTTGTAATTCATCCAAACTACCTTCCACCAAAGCATCTCGTAAATTCTCTGCATTTAAATCTAAATAAGGTATTTCCACATAATTAGAAGGTTTTTTGTTTTCATGCGCACTCTGTGAATGTCCATCATCAATTTCTAAAAATTTAGCTGGACTACGCCAAAATTCTAAAACAGCTTGCATGCTAATATTTGGATGAAAAGCCAAAGTTTCTATGTATTTATATAATTCTGCTTTTCCCTCTTGTTTAAGTTTTTGTAAATCCTTTAAAATTTCAATTTTCTTTAATAATTGACAAAGTTCATAATATTTATATAAGTTTTTCCACGAAGCAAAAATTTGTTCTTGTGAAGACAAATCTTGAGCTAATTGTTGCAATTTATCTACATCAGCATATTTTTTTACTTGAGCTAAAATTTCTTCAATATTAGAATTAAAATTCACAGCCACATGATTAAATTCATGATGAGCTGTACCAGAATCATATCTAGCGCCATCTTTATTAACTTGAAAAAGAATATTACCAAAAAATTCTTTTTCTGAAAGATTACTAGATTCATACATCGCAATCACATAACCAAGTTGGTGTAAAGCATCATGACGAGAAAGATCTTGACGCTGACAATAAGTAAACATTTTATCATAACCAAATATCTCAGCTCCACGCTGAAATGGCATAGAAACATTTTGTTCATCCTGCCATTCAGGAAGTTCATCATTATTTATAATACTTTCATAAATACTTTTACCAGCATCTTTTGTAAAAATATCAATACCATTTTGTTTAGCTACATGAGCTTCTGGGTAAGTTATTTTTACTCTTTGATCAATTTTATTTAAATCTTCTCTATTAAAAAAACATTCATAATTATGTTCAATAAGCCAACTTAAATAAGATAAATTATTTTGATTTTCTCTTAATAATTCTTCCCATGTTTTTATATTTAATTTTTCTACAAAAGAATTTATTGAAAAATTAATATGATCTATTTCTGGAGGTAAAATACCTAAGTCTAAGATTTCTTTAGCTTCGTTTATCCAACTATTTTTTAAACTTTCTCTCAAACCTTCTTTAGCAATTTCTTTAACTTCTTCAGACTGAATAAAATCTGAAGGTAAAATACCTAAGTCTAAGATT
>JAAZJX010000094.1 GCA_012800155.1 Candidatus Magasanikiibacteriota bacterium
CAAACTTAATTTCTTCAGGATTTCACAGCAAGGTCGCATGCCATCAGCATGAAGAAATTAAGTTTGATAGCCTTCATCAGTCCGTCAATTGATATGCATTCGTCGGGCTGATGCACATGACCGTGACCCGGAGGAAGCTTAAATTCTGGGCTGCCGCCGTACACGGGTCCGGTCTCGGCTGCACAGGGAAGATACATTCCGTAGGTTCCGCCTGCGTTCACGTTGGGCCGAGCGTCTGTGTTTCCCGAAAATTTCCGATAGACCTCCATGCAGGCGATGATGAAGCGATTGTCCTCCGGTACAATGTGCGGATCGGTCGCACGCCATATATCCACGTCAAAACCCTCGGTGTCAAAGGCTTTTGTCACCTTTTCTTTAAGTCTTTCGGTTTCGGCAGAATCGCCGCCAAAGCGGATGTTTATCTCAAGGGTGAGGTAACCTCCCTCAAGGCTCACACTGCTGTTGGTGCAGGTAAGTTGTCCGAAATCGGGACTGCTGACGGCGATGCCCAGTACTCCGCCGTCATAACGGGTAAGCAGTGACGCTATGAAGCGCATCATGCGCACATCGGAATCACAAAGCATATCCTCACAGTCCGAGAGCAGTTCGGCTATCATACCGCCGGCGTTGCGGGAGCCTGCGGGAAGTGCCGAGTGCCGGGATATTCCCTCAGCCTCGACATGTATGCGCCCGTCCCGACGGGTGATATGTAGAAAATCGTTTTCGCTTCGACGCAAATACTCAAAAAGCTCCTCATCAAAGGTCAGCTCAGCCTCTGCACGACCGAGTATTGCCCCGCCTCCCTCTCCGCCACCGAAGGACAGTACATCACAAAGCTGCTCACGACTGCGGGCGGTAAGCCGCAGACCTCCCTTGTTGCCTCGGTAGGGCGGGAAAGCGGTATCGCACACCAGTGCGAAATCCGGCGGCTTGTGCTTCGCAAGATATGCCTTTATGTCCTCCATCCCCGTCTCCTCGTTCGAGCCGGTGAAGGAAATGAACCTCGAGTGAAATGGTATACCCAGTTCGCGAAGCATTAGCGCACAGTGCAGAGCCACCGGCACCGCCGCCTTGTCATCCAGCGCACCTCTGCCTATTATGAAGCCGTCTTTCTCAAGCGGTTCGAAGGGAGATGTGTATATCCAGCCCTCACCCGGCGTCGCCACATCGGCATGAGCGAATATGCCAAGCAAGGGTATTGATGAATCGTACTCTAAATCCCCTGCAAGCAGATACCCATTCTCACGGTCATGTTCCGTATCAAAGCCATGTGACTTATACAGCTTCTCTGCCGCATCAAGCACATCCGCACATGCCCTGCCGTATGGCGCACCATGCTCAGGTTCGCCTCTCACCGAGGGTATCTTTATCAGCGACATAAGGCAGTCGACTATCTCACGCCGGTACTTCGAAAGATACCGGTCGACGACGCCGCCGTATTCGGCAAACAGTCTGCCGGCAGCGTTTTCACCTTTCACGCCCAGACCGCCCGTCATTTTATGCTATCGTAGAAGCTGTCGATCTCGCCCGCAGCCTTTGACTCAACCGATG
>JAAZJX010000070.1 GCA_012800155.1 Candidatus Magasanikiibacteriota bacterium
TAATTGAGCATAAACAGGTTGAGGATAAAAAGTAAAACCAACAAATTCTACAAAGAAAAATATAGCTAAAAGAAAAGTAATAATTATTTTTTTAATTTTAGAATTTCTTAGCATATTATTGAAAATTTGAGGCTGTAGTTGTGCCTAAAACACTAATATCTTGTTGTAATAAATTTTTTGATAAATTTATTAAAGTCTCATCATCAATTTTATTTAATTCTTCTTCAGAAATTTCTCCTGTCATTAATAATAAAGCGCGCAAAGAATCTGGTTTTAATAATGCTTCAGTATAAGCATTATTACCAGTTTGTTCATTAGCAAATATTCCAGCATCCTCACCTATATCATACACATTAGTTGAAAAATCTAATAAAGGACTAGCACCAATCTCATTTATCGTACTAGTTGAATTCATACCACTTTCCTCATCCCAACCAACACATTCACCACTTTTTTCATTACAAAGAGGATTCATACCTTTGTCTAATTCATCTTTATCATTAATACCATCTGAATCTGTATCTGCTAAATAAGGACTAGTTTTATATACATATAATTCATCCCAATCTGATAAACCATCTCCATCTGTATCAATACTTTTCAATCTACCTTCAGTATCATGAATTACTGCTTCTTCATCATAAACTAAAAAATTAATAGCAAAAGGATTATAAATAGTATTGCGAATCTGTAATAAACCTAAAACAATCACTAATACAGCAAAAACTAACAATAAGACAAAACCTGTCCTTTGTTCTTTAGACAAATTTAATTTTTTTTGGCTATTATCCATAAAAGGATTAACCTTAAACAATTACATTATAACAAAAAAATATAATTCAAACAATTTATTAATAATTAAATGGGGATAAATATCTTATTATTCAAAAACTCAAACAACTTAACTTTTAAATATCCTTATATTTAATTATTAAAAAACTATTTAATATCTAAATTATTAATTATTTTTTTCCATTGAGCCACACTTAATTCTTCAGCTCTTATCATTTCATTACCAACCTTATTTTTCAAAATATTTTTTACTTTATCTTTATCAAGTTGTAAACCTTCAGACAAATTACGCCACAATTGTTTTCTTTTATTAGCAAAACCTGCTTTCATTACTCTGAAAAATAAATCAATTTCTGATTTTTCTGATTTTTTATTTTTCTGATTTTTTATTTTTATATATAAAACTGCACTATCTACTTTTGGACTAGGCCAAAAAGAACCTCGCGAAACTTTAGTAATAATTATTGGTTCAGCAAAATATTGCACTGAAATAGCCAAAACTGACATTTCACCCGGCTTAGCGCAAATTCTCTCAGCCACTTCTTTTTGAACCATAATTGTAATACTTTCAGGTTTATTTTCTAATTCCAAAATCTTTCTCAAAATATTAGAAGTAATTTGATAAGGAAGATTCGCCACAACTTTATATTGTTGTATTTTATTACTAATATCTTGAATTTTATTTAAAGCATTACCATAAATAATTTCTAAATTATTTAATTTCTTATTTACAATTTTCTCTTGCCAATAATTTTCTAATTTTCTTTCAATTTCAAAAGCAATTACTTTCTTAGCTTCTTTTACCAAAGCTAAAGTTAAAACACCAAAACCTGGACCAATTTCTAAAATTGTATCTGTTTTTTTTATTTTCGCTACTTCCAACATTTTCTTTATTGGTGCCTCAGTAATAAGATAATTTTGTCCATATTTTTTAGAAGGATTCAAACTACACTCCTGACAAAGTTTTTGTAAATGAGTTGGTTTGAATAAATCATTATACATAATAACAATTTTGATTTTCTTTTTTATATTGATTGCTCTTTTTTTAAAAAAGAAAAAAGAAAATTTTATTTAAATTACTTTCAATCTTTTTTTAAAAAAATAAATAATTCTTTTTCTTTTCCTTTATAAGGAAGTATAAAAAATTATTCTTTTTTCAATCCAGCTGAAGTATATTTATTACTAGCATTCCACAAAAGCCAACCCCCATCTGAAACTTTTTCTATTTCCTCAATTTGAGCTCTAATTAAAGTACCATCAGAATAAACTGCTCCCATATCAAACGCTTGAATCCAAGGTCTAACTTTGGCACGCTTGTCTACAAAATATGTTAAACCTTTTTTCATGCCATTTTGAATAACTAGTCTAGGATTAGCAGCTGGATTGTCTAAACCTAAATGTCCCACTGGATAATGCGAAGGATACATCATTGGACAAATATAATCTGTTTCATCAACAGCATCTTCTAAGCGTTGACCAATTGACATTCCATCATGGCGTTCCATTACAAAACCAAAAAAATCTAAAGAAAGCCAAGCTGGTTCTTGACTAAGTTTAATATTAAGATAATTAAAAAAATCATGCATAATTTCATGTTTTTCTTTTTCACCATTTGTATAAATAACCTTACTCATATCCCCATCAGAAGGAAATCTTACATAATCAAAATTAATTTCATCAAAACCCAAACGAATAGCTTCTCGAGCAATAGCTACATTATAATTCCATATTTCCATTCTCGTAGGATCTACCCATGCCAAACCTTTATGATCATACCACAAACCTCCAGACTTAGAATGAATTGCCCATTCTGGTTTTTTCCTAGCTAAAATAGGATCTTGAAAAACAGTTTGTCTAGCAATCACATAAATATCATTATCATGAAATTTTTTTATCAAAGCTTTAACATCACCAAGTCTATTATCTTCTGTTTTTAATTCATTTACCCAAAGTAAATTACTATCATAAAGTACTAATCCTGAATAATCTTTAATATCAATTACTACTGCATTTAATTCTGTTTTATTTATTAAATCAATAATTTGTTCTACTTTTTTAGGACTACCTGCTGAATAAGCTGTTAAATACAAACCTTTTACTTCTCTTTTTTGAGGTTTTTCTTTTTTAATTATTCCCATAGTCATATTATAACCAGTGCGCTGATAAAGTGAGACTACCATTTTTTTATCTACTTCAGATAAACTCACATTTTCCCAAGCTCTTACAGTCTCTTGCCAAGAAAACCAAATAACTAAAATAGAAAACCAGAAAAAACCTAATATAATAATAGTATAAAGATAAGGATGTTTATTATGAATTTTTAAATTTTTTTTAATCATTTTTAAAAAATTATTTTATAACTAATTCACCTTGACGCAAAATAATCACTTTTTCACCAACTAATTTAATAATTGTTGAAGGCGATTGATGAGGTAAAATACCTCCATCAATAATTAAATCTGGTTGTTCTTTTTCATTTTGATATATTTTTAAAATATCTTCAATTTCATAAGGATTAGACATTTGAGTAATATTAGCAGAAGTAGAAACTATGGGCTTGCCTAATTGTTTAGACAATTCATGAGCTAAAGGATGATCAGTCACTCGAAAAGCAACTGTATTATCTTTAGCTATTACTCCTTGAGCTAAATTATTTCTAAATTTTATTGGTGCCACAATTGTCAAAGGACCAGGCCAATATTTATCTGATAATTCTTGTAATTTTGGTGTCCATTCAATATATTTTAACATCATTGCTAAGTCAGCCACAATCATCAAAACTGATTTTTCTTGTTGTCTTTTTTTAATTGTAAAAATTTTATCAACAGCTTCTTGATTAGTAGCATCACAACCTAAACCATAAACAGTTTCTGTAGGATAAACCAAAGTTTTACCTTCTTCTAAAAAATTAATTATTTCTTGAATATTTAAATTTTCTTGCTTTTTTATAATCATAAATCATAAATCATAAATCTTAAATCTTTTTAATCCAACGCAAATAAGCTTCTACAAATTGATCTAAGTCTCCATTTAAAACACCAACATCATCTGTTGTTTCATATTCTGTTCGTAAATCTTTTACTAAATGATAAGGGTGTAAAACATAAGATCTTATTTGATTACCCCATTCTGGAGATTTATATTCACCTCTTAATTTTTGTTTTTCTAATTCTTCTTCATCATCTTTAATTTTTTGTAATTTTGATTTCAATATTTTCAAAGCATTTTCTTTATTTTGTTGTTGAGATCTTTCATTTTGACAAGAAACAGAAATATTAGTTGGTAAATGCACTATTCTAACTGCTGAATAAGTAGTATTTACACTTTGACCACCATGTCCACCAGACATAAAAGTATCTATTCTTAAATCTTTAGGATCAATCTCTAAAGTTTCTGATTCTTCTAATTCTGGAATCACTTCTACCAAAGCAAAAGAAGTGTGACGCATTTTTTCTGCATCAAATGGAGAAATACGAACTAAACGATGAGTTCCATGTTCAGATTTTAAATAACCATAAGCAAAATCTCCTTCAACTTTTAAAAGAACTGATTTATAACCTGCTTCTTGACCACGCACTTCTTCTAAAATAACTACCTGCCAATTTTTATTTTCAAAATAACGCAAATACATTCTCAATAACATTTCTACCCAATCTTGAGCTTCAGTTCCACCGCTCCCAGCATGAATAGACATAATAACATTATTTTTATCATTTTTTTCTCCCAAAAGAGTATTAAACTCTAATTTATTTACAGCCTGATTAATTATTTGATATTGTTTTTCTAAATCTTCACGCAAATTTACTTCTTGATCCAATTCATCCATTTTAGCTATTTCTAAAAGATCTTTGGATTTTTTATATAACTCTTTCCAATCATTTTGTTCTTGTTCTAAAAAATTTAATCTTTTACTTTTTTTACTAGCTTTTTCTTGATCTTGCCAAAAATTGGATTGATTCATTTCTTCATGTAAAACAATAATTTCTTTATTTTTTTCTTCTAAACGCAACATTACTTGTAAATCAACAAGTTTTTGTTTTAATTCTTCTAAAGATTTTACTAATTCATTCATTTCCATAAATATTATTTTACCTGAAAATTATTTACCTGACAACTAAAAAATTAAAACAAAAAAAGCCCAAAGTTGGATACAGCCCATAACACCGCTCAGATATGATTTCGTGATGCCTGTCAGTAACACGGAATCGCTGACGAGTACTACGCGCCGAGTCCAACTCTGGACTTTTTACATATTACAATTTAATTGTAACATAAAAAAATAATTTTGTCAAAGATAAATATTAAATAAAAATGGCTTAAATAAGCCAAATTGTGTATAAAGAGTGGATTAATTGTGGGCAAATAGCCAATTTAGCTAAAATAATTATTTTTTTACTAAAATAAGAGAAAAAAATAAAGAATTTAATAATAAACCTATATAAAAAGACCACAAATAATGATCTAGAAATAATAGAATAATCAAACAAAATATCGCATAAATAAGCCAAAAAAAATCTTTTTTTGATAATCTAGAACTTAAAAAAACAAAAAAAGTTATTATTAAAAAAATAAATAACAAAATACCTACCAAACCCAACTCTGCCAACATTAATAAACAAACATTATGTACTGGCTGATAAAGCCAACCAGCAAAATTAGGATTTAAATTATGAAGAGCAAAAATATAATTACCAGCACCTACACCAAACCAAAAATTTTCTGACCAAATATTTAAAGCCTGACTAACACTTCCTACTCTTTCTTGAATTGATTGAATTTCATTAACTGATTCTACTAAAATCCTAGACTGAAAAACTGATCCTAAAGAAAATAATAATACAAAAAATAAAACTAAACTAAAAATAGCAATCTGATTAATTATTTTATTTTTATTTATAAAAGAATATATTAAAAATCCTAAAATTAAAAAAAAGATAGTTAAAAGTGCTGCTCGACTAAAAGTAAAAAATAAAGTTAACATTAATAAGCCAATAAAAAAATAACTTATCAAAGTAGATTTTTCTTTTTTACCAAAAAATAAAATACTAACTAAAAAAACTATTACTAAATAACCAGCAAAAATATTAGGATGAGCAAAACTTCCATAAGCTCTTAATAATCTTCCAAATTCTCCCACTACTACGGAACTACCTGCTTCCCAAATTGGTTGAATAGTCAAACCAAGATATTTATTAGAAAAAGTAAACTGAAAAATAAATTGAAATAATCCTAAAAAAATTGGTATTACTGAACCTAAAATAATCCAACGAGCAATTTCTTTTTTAGATAATAAACCAAAACTTAAAATAAAAAACAATAAAAACATTTCCATAATTCTAAGAGCCTGTTGCCAAGCAATAGAAAAATCAAATGCCCAAAAAGCAGAAGCTAAACAATAAATAATAAATAAAAAAACTGAAAAAACAAAAATTCTATCTCGAGAAATTGAAAATTTATTGGAAATTGAAAATTTACGCTGTTTCCAATATAAAATAATAAATAATAAAACAATTAGCCAAAGTAAAATTTCACTAACATAAAATCCCAAAGTTCCAAATTGATTTTTATAATCTCCAAAAAAAGATTCTTGATAAATCCAAATTGTTTGCCAAGGAAGAATAAATAAAAATAACTTAACTAAAAAATTCAAAATCGTAGTTATTGAAAATTGGAAATTTATTGGAAATTGAAAATTGAAAATTGAAAATTTCATTAACTAAATTAAAAATTGATTGAATTAAAAATTTTATTGCATTTTTCTAACCACTTATCTCTATATTCTTCTCGTCGATCATTTTCATGAAATTTTAACATCTCATCAGAAATTACTACTCTAGTATCAGCTTCATTTTGAAGACTATGTAAATTCATTTTCATTTTAGCTAATTGCATTTCTTTTGCTTGTTTTTCTATAATCTCTCCATAACCACCTGACCAAACTTTTTCAAAAAAATTTTTTATTACTTTTTTACTTTCTGCTACTTTCCAAAGATTATTAGGTACATAATTATTTAACTCATTTAATAAATATTTATTTAACCATTGATTATTTTTAATAATAATTTGATAAAAATTTTGGGGATCATAAACTGGCACCAAAGTACTTAACCAATAAATTAAATAAATATCATTTTTAATAGCTGTTTTTTCTAAATTTAAACTATCATCTGCTATATAAAAACTTAAACAAATTTTATTTTTAATTTTCTTTTTTGTGCGTCGCATTCTCAAAAAACTAAGATATAAAGTAACCAAAGCTCTTGTTATAAATAATCTACCTTTTTTAATTACAATAAAAACATCAATATCACTATCTTCTTCTACTATTCCATAACCCAAAGTATTACAAACAAATACTGCTTTTACAAAAGGCACTTGAGAAATTTTCTTTATACCTCGAACAGCTATTTTCATTTTCTCTTCTACTAATTTAACTCTGGATTGTCTTGTTTGAATAATATTTTTTCGTCCTGATAAAAAATAAAATCCTTGATTTTGTTCCAACAAATCAGTAGTCTCAACTAATTTATTTAATGCTAATAAAAAATCAGTATAATTTAACTGTAAATTAACCTCTGCAACATATAAATATCTAAAAAGTTCTTCCTGAGTCAAAGGATGATCAAAAATATCAAAATAAGCTAAAGTTTGTAAAATATATTTTTTAAAATTTTTCTGCATATTACTTAAATAGTTTACCTTAATTATAAAAAAAATAAAAGTCTAAAAAATACTTCCCTTGGAAGTATTTTATTTTAAAATTAAAAATTATCTTATCCCACTTGATCCATTACTATACCTTCTGGTTCTCTATTAATTTTATTTTCTACTATATTTTCAATTCTAGTTTTAATAATATTATCTTCTACAATCATTTTTTGATTATTTATTGAAATTATTTGTAAAGGACTAATTAAATATCTTTTTCCTAATAAATTTCTTATTTCATACTGCCAAATTATTTGTTCTTTTGTATCTAAAACAATATCATAAACTTTTCCTAAATTTACACCTGATTTTGTCTGAACTTTTAAATTTTTCAAATTAATTTTCATAAAAAATATTTTATAATAATATTATACCTAATAAACTTAAACCCGACAATAAACTAATAAACTAATTATACTAAACAAAATATGTACAAAAAATACAAGAAAATTTTATTCTTGTATTTTATAATTTTTATTTTATTCTTTATTTATTTTTCAAAATCTTAAATAAAAAAGATCTTTTATTTTATTATTTATTCTACTTTTCCCTCAATAATATTTCCAGCTAAAGTATTATTTTTCTTTTTAAAAATTATTAACTGTTGTAAAGTAGTAAACAAAGTAGATAAAAACCAATAAAGAGTCAAACCACCGGGTAATTGAAAACCAATAAAAACTGTCAAAATTGGCATAAAATAAAGCATTTGTTTATTCATCATTGCCATCATATTTTCATCTTTGGCACCAGCACCAGCAACTGCTGGAGCTTTCTTTCTCATCATCATTTTGGTTTGTAAAAACTGAGATCCTCCAGCCAAAAATGCAAAAATAACACTTCTCTTACTTAAATCAATAAATCCTAAAGATAAAGTATTTATATGTTCTGGATTTTTTACAAAAGAATAAAGTAAATCAAAATTATTTGAAGCCAAACCAGAACGCAAAACATAATATAAAGCAATCAAAATTGGCATTTGAATCAAAAGTGGTAAACAAGAAGCAAAAGGATTAACTTTATTTTCTTTATATAATTTCATTGTTTCAGCCGCTAATTGTTGTTGATTATCTTTATATTTCCTTTTTATTTCTTCCATTTTTGGTTGAAGATCATTTAAAGCTTTTTGTGATTTAATAGAAGATTGTGTCAAAGGATATAATACTAATTTTATAATAATAGTAATTATCAAAATTACTATTCCCACATCTGGAATAATATTATATAAAGCTACAAAACCATTAAACAATGGTCGATAAAGTACAACATTAAAAAATTGTCCTAACATAAATATTATTTATCTTTTAATTAACGCTCTGGATTATAGCATTTATTTTTAAGATTATCAAGAGCTAAATTTTAAAAGTATTTTTTATTTCCAAAATAAATAAAACCTAAATTTAACTAAAAATAACTAATTCGCTTCCTTTTATTTAATTTGTTTAATTTATGTGCTTTAAAATATTTTTTAAATTAAAATTATTAATTAACACTAAAAATTTTATTAGTAAAAAATAAAAAACCCTATATTTTTAATATAGAGTTTTTTAGATAATCAATATTTATTTTTCTTCTGCCTCATCTTTTACTACAACTGCTTCTATCATTTCACTAATTTTTTTATCACTCAACTTAGCTTCAACATCTTCCATTTCTTCATCTGAACTAACAACTTTTTCTTCATCACCTTGTTGCACTACTTTAATTTTCCAACCAGTTAATTCAGCTGCTAAACGAACATTTTGTCCTCCTCTACCAATTGCCAAAGAAAACTGATCTTCCGCAACACTAACAACTGCTTCTTGTTCTTCTTCATTTAATTCTACACTGTCAATTTTAGCAGGTGATAAAGCTTGTTTTATATAATTTTGAGTATCAGTACTAAATTGAATAACATCAATTTTTTCTCCACCTAATTCATCAATAATAGTATTAATACGACTACCGCGTTGACCAATACAAGAACCAATCGGATCAATATTTTCATCACTAGTAAATACTGCTACTTTTGAACGATTGCCAGCATCACGAGCAATTCCTTTTATTTCTACTGTTCCAGCATTTATTTCAGGAATTTCTTGAATAAAAATTGCTTCTACCATTTTTGGAGTTGATCTAGATAAAATAATTTCTAAACCGCGTGTTCCCATATTTACTGATAAAATACAAAATCTCATTCTAGCTCCAGGACGATAATTTTCTTTATAAATTTGTTCATTTTGAGGCACAATTCCAGTCACTTTTCCTAAATCCACAATCACTACACCATTGCGATCACGACGCTGTACTGTACCACTAATAATTTCACCTTCCTGTTCTTTCAATTCTTCATAAACATTTCCTCTCTCAGCTTCTCGTAAACGCTGAATAATAACTTGTTTGGCAGTCTGAGCAGCCATCCGACCAAATTCTCCTGGTACTTCCAAAGAAATTTCTAAAATATCCCCAATCTTAACATTCTTTTTAAATTCTTTTGCAGGAGTTTTCATCATTTGAGTTTTGGGATTGAAACGAACTAAATCTGCTAATTCTTCTTCTTCCAATTCACGACCTTCAGCAAAAGCTTTTTCACGACGAGCATTCATTTCTAATTGATCTTGTTCTAATTTTTCCTCTGGAATATCTTCTACAATTTCTTTGACATCCCAAGCTTTGATATCACCTAATTCAGGATCAAATTCTACTCGAATATTTTGTTGACGATTGCCAAAATCTTTGCGATAGGCAGCAGCCAAAGCAGCTTGGATAGACTCCAAAACTGACTCATAACTTAAACCTTTTTCAGCGCAAATGACTTCAATTGCTTTTGTAATTTCTGACATATTATTTTGTTTAAACTAATTAATAATTAATTAAATTAATTGATCTAAATTTAAAATAAAACTTTTTTATCTAAATTATTTTTAAATTTTAATCAAAGTTTAAAAAAAGTAGCATTGATAATAATGCTACTTTACTAAATATAGTTTAACAAATTAATCTAAACTTGTCAAGTATTTCTTAAATTTAACTACTTTATTTCTTTTATCTATATACACAGAAATTTGTTCAATATACATTGCTATTTCTTCAATCTGTAATTTCTTTGCTTGGCAATACTGTTCAATTGCTTTAAACATTTTAACTTTTTTATTTTTATCAAAAGATCTTTCAGCGCTATCTTCACCACAAGTTCTAGTTTTTACTTCAATAAAAGAAATTTTATTATCAATTTGAGCAATAATATCTATCTCACCTTCTCTAGTCCAATAATTTCTAGCAATAATCTTATAACCCTGACGAATTAAAAAAGAGCACGCTTGGCTCTCTCCCCAATTACCTATTTTTCTTTTATTTATTACACTCACATTTTAAAAATTTAATCTTGTTTAAACAATACTAAACCATGATGATAATACCCCATATCAAATTCTTCTTGTACCACAAAACCATGCAATCTGGACCAACGCTTAATATCTTCAAAATCAACATATCTTTCAGAAGGTGGACCAAAACTTAAATTTTTTCTTGACCAATCAACTAATATCAAACGCGCTTTATCTTTTAATAAACGATGAGCTTCTTCTAAAATACCATGACGATTGTCAGAATGAACTAATACATTAATAATAAAAGCTACATCAAGAGAATTAGCAGGAATAGCAGTTGCTCCAACAATTTCTAAATTAGACCAAACAGTGTGAATATTTAAAAAATTATTTACCGCAGCTCGTTTACGAATATTTTCTAATGCTTCTTTCAAAATATCAGCAGCATAAACAATACCAGTATCACCAACTTTTTTAGCACCCGGAAAAACTATATGACCCAAACGACCACAACCTAAATCAGCAATATGCATGCCTTTTTGCAATTGTCCTTTTTCAAACAATAATGGCACATTGATCATTTGATCTCCTGAACTATACATATTAAAAATTTTTAATTAAAAGTTTCCAAAAAGTTTACCAAAAGTAGCCATAATAAAACCACCTAATAAACCAGTCATTCCCATCATAGCTATAATAATAATTGCCAAACCAACCAACTTATACATCAACCTCGTACCGCCAGAAGTACCAAGATGTTCTTCAGCCCAAGCATTAGTACCAAAATTTTCAATAAACCATTCTGTCTTAATAATTAAAAAAGTTCCGACCACAATTGCGATTAAGCCAATAATATATTTACCCATAAAAATAATTATTAATAAATAATATAATAAATTATATAATAAAACTATCTTATTTTCAAAATTTTATTTAAATTCATCATAAATATCTATTATTTATTAACGAATTTATTATTTTTTATATTTAAAAAGAATAACTGATAAAAATGAAATACTCAAAAATTTTATAACTCCTAAAATTATCTTATCCCCACCATTTTTCTCACTTCTTCCATTGTTTTTTGAGCAACAGGTCGAGCTTTATCAGCGCCTTTTTGTAAAATTTCATTTAATTTATTTTCATCACTTAATAATTCCGCCCGCTTTTGACGAAAATCCGCAAAATAATTAACAATAGCTTCAGCTACTGCTTTTTTCAATTCTCCATAACGGATGGTACCATCTATTTCAGCAGTTAAAAAATCTTGATAAATATTTTGATCTCCAAATTCATTTAATAATAATAATAAATTTTGAACTCCCGGAGCGCCTTCACCAACAAAAGTTGCTGTTACTGCTTTACTTAATTTTTTCATCACTACTTCTGGTTCATCATTAAGCTCTATTACATGACCAGATCCTAAACTCTTGCTCATTTTTTTATTTGGATCAAGTAAACTCATTACTTTTGAAATTTTAGTTAATAAATGTTTAGTTTCTGGAAAATATTTTCCAAAACGATTATTAAACCAACGAGCTGTATCCCGAGTCAACTCTACATGTTGAATTTGATCTTGTCCAACTGGCACAATATCTCCATGATAAAGTAAAATATCAGCTGCTTGAAGAATTGGGTAAGTTAATAAACCAGAGTTAATATTTTTTTCTTGTCTATCTGACTTATCTTTGAATTGAGTCATACGATAAAGTTCTGAAATTGGTGTTACACAATTAAAAACCCAAGATAATTCTGTATGCTCTTGAACATGAGACTGAATAAAAAAAGTAGTTTTATTTGGATCAATTCCTACAGCAATTAACTCAGCAGAAGTACGAAGAATTTGCGCCCGACGATCTTCTGGACTCATGTTACCAGTCAAAGAATGTAAATCAGCAATAAAAATATACATCTCATATTTACCAGAATTTTGTAATTCTACCCAATTTTTTATTGTCCCTAAATAATTACCAATATGAATATTACCCGTTGGCTGAATACCAGAAACAATTACTTGTTTTTTCATATACTGATTTAAATAAATTAATAATAATTATATTAAAAATATAAACAATGCTTATATTTTACTTAATTTTTAAAGAAAAGACAAATTAAATATAATTAAACAAAAATTAGAAATTTATTTAACCATAATGAATCATTTTAAATTTGTTAAATTCTTTTCCTCTTTATTTTATTTATTTTGAAAATAAAAACACTCTCAAATTTGAGAGTGTTTTCTTTTAAATTATCTAGCTTTAAAACTTTATTATTCTTCTTTTATACCAGTACCAGCAGGAACTAAACGCCCAATAATAACATTTTCTTTGAGACCATCAAGATAATCTATTTTACCAGTAATAGCAGCGTTAATTAACACCCGAGCAGTCTCTTGGAAAGAAGCCGCTGATAAGAAACTTTGAGTAGAAAGAGAAACTTTGGAAACACCCAAAAATAATTCTCTACCAATAGCTTCTTTTTTACCATCTTTCTTTGCTTGTTCATTAGCTTTTACTAGTTGAGATTTTTCAACTACTTTACCAGGAAGTAAATCTGTATCACCCGGATCTTCAATATATGAACGACTAAACATTTGTCTAATAATAATTTCTACATGTTTATCATTCAATCTTTGACCTTGTGAACCATAAATACTTTTAATTTCTGTTAATAAATATCTTTGTACAGCAGCTCTGCCTTTCAATTCAAATAATTCTTGTAAATTCACTGCTCCTTCGGTTAATTGATCGCCTTTTTCTACCACATCACCATCATTTACCCAAATCTTATAACCAATTGGCACAATATATTCTTTATTATGTTTACCTTCATAAGTTAAAATTAAAGTCTTGCCAGAAATTTTAATAACACCAGAATATTTAGCAGTAATTTCTTCACCTGAAGAACCACGCACTAAAAGAGTGTCCCCATTTTTTACTTTATCACCATCTTTAACTTTAATTTCATCTTCAGCTTTTAATTTAATTTCAATTTCATCTGTGCCTTCAAAATGAACTTTAATAATCTTTTGTCCACGACGACCTTCAAAAATTTTTCTACCAGTTGGACCAGTAATTACTTTACCAGCAGCATCTTCAATTTCAATCGTACCTCCAACTTCAGACAAAACAGCTTGACGCTTAGGATTTCGCGCTTCTACTAATTCTTCTACTCGAGGCAAACCTTGTGTAATATCTCCACCAGCAACTCCTCCAAGATGGAAAGTTCTCATTGTCAACTGAGTACCAGGTTCACCAATAGATTGAGCAGCTACTATTCCAACGGCTGTTCCAATTTTTACCACTTGATTATTACCAAGATCAAAACCATAACATTTTTGACAAACACCTTTTGATAAATGACATTTTAAAACTGAACGAACATGAATTTGTTCTAAATCTGCTTCCGCAATTTCACGAGCCAAAGCTTCATTAATAATTTCACCAGCTTTAACAATAATTTTATTTCCTTTTTTTACATCAGAAATTACATATCTACCTACTACTCTATCTGCTAAAGTTTCACCCATTTCTTCAGATTGAGCTTTAGTAAAAATTTCACCTTCAGTATCTCCACAATCTTCTTCATTAACCACAACATCTTGAGCTACATCAACTAAACGACGAGTTAAATAACCAGCGCTAGCAGTACGCAAAGCAGTATCTGACAAACCTTTACGAGTACCATGAGATGAAATAAAAAATTCTAGCACATCAAAACCTTCTTTAAAGTTTCCTTTTACTGGCAATTCCATAATTTCTCCAGATGGTGAAGCAACCAAACCTTTCATACCAATAACCTGACCTAACTGTCCCCAAGAACCACGAGCGCCAGAATCAATCATGGCAAAAACTGAACCGTCATGATCAAGAGCTTGTTTATTATAAGAAACAACTTTATCTTTGATATTTGTCCAAATTTCCAAAACTTTGGCATGACGCTCACTATCAGTTAAAAGACCTTCTTCATATTGTTCTTGTACTTGCATAACTAATTCATCACCTTCTTTGAGTAATCCTTCTTTTTCTTTGATATTACCAAAATTAGCCATTCCTAAAGAATAACCAGATTTTGTAACATATTTGAAACCAAGATTTTTGATCTTATCTAAAATTCTAGCAGTTTCTTCTTGACCATAAAATTCCAAAAGAAATTGAATGATTTTACCTAAATGTTTTTTGGTAATAGTTTCATTATAAAAAGGAAGTTTTTCTGGTAATATTTGATTGAAGAAAATACGACCAATAGAAGTTTCTATAATTTGATTTGTACCTTCAGGAAATTTAGCCATTTCTTCAGCTCCTAATCTAACTTTAATTCTTTCTTTTAAAGAAATTCTTCTAACTTGATAAGCAAACTTAGCTTCATTAACATTAGAAAAAAACTTCTTAACTTCAGTATTATCAGTCTCAGCATATTTAGTTAAATAATAACAACCAAGTGCAATATCTTGTTGTGGAGTTGTGACTGGAGAACCAGTGGCTGGCTTCAAAATATTTTTTTCTGCTGCCATAAGATTTTCTGCTTCCCAACGAGCCTCTTCAGTAAGAGGTAAATGCACAGCCATTTGATCACCATCAAAGTCAGCATTAAAAGCTGGACAAACCAAAGGATGAAGACGAATTGCTTTTCCTTCTACTAAATGAGGACGAAAAGCTTGAATACCTAAACGATGTAAGGTTGGAGCACGATTAAGTAATACTCTTCTAGTACCTATCAATTCTTCTAAAATATCCCAAACTTCTGGAGCATTACTTTCAATAAAACGAGAAGCGCTACGAACATTATGAGCTAATTCTCGTTTAATAATTTCAGCCATTACAAATGGTTTGAAAAGTTCCAAAGCCATTCTTTTTGGAATACCACATTCATCCATATTCAATTTTGGTCCTACTACAATAACCGAACGACCAGAATAATCTACGCGCTTTCCTAATAAATTTTGACGAAAACGACCTTGTTTACCTTTAAGAATATCTGCTAAAGAACGCAATTGACGTTTTTGACCAGTAGAAGCTGTTACAGTTTTTGAAGCTCGAGCATTATTATCTATCAAAGCATCTACTGCTTCTTGTAACATTCTTTTTTCATTACGACAAATAACTTCTGGAGCATTCAAATCTAATAAACGACGCAAACGATTATTACGATTGATTACTCGACGATATAAATCATTTAAATCAGAAGTGGCAAATCGACCACCATCAAGAGCTACCATAGGACGAAGATCTGGTGGAATAACTGGAATAGTAGTAAGAATCATCCATTCTGGACGAATGCCATTTTGATGTAAACTTTTTAAAAGTTTCACTCGTCTAACTAAACGATCTCGTTTAGCTCCTTTAGTTTTTTCAATTTGACTTTCTAAATTCTTAATCGTTTCTCCTAAATTTAATTTTTCTAAAAGTTTACGAATACCACTAGCCCCAATTTCTGCTTCAAATAAATGTCCAAAACGTAAAGCTAATTCTTGATAATGATTTTCTGAAATAATTTTCAACATTTGAATATCCTTCAAATCAGCTTCAGCTTGTTCAAAATCTTCTTCTAAAGAAGCAATTTTACGATCTCGTTCTTTGGATAATTCTGTCAAAACTTCAGCTCCTTGTTTTTTATCATTAGCATCTTTTACCTGTCTTTCAAATTCATTTTCAATTTGTTTTTTCTTAGATTTATATTCTTGTTTTATTAAATCATGAGTTTGTTTCTTTTGTTCTTCATCTACTTTACTAATAATAAAAGAAGCAAAATAAATTACTTTTTCTAAAGC
This sequence comes from Candidatus Magasanikiibacteriota bacterium, assembly GCA_012800155.1. Classification (GTDB taxonomy): domain Bacteria; phylum Patescibacteriota; class Patescibacteriia; order Magasanikbacterales; family UBA922; genus JAAZJX01. The sequence continues at coordinate 16,576 of JAAZJX010000070.1, forward strand.
TTGAATAGATAAATCTAAAACTAAACCAATTTTGGATGGAATTGAACGCAAAAACCAAATATGTGAAACTGGAGTTGCAAGTTCAATATGTCCCATTCTTTGACGACGAACCATAGCTCGAGTAACCTCTACTCCACATTTATCACAAATAATTCCTTTATAGCGAACTTTTTTGTATTTTCCACAATAACATTCCCAATCCTTAGTTGGTCCAAAAATTTCTTCTGCAAATAAACCACCTTTTTCTGGTTTTTGTGTACGATAATTGATTGTTTCTGGTTTTACTACTTCACCATAAGACCATTCACGAATAACTTCTGGAGAAGCAAGGCGCAAACGTAGAGCAGAAAAATTACTTAATTGATTATTTTCTTGTGTCATATATTTTAATTATCAATTGATTGAAGTGATTAATAAGTTATTCGCTTTTTTCTTCTGAAGTATTATCTTTATCATTATTTTTTTCATGTTTATCATTTCCTTCTGATTCATCCATAAAATTTTCTGCTAAAGCAGAATATTCTCCATCATCTTCTTTTTTTAATAATTCTACATCTAGAGCTAGACCTTTTAATTCTCTTACCAAAACATTAAAAGATTCTGGTAAGTTAACTCTAGTAATTTTTTCTCCTTTAATAATTGCTTCATAAGCTTTTGATCTACCTGGAACATCGTCTGATTTAATAGTCAACATTTCTTGTAAAGTATGTGCTGCTCCATAAGCTTCAAGAGCCCAAACTTCCATTTCTCCAAATCTTTGTCCACCAAATTGTGCTTTTCCACCGAGAGGTTGTTGAGTGATCAAACTGTATGGACCAATAGAGCGTTGATGTAATTTATCTTCCACCATATGATTCAATTTCAACATATAGTTGTAACCAACAGTAGTTGTGTGGTCAAAAGGTTCGCCAGTACGACCATCATAAAGTTGTAATTGACCATCAGCTGGAAAACCAGCTTTTTTCAATTCTTCCACAATTTGTTCCTCAGTAACACCATTCAAAGTTGGAGTAGCTGAACGATAACCCAAAGCATTAGCAGCTAAACCCAAATGAGTTTCCAAAAGTTGACCTAAGTTCATACGAGAAACAACTCCCAATGGAGAAAGAATAATATCAACTGGTGTACCATCTTCAAGAAAAGGCATATCTTCAACTGGAACAACTTTGGAAATAACACCTTTATTACCATGGCGTCCAGCCATCTTGTCACCAACTTGAATTTTTCGCATATCAGCCACTGTCACTTGAACTTGTTTAGTAACACCTGGTTGTAAACGATCACCTTCAGCGGCTGAAAAAACTTTAACATCAATTACTTTTCCATGTTCTCCATGTTCTAGATAAAGTGAAGAATCACGAACATCTCGAGCTTTTTCACCAAAAATAGCTCGAAGCAATCTCTCTTCTGGAGAAAGTTCTGTTTCACCTTTGGGAGTAATTTTACCTACTAAAATATCGCCTGATACCACTTCTGCACCAATACGAACTATACCTTCAGAATCAAGATTTTTTAATTTTTCTTCACTAACATTAGGAATATCAGAAGTTACAACTTCTGGTCCAAGTTTGGTATCACGCACATCAGTCACATAATCTTCAATATGCACAGAAGTATAATGATCTTTTTGTACTAAGCGTTCTGAAATAATTACTGCATCTTCATAATTAAAACCATCCCAAACCATATAAGCTACTAAAACATTTTGACCAAGAGCTAATTCACCTTGATCAATAGAAGGTCCATCAGTCAAAGCTTGACCTTTTTTAATTTTTTCACCCAAAGTAACCAATGGTCTTTGATTGATACAACTAGAAGCATTGGAACGGATAAATTTATTTAAACGATAAGTAGTAACTTCACCTTTTTTATTTTTTACTTCAATTTTATTTCCATCAACATAAGAAACTTCACCATCTTCTTCAGCCAAAAATACATAACCACTATTTTCTGCAACTACTTTTTCAATACCTGTTCCTACCAAAGGAGCATCTGGTTTAATACAAGGAACTGATTGTCTTTGCATGTTTGAACCCATAAGCGCGCGAGTAGCATCATCATGCTCTAAAAAAGGAATAAGTGAAGTAGCAATACTTAAAATTTGATTAGAAGCTACATCCATATAATCTATTCTGCCACTTTCTACAATTCCTGGTTCACCTTTTATACGAGCTGGCACTCTTTCTTCTATAATAAATCCATTTTCATCTACTTTGGTAGTAGCACTAACTGTAACTGATCTCTCTTCTTGAAAAGAATTAAGATAAACTATTTCATTAGTCACTCTAGATTTTATAGAAACTTTTTCTAAACCTTTTTTACTTGCTAATTTTTTAGCAATTTCTTTGGTAATTTTTTCACCTTCTTTGACAATACCTTTAATTCCTTCACGAGCAATTTCACCTTCAGTAAAACGAGCTTCATTAGGAACTTCATGTATTACTCTGCGATAAGGAGTTTCCAAAAATCCAAAAGAATTTACTTTGGCAAAACTAGCCATATGTCCAACTAATCCAATGTTTGGACCTTCTGGAGTGGCAATCGGACAAATACGACCATAATGAGTAGTATGAACATCACGAACTTCAAACCCAGCACGATCACGAGACAAACCACCCGGTCCAAGAGCACTAATACGACGCTTATGTTCCAATTCAGCCAAAGGATTTACTTGATCCATGAATTGAGAAAGTTGAGAACTCATAAAAAATTCATGAACAGCTCCAATCACTGGACGAGCATTGATCAATTTATTTGGAGTAATACTATCTAACTCATGAGTACTCATACGATCTTTAATAATTCTCTCCATACGAGCCAAACCAATACGAAAACGATTTTGTACCAATTCTCCAACAGCACGAATACGACGATTGCCTAAATGATCAATATCATCTGGTTCTTCTTGAGCAACATTTAAACGAACAACCTCTTTTAAAACTAATAATAATTTTTCTGGAGCTAATACACGATTTTCTTTTACTTCATAATCTTCTCGATTTAAACCAAGATCAAATTTAATATTAAATTTATAAACACCAACATGTCCTAAATCATAACGATCAAAATTAAAAAACATAGAATGAATTAAACTCTTGGCATTATCAGCTGTTGCCAAATCACCTGGTCGAATACGGCGATAAACTTCAATCAAACCTTCATCTTGATTGGTAGCAATATCTTTCTTAATAGTATTTTCAATATAATCAATATTTGGATGAATATTTACTTCTTTGAACAATTCTTTAATTTCTTCATCAGTACTAAAACCAAAAGCCCGTAATAATGAAGTAGCAGCTACTTTTCTCTTACGATCAACTTTAATCCACAAAACATTATTTTGATCTGTTTCAATTTCTATCCAAGCTCCTCGATTAGGAATAATTTTAGCACCATAAAAACGACGACCACGAATATTTTCAGCTGTAAAGAAAGCTCCGGAACTACGAATCAATTGAGAAACCACACAACGCTCAATACCATTGACTACAAAAGTACCGCGTTTAGTCATCACAGGAATATCTCCTAAATAAATTTCTTGTTTTTCAGATTTACCAGTTCTTTTGTTTAGTAATTTAGCATTCACTCGCAATGGAGCTTCATAAGTAATATTTTTCTCACGACAAGTTACTTCATCAAACTTTGGTTCATCAATATAATAATCCTCAAAATACAATTCTAAATCACGACCAGTAAAATCTGTAATTGGTGATAACTCATCAAATAATTCTTTAATACCCTCTTTGAAAAACCAGTCATAAGAATTTTTTTGTACCTCTAATAAATCCGGTAAAGGCATAGCATCACGCAACTTAGTGAAGAACTTGCGCTCTTTCTCTTTGGTTGCTTGTCTCTTGTATATTGGCATAGAATTAAAATTATTTTAAAATTAATTTACAATTATCAATCTCCAATTAAAATTTATTAAAGATTAATAATTATAAATTGAATAACTAAAACAAAAAAATCCACCCTCAAATTATGAGGTGGTAAATTAATTTTAATTTTTTGAAGAAAAAATATATAACATGGGGGTCTTATAGCACATAACCCTTTATATCCTATAAAAGGAATATCAGAGATAAGGCGTACCTAGGTAAAATTTACCCGGCTCTATGTTAATTGAGCCCTCTAGTTCAGACACATTGAGATTCAGTTCCTTTTTCTTCACCAAAATAGGCGAAAAAATAGGAAAAACAAAGCGCGTTAATAATACATTCTTTTTAAAGATTTGTCAAACTTAGATAGTGGACAAGTTTGATTGTCAAATATAATAATTTTAAGCTAATTTTAGCTAAAAAAATTAAATAAAATAAAAAACAAAAGTTAGTTATCCACAAGAATAATAAAAAAATATAATTAATTAATAAATTTCTATTGACAAAAAAAGAAATTATGATAAAATACATTGTTCTTTAAACGGGTGTTTAAAGAGTTTTGTACTTTTTTTCTTGGAGGAAAAAAATGAAAAAGTTTGTTTTAATTCTTTTTTTAGTCTTTGTTGGTTTCTCAATTGCTTTTGGACTATCAATTGTCAAACCGCAAGTTGGTTATGAAGTGGTTCTGATAGACAGACCACTATTCTTTGGAAAAGGAGGAATTCAACCAGAACCAGTTAAAACTGACACAAAAGTGACATGGAGAACAACGGAACAAATCCATGTGCATATGAGTCCGTACTTTTCTTATATTACCTTAGAGGACATTTTATCAAAAGATGGTCTTTTGTTACACACTAACATTTATGTCAATCTAAAAATTAAAGATTCGGTTAGAATGATCTCTAAATTTGGAAAAGATGGGTATGATTGGTTTGAAGAAGATTTTAAACCCAAAGTAATCGTCCCTTTAGTTCATAACGCCATAAGTAGGTTCAATGCAATGGAAATAAGAGATCATCTTAAAATTATTAGTGATGAGATTAAGAACGAATTGACCTCTTATGTGAAAAAAAATGAACTACCAATAGAACTGGTTTACTTCTATATTCACAGTATAATACTGCCAAGAGAATTAGAAAACCAGTTAATTGAAACGAGAATTCAACAAGCAAAATTAGAAACCGAACAAAAACGACAAAAGGTTGAGGAACAACGACTAGAAACAGAAAGAAAACGAGCTGAAGCTGATATTGCATATCGCGATGCAATGCATTTAACAAACAAAGATTTTGCTATTTTAAAACAGATTGATGTGTTACAAAATCTTTGTCGCTTGAATAACAAATGTACTTTCTTGATAGGAAGAAATGATATTTTTCCTATCAAACACTCCGACGAAGAAGACTAATTACATTAGCTCTTTCAAAACCACGAAAATCATCGTGAGTATCACAAAGCCCCAGATCTTAATAATATAAGACGACGGGGCAATTCCAAAAAATCATCTTTATATAAAGGTGATTTTTTGTTTTTCTTTTTTGTTTTTATAATTCTGTTTTACTGGATTCCTGTTTTGCGCTTTCGCTATAGCTTTAGCGAAGGCGGAGGGGTGTTGGTCGGTCTCGCCGAAGGTGTAAGGTGTTGGCAAACATAATTGTCATTCCCGTCCCCGCCTACGCGAGGATAAACTCCGGCGGGAATCTATTTAAGATGAAGAAGTATTATTTAATATCAAATTGCCAACACCCCTCTTAATCTCCCCTCAAGGGGAGAATTTATTTGTCATTCTTGTGACTGTGTGTTATTGTAGCTTTAACGAAGGCGGAACCTGTCTCGCTGAAGAGAAGAATTTATTCAGCTTTTTTCTTTATTTGTCTTTTATTTGGTATCCAGAATCCAAATTCACTACCTTTACCTAAGCCTTGACTATGTGCCCAGACATGGCCTTCATGGGCTTCTATGAATTTATTACAGA
>JAAZJX010000071.1 GCA_012800155.1 Candidatus Magasanikiibacteriota bacterium
ATTTGAAACAAAACCAAATAAAGGAATGACTTGTACAACATCAAGGACTATTCTTATTAGGAATTCAGAAGTTCTAAAATTTAAAAACAAAAACGTTGATTAAGACGTTTTTGTTTTATTGCTGGGTCGGTTACGTGACGCATTCAGAACTTTGGATTGGGAAGAGGTAAATATGGAACTCTCTGACATTAGTGTTATATTGTAAAGAATTGTAAATTATGTTATTCTTTAAAAAAGATATTGATATAAATAAATATAGCACTTAGTTTTGGTTATTATTTAATTTTATAACATAATGAATCTTTTAGAAGAAACAATAATATTTATTTTAAGCCAAATATATAAGGTTAAAAAGGATAATTTATCTCAAATAGAGTTATTTAAGCTTCTTTATTTAATAGAAACAGAATCTTATAGATATACTGGAGATAGTTTTTTTAATGAGGAAGTTTTATTTACTAGAGATAAAAATGGACCAATATCAGTAGATGTTTATAAAGCACTTGATAATTTGTCTGATTTTGTACAGAAGAAAGAAGAAAAAAAGCCAGATTATCTTTATAAAAGGCATTCTTTTTATATTAAAGAAGGCGTTAAATACGAATTAAAAAAATTAAGACAAGATCAGAAGCTTTTTATTAATAGCGTTTTATTATCTTTTGGCGGATTAGCTATAAAAAGGTTGAAGGAAAAAGCTTACGAAACCGAACCAATGCTTGATATGATAAGCAAAGAACAAAAAAGGGGTGTTGAGTGCTTTAAGGGAGCTAGTTTAAATTTTAAAACCATTAAACTTGATAAGGATATGAAAGAAATTTATGGATAGTTATAAAATAGGAGACATTTTATACTTCTTATCATATTATTTTACAGACACAAATGAATGCGCTCCACATTATGCAATGGTTATATTGCCATCAATTTTAATGGAATATGAAAGTCAGATTTTATGTTGCGTTATTACATCAAATCAGGGGGCTAAAAAGAAAAAATATTGTATTTCTCTTTCCTTAGATATTCATAAATGTTTTGATAGAGAAACATTTTGTTGTTTAAATAGAAGAGATATAGAGTCTCTTGGAGATTTAGATTTAAGTAAAAAACTTCCGTTATCGATATTAACAAAAGATGAGCTTAGAAAATGTTTTAAATTATTTAAAAACATTAAGCATTCTCCCATCCAAAATAATTATTTTGTACCAGTCATTGTGAGAGAATGGAAGAGATCTCTAATTGTTTAATATATTAAACAAATTATGCTTTCAAGACTTACAGAACAACAGCTATTTAATTATTGGAGATTAGTGTATTGGTTTAATTTAGAAAAAAATAGAGAAAAAAGAAAAATCTTGATAAGTTTTCAAGATTTATATACGGAATTTAATCAATCAGTAGGCATTTGTGTTTTTAACATAATTCAATTATTTAATATTTTAAAAATTAATTTTAAGTCCATCGAGTTTAGTAAAGAAATGTATTCATCTTGTCGTGGTGACAAGAGGGAATCTGAACTTTTAAAAAATAATAAAAATAGTAAAAATTATCAGCTCATTACCAGAGTGTTTAACAATGATATTTCAAAAAAAGATTTAGAAGACTTGATTATTACACCCAAAGAAATAAACCTTTTATCAGAATTTATATTTTTTGAAATTAAAGATGAAGATATTTCTAAAGTAGTAGAATTTTTAAATCTATATATAGAAGAATTTATTGATGATCAATTACTAACAGAAAATCAGAATTTTTATAATTTAAAAAACCAAAAAGAAAAAATTAAGTTTCTTTTTAAGGAAAATTTAAAGTTTGGTAAAAATTTTATTATAAAATATGACCCAGAAGACATTATTTTAAAAGATGATGCTTTTCTTTTTATACATACTTTATTAGCTTTCGAAAAGTTAGGATATCTAAAGATTG
>JAAZJX010000072.1 GCA_012800155.1 Candidatus Magasanikiibacteriota bacterium
TTAAATATCCAGATCTTTATTTCTTATAAATCAACTTGCAAACCTAAACATTTCCTTGATATAATAAATAAAACTTTTATAATTTTAACAAAGAAAAAAAGCAGTTTATAGACATGCTAAGGTCTGTTTGAGTTAGAGAATTTTAAAAAACAACTAACTTAAAATAATTTACAAAATAATATGGACATAACAAAAATTATTAGACAAAGTTGTAAAAATTTTCAACCATATATTGCGGGAAAACCAATAGAAACTTTAAAAAGAGAAATGGGCTTAAAAAATATTATTAAATTAGCTTCAAATGAAAATCCCTTAGGACCTTCAAAAAAAGCCTTAGAAGCTATTAAAAAAAATGCTGAAAAAGTATTTTATTATCCAGACTCAAACTCATACGAACTTAAAAAAGCTTTGTCAAAAAAATATAATCTACCAACAGAAAATATATTTACTGCTGCTGGTGGAGATGAGATAATAGAACTTGTAGCAAAATTATTTTTTAATCCAGAAGACGAAATAATAATGTCCAAATATTCTTTTATAAGATATAATCTGGTAACACAACTTATGGGTTCAAAAAGTGTGATCGTTGAAATGAAAGATGGATTTATTTATGATCTAGAAGCTATAGCAAAAGCTTGTAACAAAAATACCAAAGCTATTTTTATAACAAATCCTAATAATCCAACAGGTACTTATAATACAAAAGTTGAATTAGAAAAATTTTTTAAAAAAATACCAAAAAATAAGTATGGTGTTAAACCAATAGTAATAATTGATGAAGCATACTTTGAATATGCTGCTTTAATTAAAGACTATCCTAATGGATTGAATTATTTAAAAGAAAATCCTAATTTAATTGTTTTAAGAACTTTTTCAAAAATATATGCTCTTGCAGGATTAAGAGTAGGCTATGGTTTTGCAAGTAAAGAAATAGTTAGTTATATAGAAAGAATGAGACCAACTTTCAATGTTAATTTACTTGCTCAAGTTGCAGCTATTGCAAGTATAAAAGACAAAGATCAAGTAACAAAAGGTCAAAAACTTATAAATCAAGAAAAAGATTTTCTTTATAAAGAATTTAAAAAATTAAAAATAGACTACATTCCTTCTGTTGCCAATTTTATTCTTATTAAAGCTACTCCTCTAAAAGGCAAAGATTGTTTTAAAGCGTTATTAAAAGAAGGAGTGATAATAAGAGCTATGGATGAATATCAACTTCCTGATTGGGTTAGAATTACTATAGGTTTACCTGAAGAAAATAAATTATTTATAAAAAAATTAAAAAAAGTATTAAAGAAATAAAATAACAATTAAATTAAAAAAATAAAAAAATAATTAACTAAATTAAACTTAATTATTAAATATGAAAAAAATATATCTCCTCGTTGCTATAATTACTACCACCATAATCATTGGTGTTGGTTGTGGCAACATAACAATAACAAGAACTCCAACTCAAAAATCAATTCAAAAAGAAGTAACTCAACCAATTACAAAAACAACAGAGACAACCACAGAACAAAAAGAAGTAACTCAACCAATTACAAAAACAACAGAGACAACCACAGAACAAA
>JAAZJX010000073.1 GCA_012800155.1 Candidatus Magasanikiibacteriota bacterium
ACTGAGCTATATTCCGATAATTTATTTTTTAAATATCTTCTACCAGCTGCTGTTTTAAAATAAACTTCTCTTTTTCTTGCTTCTTTAAATGAGTCAAATTCTTCTGTGTAAACAACTTTTAAACCTTTCATCCGACTAGTTGTTTTAGTCTTTCCTTTTTTATGCTCATTAAATCTTCTAACCAAATTATTTGTTACACCTTTATACAATTTATTATAATCGTCTTTTAAAACATGAGTTATATATTTTGATCCCTCCATATTTATATTTTATTTTTAAAAAATGTGCGCTCCCCGCCCGAACGACTGAGGTCATTCAGTCGGGCGGGTAACCAACTGAGCTATGAGTCCGTTATATTATTTTTATTTTTATATTTTAATTTTAAAAGAATGTGCGCTCCCCGCCCGAACGACTGAAGTCATTCAGTCGGGCGGGTAATAAATTCTAATAAATTTTAACTATTTTTAACTATTAAAATTTTAACCTTATTTCAAAATTAAATTCTTATAAAACAAAAAAATAATACTATAAAAAATAAAAATTGTCAATAAAAAAAGTCCCCAAACGGACTTGATCCTATACATCGGACAATGCTTCTTCATACCCCTGAAAGTTCAGGTGGGTAATCGCACTTTTGATCCACAGATCAAAAAAATATTGATTTCCCTAGTATGAATGTTTGCGGATATGAATGCACTGTCCGATCTGGATCACTTTTATTATATAATTTCTCAAAAAACCTGTCAAATTTTACCCGCGTCTTTTATTAAAACTATTTTTAGTTACTGATGTTATTGGTGGATATATAAGTGGAGAATATAAATTACTAACAAAAGAGCGTCTACCTCTAGTATCTGTTAATCTTGATAATTCATATTCAGCATCATCAATTATTTTAATATCATGATAATACTTAGCACTTTTTTCACTATCTGGTTGTGGAACAAAAATTTGCACTTCTTCTGTACGAATTTGACCTAATTCATCAACATGTTCAAGATAAAATTTAGCAAAACGAAGATTTTTATTACCTCCAGGACCAAAAGTTGACATCTTATTAGAAGGTCTAAAAGATAAGACTTTTATTTTATTTTGACTATTTTGTAAAATTTGTTTAATAATATCTATCACTGGAGCAACATCAGTAATAGTTGCTTTTTTAATAGAAGAATTATTTTGATCAGTAGAATTAGTTCGATAATTTATTTGTCCAGTTTCTATTTCCAAAGATTGCATTTCTGTCATAGACATCTTTTGTCCATCAGGAGAAATTTTATCCAATACTACAAAACTTCGTCTATAAATATCAGAAATTTCTTTTGGATCTTTTAAACCTAAGATAATATGTTTACGAATTGTAGAATCTAAAGTCTTTACTGATTTATGAACTTCTACTATTAATTTTCCATCTTCTACTTCCATAGTACGAGCAGCAATCTTTTCAAAAGATCCTTCTTTAGGTTCTTCATCTACAATTTCAACATCTACTAAAATTTCTTCTGTTTGACCTTTTTTATTTTGTCTTTTTTCATATTTTTTTACACAATAACAAACATTTTCTTCAGTTGGTTCCTTAACAAGTTGATTCCACATTTTATCAAAAGGACCATCACCTAATTTTATTTTTTCTACATGCGTTTGTTTTACACTATCAATTATCCATATTAAAATTAATTTTCTTCTGGCTTCATATATTGCTTGGCGTCTAAGTTCTGAACTAGAAAAATGTTTTTTTAACCAATCATTATCTGGATTATAGATAGATATTTTCAAAAGATCTAATAAGCTCGCACTAGAAATTTCATCTAATAAAATTTTTCCCGCAGTTCCATGACGCTGATCAACATGAGGTAATAAAGATTTTTCAGCAATATTTTTTATAAATTTATCAGCATCCTGCGCTAACTCTCGTGGATCATAATGCAAATCAAAAACTTCTTTTAATGCTTCTGCTACTTCCTCCTCAGAAATAATTTTTGATTCTCTATCAATTTCCCCATCCTCTCCAGAATCTTTCAGCAATTCATTATTTTCTTTTAAAGAATGAATTTTTAATAATTGCCTATGAAGATTATTAAAATCAGATAAATCTTGATCATTTTCCAAACCTAGTCTTTTTAAAAGTTTTTGCATTCTTTCTAAAAAATTTTTAATATAACCATTTTTTTCTTTTTTAACCATTTCAAAATATTGATCTGTCCATTCTTTATCCATAAATAATACTGATATAAAATGAAGTAAAACTTTAGCTTTTGAATCATCCATATATTTTACTTCTTCTTCTAAATTATTTAATCCAACTGCTTCTAATAAATAATCTGGTTTTATAAATTCACTTTCCATTATTTCTTGATATATTCTATTAACTGCAACTAAATCTTTAACTGTGGTTAAACTTTGTTCCCAAGTTTTAATTTTTTCTTCTAAATTAGGAATCAAATTTTCTTTTAATCTTAAAATTGAAAATAATTTTTCTAAAACATTTAATTTTACTCTTCCTTCTTGAGCTGACATTTGATTAGCAAATCTCATCAAAGATTGAGTAGTGCCATTTTCTTCAATTTTGGTTTTACTAGCACCAGCTACTTGTGTTCGAATTTCATCATCTAAAATAAAACTATCTAATAATTTCATTTCTATACCATCTACAACAACTTTTCCAAAATACAAAAGTTCAGCAACTTGATTAAGATCTAAATTTATAAAACGCTCAAATTTATCTTCTTCCGGATCCAAAGGATAAGGAATATCATTTGGTAAAATTCTTGCTAAAAACAAAAAAACATTATTATCTACTTGACCTCTACTACTATGTTCAAAAGAATAATTCTGACGTCCTGCTGCTTCAAGTGATACTACTCTTAAATGTGTTTCATGCAACATTTCTCTTTTGATTGCCTTATCCAAACCTTCAAATACATCTTCTGAATCTGTTAAATCACTTGATTCAATTTTTCCTCCAACAGGCATCAATTGTCCGCTATTTTCTTTTCCTGTTTTTAAGATCCATACAGATTTTGTAAAATACAAATCTTTTAGCAATACACCTTTTTTTAATTCTTTTTTTATTTCTTCTCCAGTTTTTTCTTGTAATAAAAAAGCTCTCACAACATTAGTTTCTGGTCGATATTCTTGTTCTTTACTTTCTATTTTATTAGCAGATAAAAATCTTTCTGGAAATTTTGATCTTATAATCTCCATAATATAATATTTATAATAATCTTATGCTATCATTTTTTTCTATATAAGTAAATATTAAAATCATTAACTAATACTAATAATTTTTGTTTTTTTATAGAACATTATTAAAAAATTAATTAAAATGTTATAGATTCCCGCCTACGCGGGAATGACAAGAGAAGATAGGCGGGAACGGGAATGACAAGAAAAGATAGACGAGAACGGGAATGACAAAATGAGTTTTTACGGAAATAATAAAATTCCTCCTTGCTTATCTTGCTGAAGGCGAAAAAAACTATTCCCCCCTTGCCTGTCTCGCTGAAGGCGGAAGGGGGGTTGGGGGGTGTTGGTCGGTGTCGTCAAAAGCGGAAGGGGTGTTGGCTCGTCTCACCGTAGCTTTAGCGAAAGCGGAGGGGTGTTAGCAAATCTTATTGTCATTCCCGTGACTGTGTGTCGCCGTAACTTTAGCGAAGGCGCAAAACGGGAATCCAGTAAAATAGAATTATAAAAATAAAAACCACCTAAAAAGGTGGTTCTAACTTAATACTTAAAACAATTTATTATTTTCTTTCATCTTCCATATATACATGAAGATACTCTGTTTTATTATAATCAAAAATTTCATCTTCTGTAAAAAATCTTTTTACTTCAATCTTAGCATTTTCTATAGAATCAGAACAATGAACTACATTACACATACCCATAGCTAAATCTCCACGAATAGTACCACCATCTGCTTTGGCGCCATCAGTAACACCAGCAATTAAACGAATAGCATCTACTGCATGTTTACCTTCTAAACAAATACAAACAACTGGTGAAGATTTCATAAAATTTGATAATCCTGAATAAAATGGTTTTTCTACATGATGAGCATAATGTTCTCGCAATTTTTCTTCATTCAAATACATCATTTTTAAACCCACAACTTTCAAACCTTTAAATTCTACTCTCTGTAAAATTTCACCAATCAAACCTCTTTGTACTCCATCTGGTTTAACAATTAAAACTGTTTTTTCATAAATTCCTTCAAATTTCATATAAATAAAATTAATAAATTAATTAACAATATTATACTGCTTTTTTTTATTTTTTGTCAATATTTTATAAATCACTAATTCTTTTTAAAAAACTACCCGGATCAAACGAACTATTATCATCTGTAATATATTCAATTTCTTCATCATCAAAAAAAACATTTCCTTCTTTGAAAGAATTATCAAAAATTAAATCCTTATCTATTTCATCAATAAACATACTTGGTTCTTGTAAAAAACCAGCTCCTCCTAAAGTAGCACTACTTTGAACAAAAAAACCTCCAGTCAAAGCATAAGTTAAATATAAATATTTTTTAGCACGAGTAATCGCTACATAAAAAAGTCTTCTTTCTTCTTCTAAACCTTGTTCTCGAATTGCTCGATCATTGGGAAATTGTCCTGATGTCAAACCAATCACAAACACAGCTTCCCATTCTAAACCTTTAGCTTGATGAATAGTAGATAAAATTATTTTGTTCTCCAAGTCCTCAGCAGAAATTTCTTCCTTATCAATTTGTTGAAAATTTTCTTGTAAAGTAGCTTCAGCCAAAAATTGAGAAAGATCTTCAGTCTGATCTGCAAATAAAGCTAATTGTTCCAAATCTTGAATTCTTTCACGATAATCTAAATATTCATTTTCCAAATATTCCTTATATTTTGATTTTGTTAAAACTCTAATTAAATCACCTATTGAACATTTTTCTTCACTCTCTATAATTTCTTTTATTTCAAAATAAACTTGTAAAAAATCATTCCAACCAATTTGAGCTTTAGCAGATAATTGCGTTTTAATATTTTCAAAATTTCTTTCTAAATAAGAAAAATTTTTTAACATTGTCATTAAACTAGTAGAATTTATTTTTTCTTCACGAACTTTTTCTTTATTTTTCTCTTCTCCAGAAAAAGTTTTAATCATTCTAATAATCTTTTCTACTGTCACTGGTCCAATTCCAATTTGTAAATTAAGAATTCGTCGCCAAGAAATATCATCTTCTAAATTATTAAAAATACGCAAATAACTTAAAACATCTTTGATATGAGCTCTCTCAAAAAATCTTATACCTCCGCGATAATCATAATTTATTCCTTGTTTAGTTAATTCCATTTCTAAAGCTTGTGATTGATAAGCAGCTCTAAATAAAATTGCAATATTATTCAAATTAACACCTTCAGCCTGTAATTCAAAAATTTGATTAACAATAAAATCTGCTTCTTCTGCTTGATCAGCAAAAGAATAAATTTCTGGTTTAGCAAATTCTTTTACTATACTTTTTAATTTTTTTTCATATTGTTTTCTATTATTAGCAATCACACAATTAGCTACATTTAAAATATTTGGAGTAGAACGATAATTAGTTTCTAATTTAAAAATTTTTGCATTTGGATATTTACCTTTTCTATTCAAAGTAAATTCACCTAAAGTAGAAAATTCTAAAATATTATTTATATCTGCAGCTCGAAAAGAATAAATACTTTGAGCATCATCACCTACTACTAAAAGATTTTTATGTTTTGTAGCTAACAATTCTATAATAGAGGCTTGAATTTTATTTGTATCCTGATATTCATCTACTAAAATATATTGAAATTGTTCTGCGTATTTATTTTTGATTACTGGATTTTTTAAAAATAATAAATAAAGATTAACTAATAAATCATCAAAATCCATAACATTAGCTTCTTGTTTACGCTTATGATAATCTTCGGCTAAACGAACTAAAATATCAGAAATAGCTAAAAAATTTTCATACTTTAACTCTAAAACTTCTTCAAGTGACATTTCCGCATTACGAGCAAAAGAAATAATAGTTTGCAAAACTTTTGCTGAAGGAAATCTTTTTTCTTTACGATCAATTCCTTCTGCTTTTAAACATAATTTTATTAATTCTAAACTATCATCAGCATCCAAAACACTAAAATTATTTTTATAACCCAAAACTTCAGCATATTTTTTCAAAATTCTATATCCAATATGATGAAAAGTTCCTGACCAAGGTAATTTAAGATCATTACCAATTATTTTTTTAACTCTTTCAATCATTTCTTTAGCCGCTTTGTTTGTAAAAGTTACTAACAAAATATTTTCTGGTTTTACACCTTGTTCTAATAAATAAGCTACCCGATAAGTAATAGTACGAGTTTTGCCACTACCAGCCCCAGCTAAAACTAAACAAGGTCCCTCACCTTGTTCTACTACTTTTAATTGTTCTGAATTTAATTCTTTTTGAAAATTAATCATAGTGAACATATTTTACCATTAAAATAATTTTTCGACTATTTTTATCTATTTATCATTATTTTGTTTATTTAAAATAAACTACAAATAAATAATTATTCTATAAATAAAATTACCTTCTTTCCTTCCTTCACCTTTCCTTTATTCCAATCATGAACTGCTTTTAATAAATCATTATATTTATATTTAAAACTTTCACCAAACTGCGTACCCGGATCATTGGTGATAAATTCTGTTTCTGTATAACCCTTAATAATAAGTGCATGATAAACTGGACCACCATTTCTAAAATGTGAATTTGGTAAAACTTTGCCATCTGCTACTACTAAAACTGGATTTCCAGCTACCAAAGATTTTTTAATATCTTCAACTGTTGGATTTTCTAAAATTATAAATTTTCTACTTTCTTCATTATTCTTTTTATTTAATCCAAAATATTCTTCTGCCAATTTTTTTATTTTTTCTATTTCAATACTTGTTCCCCATTCTTGTTCTTCTTCCCATTTTACTATTTTCAAAATTTCATCACGAGAAAATAATGGACTTAAATTATAATTTTTATAATAAGCATCTAACATCAACAAAGCTGCTTCTTCACAGGCATCTTGCCATGGTTGTTCCCAATTTTTTTCTGGTGCTTGCGAAGTAAAAGGAACTTTCAATAAAAATTCTTTTGGTAAAACTTTCTCATCATTTTGCGCAAGATTTTCTGTAATTTGAATAGAAGAAGTTGTAATTAAAAAATCTTCTTCTTTAATAATTTTTAAATTTTCCAATTCCTCTACTTCATTATTAAATAAATTAATTTCTTTATCACTATTATTTATTATTTGTTGATTATTCATAGTTGACTGTGAAGTAGTGATTGAATAATCAGCTGACAAAGTGTTTCGCCATATCCAAACAATCCCTAATAATAAAATTATACTAAGCAATAAAAAGATAAAATTAAATTTTATAAAAAATTTCTTCATGATTATATTTTACCTCAATTGCTTTTTTTCACAAAATCTACTAAAATTAGTTTATATGAAATTTTTTGAAATTAAACATCAAGATAAAAAAACCCGAGCTAGAACTGGCATTATTCGTACTGCTCATGGCACTATTGAAACACCAATCTTTATGCCAGTCGGTACTCAAGCTACAGTAAAAACTCTTGATTCTACTGATTTGCAAAATTTAAATGCGCAAATTATTCTTGGTAATACTTATCATTTACATTTACGACCCGGAGAAGATTTAATTAAAAAATTTGGCGGTTTACATAAATTTATGAATTGGAATAAACCAATTCTTACTGATTCTGGTGGTTTTCAAGTTTTTAGTCTTGGATTGCAAAAAGATAAAAAACAAAAACATCCTTCTCGTGAAAATAAAAATAATAAACAATTAGTAAAAATTACTGAAGATGGTGTAGAATTTCGCAGTTATCTTGATGGTAGTAAACATTTTTTCACTCCAGAAAAAGCTATCAAAATCCAACATAAAATTGGCGCTGATATTATTATGGCTTTTGATGAATGTACTCCTGATAATGCTTCAGAAAAATATATTCGTGAAGCTATGGAAAGAACTCATCGTTGGGCAATTCGCAGTTTAAATGAACATCATCGTTTATCTTCTTTTACTCAAAAAAAGATGACAAAAAAACAAAATAATAAAAATAAAAAATATTCTCTCAAAACTAAAAATTATTTATTTGGAATTATTCAAGGTTCTAATAATAAAAAACTTCGTGAACAAAGTGCTCAATTTATTTCTTCATTAGATTTTGATGGTATTGCTATTGGTGGAGAATCTATTGGTTATAATATGAAAGCCACTAAAGATATTCTTGATTGGATTTACCCTTATTTACCAAAAAACAAACCTCATTATGCTATGGGACTAGGTATGAATCCAACCGACCTTTTTGAAGTTGTGGAACGCGGAATTGATATGTTTGATTGTGTAGCTCCTACTCGTCAAGCTCGTCATGGTTTAGTTTATATATTTGATAAAAAAAATAAACATAAACTAGATATTACTAAAACTAAATATAAAAACGACTTTTCACCAATTGACAAAAAATGTAACTGCTCTACTTGTCAAAATTATACCCGCGCCTATCTTTATCATTTATTTAATACTCAAGAAATTACTGGTATGCGTCTCGCTACTATTCACAATGTGCATTTTTTTCTTGATTTAACTAAACAAATGCGTGAAGCTATAAACAAAGATGAATTTCTAAAATTGAAAAAAAGATGGTTATAAAATTAAATTTGATTTAATTAAAAATATTTTTTATAATAATTTTATATCTCTCTAACCTTTTGCTTGTTTTTTTACTATTCCCCACTTGCCTGTCTCGCTGAAGGCGGAAGGGGGGTTAGGGGATGTTGGTCGGTATAATAATTTCATTGTTTATAGATTCCCGCCTTGCACCTTCGCTAAAGCTTCAGTGACACACAGTCGCGGGAATAACAAGAGGAGAGCGGGAATCCAATAAAATAAAATTAAAAAACAAATAAAATATAGATTAAAAAAAAAATAAAATAAATTTAAATAAATAATATTTTATTAAAAAATTAATTAAAATGTTATAGATTCCTAGATTCCCGCCTTCGCGGGAATGACAAAGGGATGAGATAGATTCCCGCCGGAGTTTATCCTCGCGTAGGCGGGGACGGGAATGACAAGTGGGTTTTCACGGGAATGACAAAGTAATTTTTCGTGAAAATAACAGGAAAAGTGAGCGGAAATGACAAAAAATGAGTGGAAATAACAAAATTCTCCACTCAAAAAATGAATAATAAAACAAAATTACAAAAACTAAAATGCAATTAAAAATAAAAAAATAATCCTAATTTAATTAGGATTATTTTTTAATTAACTTTCACTATTGTATAAACATCGCATCACCAAAACTAAAAAATCTATATTTTTCAACTACGGCTATTTTATAACAATCCAAAGTAAAACTAGTATTATTATTAAAAGCAGAAACTAACATTAGTAAAGTTGATTTAGGTAAATGAAAATTAGTAATCAAAGCATCAATTATTTGAAATTTAAATCCCGGAGTAATAAAAATATTTATATCACCTTTGAAACTTTCAAATTTTTTATCTTTATAACTAGCTAATTGAGCAATTCCTTCTAAAGTTCTAACCGTTGTTGTTCCAACTGCAATCACTCTCCGACCTTCAGCTTTAGCTTGATTAATTTTATTTGCATTTTCTTGATTCAATTCTACCCATTCACTATGCATGGTATGATTTTCAATCATTTCAGTTTTAACTGGAAGAAAAGTTCCCAAACCAACATGAAGAGTTATTTCAGCAAACTCTATACCTTTATCTTTTAATTTTTTTATTAACTCTGGAGTAAAATGAAACCCAGCAGTTGGAGCAGCGACCGATCCTTCTGTTTTTGAATAAACTGTTTGATAAATTTCAATCTGATTTGGTTCATTTTTGATATAAGGTGGTACAGGTATATGACCATATTTATTAGCTTTATTTCTAATCACTTCTGCCTCATCTGGAAATTGAACTAAAATTGTTCCATCTGATTTTTTAATCACAACTTCACAATAAAAATCTGTGGCAAACTTCACTTTCATTCCTGGTTGAACATGTTTACCGGGTTTAGCCAATACTTGCCAAACTCCCCTATTTTCCATTTCTCGTACTAAAAAAATTTCTACTAATTTTTGTTTAAACAGTGGTTTATCTTTTATTCCATCTTTATTTATATCTTGATCAACTGGTTCTAATTTGCCAAATAACCGGGCTTTGAAAACTTTAGAATTATTCCAAACTAATAAATCCCCTGGTTTTAAATAATCTATAATATTAAAAAAATGTTTATGCTCTATTTTTTTATTTTTTTTATCCACTATCATAAGACGAGAATGATCTCGTGGTTCACAAGGTTTTTGAGCAATTAATTCTATAGGTAAATTGTAATTAAAATCTGTAGTCAACATAAATTAAACTTTATGCTCTTTTAAATGCATTGCTACATCAGCAATAGTTTTCAAAATTAAAAAGAAAACCAAAGAACCCGTTCCACTCAAAGAACCAAAAACTACTATTAAATGCATAGGTATAATTCTTAAATAAGGAAAAGACATCATATGACCAATATTTTTTCTTTTTTGTTTATCTAATTCTTTATTCTCTTTATAAGAAAATAAATGATTTATAAAAAATATAACAATAGGAACTAAAATTGATGATCCTGAAAAACCACCATTTACATACAAAAAGACAGCATAAGTAAAATGAAAAAAACCATAATGAAAAATAAAAAAAATTACTGTTTTTATTTTAGTCTCTTGATTTGGTAAAACTGATTGACCGTAAATTTCAAAATTTCTTGTGGAAAAATTTTCCAAATCTAACATTTTTTTAACTTGAAACAAACCAATAATAACACTTTGAAACCAATAAATCCAAGCCATCGTTAATAAATCCCAATTTTGCCAGACAGCTAAAACAATTACTATTAAATTTGTCAGTAAAAGCGCAATAACAGAATTTTTTTTATTATTTTTTAAAAATAAAACCTTATCCATATTTTATAAATACTTTTTATTAATATTATGTTCTTCCAAAGTCCTAGCATAATAAACTTTACCATTTTTATCTGTTAAAAAATACCAATTATTATTTTTTTCTGGATAAAGCGCCGCTTGAATTGATTCTAAACTTGGATTACAAATTGGTGAAGGCGGTAAACCAGGATATTTATAAGTATTCCAAAGTGAATCAACAGAGCGATCTTCAGCAGTAGTAAAAACATTACCACTCTTCCCAACTAAATAATGAACTGTAGAATCAGCTTGTAGCGCCCAATTCATTTTTAATCTACGCCAAAAAATATCTGCCACTTTTTTCTTATCTGAAAAAGTTTTTACTTCTCTTTCTAAAATACTGGCCATAACTAAAATCTCATGAAAACTTTTTCCACTCTTTTCTATATCTTGCCACATTTGATCTATAATTTGTTTATCTCTTTGCTGTACCAATTTATTTATAATATTTTCTAAACTAGCATTTTTATAAATTTGATAAGTGTCTGGCGCTAAATAACCTTCATAACTAATATTATCTGGTTTATCTTGTAAAATTTTTAAATCTAAATCTAATTTTGAAACATTATTTTTAACAGCTGGCAATCCTAAAAGATTAGTTATTTCTTGTGCTTGAAATTTCTCTAAACTAACTAAATATTTAGAAACATCTCGTATATTCCAACCCGGAATAATAGTTATTGTTTGTTCACTCAAACCTAATTCACTTAAAACTTCTACTACTCGAGCCAAAGTTATTGGTGCTGTCAAATAATATTCACCAACTCTAATTTGTTTATCTTTACCTATCAAAACTAAATATTTTTTAAAAAACCAAGCATTTCTGATTACTTTTTCTTTCTCCAATCTATTTGCCAAATTATTTACACTTTCTCCATTTTTTACTTCAAAAGTAATTTTTTCTACATCTTTTGATACTTGAGCAATATATATTTCAAAAATAACAAAACAAATACCAAAAATTAAAAAACTAAAAATTATTAAAAAAATTATTTTCTTTATATTAAACATAATCAACCAAATTACTTATGACTTAATCATTTATAATTAAAAATTTATGATAATTCTCTCTCGCCCATTCCAATCTCTCTGGAATCCCAATATCTATCCAAGGTTTATCTGACTCATAAACATCTAAATCTTTTACATTAGGAAAAACATCATATTCAATACTAAACACTTCAGTAGTTGGAAAATATTTTTTAATTTGTGGATTGAAAATATAAACTCCGCCATTTTGATAACCCGGTTTATTAATTCCTTCTTTTTCTTTGAAAGACTGTAAATGATAATTAGAATCATATATCAAAGTACCATAACTAGAGACATCCGGCACATAAGAACCCAAAATAATTCCATCACTATTAGAGCGTAAATATTTAACCATATCTACAAAACTAACGGTAGTCAAAATATCCCCATTCAAAATAATTGTTGGTTTTTCTGGATAAAGTACATACTCCAAAGCATGTTTAATTGCTCCGCCAGTTCCTAATTTTTTATTTTCAATTGCATAAATAATTTTTATTCCTTGCCATTCTGTGCCCACCTGTTCACGCAAATTATTAGCTAAATGTCCTGCTGCCAAAACAACTTCTTTTATACCCATTTTTTTTAATTTTTCCATTTGCCAATCAAAAACTCTCTTTGGACCAATCGGTAAAAGAATTTTTGGTATTGTCTTGGTGATCTCACCTAAACGAGTAGAAAGACCGCCACATAAAATTATTGCATTCATAATAAATTAATAAAAAAATTATATAATGGTTGAGTTACATTTTCTAATAATTTAAAAGAAATAAATACAAAAAAAATAGCAAAGAAAATTCCTCCTATAATATCTCTAGGATAATGAACTCCTACATAAATTCTAGAAAAAGCAATTAAACTTGCCATAATAATAAAAATTATTCCCCAAAACAACCCACAACCAAATAAAATAGCTATCAAAGCAAAAATAAATGAAATACCAGTATGATCAGAAGGAAAAGATTTCCAAACTTGTATTGGTTTTAATAATTCTTTAATTTCCACTAACTCAACAATCGGTCTCCGATGCTTCCAAATCAAAGCTAAAGACCAACCTGTAATAATATAAAAAGTAATAGCTGTCATTATCAATTTAATCATATTTTTAAAATTGTCTCCTGACAAAGTAATAACTCCTAACCACAAAACTCCAAACACCAAAATATAAATTAAATATTGTGCGCAAAAAAACATTATCTGATCAATTATTTTATTTTTACCAATAAAGGAATTTATTTTCAAAAATAATTTTTTATTCCTAGATAATTTCATAAATTTAATTTCTTAATTTTTTTAAAAAATTAAATATTTTATATTGATATTTTTTTAAAGGAATTTCAATTGCTTCAGAATATTCTTTATATTCTCCACCAAAACCAACTTTAAACCTTGTTACTCCACTCCAATCATGATTTACTGGCCAACTAAAACCATTAAAACTGCTAACTTGTTCTTTTTGATTATTTTTTATTAAAGGAGCAATTCCCCAAAAATCATAAAAACTACAATTTAATTTTTTTCCTAATAATATTCCTTGCCATTGTAAAAGATAAGGAGCCATTAAATTACGCAATTTATTCGCAGAAGCACCATGAAGATAAGTTATTACTTTATCATTTACTATTAAAATAATACTAGCAATCGGTTCTTGATTATAATAAGCAATTAATTGATAAACATTTTCTTGAGCCAACATTTTTTCATAATAATGTTTAGTATGACTTTTGAAACCATCCCGTTCAGTGGTGCTTAAATTTAATTGCCAAAAAATTTCTCCATTTTTTTCTTGTTTTATTTCAACACCTTTTTTTTCTGCTAAACGAATATTATATCTAGTCTTGGGATGCATTTTAGCTAAAATATTTTCTGCTAATTGGCTAATGTTTAAAATCAAAGTTTGTTTTGGCTGACGATTATTAACTAATTTATAATTCTTAATTTTTAATTCTGAAACTGCTTCTAATGGTTCAAGTCGTAAAAAGATATAAGAACTTTTTTTTAAATTCTTTACTAAACTATGAATTATAAGCTCGGAACTAGAAATTCGTGGTAAATATAGAAACTTTTTATTTAAACCAATTTTTTGTTCAAAACCTTGAACAGCTTTACCTTCAATTAAAAAACGAACTGCCTTATTACTTATCTGATTTTGAAATTCTCCCCATTTCCAAGATTGAAGAAATTCTAACTTAGCCAAAGGAGAAAGACCTTGATTATAAATTTCAAAATTATCACAAATATCTAATTTCATGTCTTTATTTTAACGGAAAAAAGATTTTTTGGCAATTTATGGCTTAACTATTGATTTTTTTTATATTATAATATATAATATTTTCAACTTAATCCAATCATTTGGAATTTGTTATTTATAATTTATTTTTTATTTAAAATATGGGTTTACCTGCCAAAAGAAGAACTACTACTTCCAAAAAACAAAGAGCTTCTCATTTTGCTCTCAAAAAAGTAGCTTTAGCAACTTGTGAAAAATGTGGTGCCAAAACCACACCTCATCAAGCTTGTAAAAAATGTGGCACTTATAAAGGAAAAACTATTGAAAATGTAGCCAAAAGAACCGCTCGTCTTGTTCGTAGTCACAAAGGTTCTGGAAAAGCTAGTAAATAAATAATCTTATTTTTATGCCAAATCGTCATTTAGCTCGTTGTATTGTCATGCAAACTCTCTATCAATGGGATTTCAAAGGACAACCAACTGCTGTATTACCAGCTATTATTGAACAAAATCTAAAAGAATTTGGCACTGGATTAGAAGATGAAATTGAATTCATTAAAAATACTGTTGATGGTGTTATAAAAAATCAAAAAAAAATTGACGAAATAATTCAAAAATACGCTTCTAATTGGCCTTTAGAAAAAATTACTTTAATTGATAGAAATATTCTTCGTATCGGAGTTTATGAATTAAAATTCAATAATGAAATTCCTGATAAAGTAGCTATAAATGAAGCTATTGAAGTTGCTAAAACTTACGGTGGTCCAACTTCAGGAAAATTTGTTAATGGAGTTTTAGGAGCTATCTACAAAGAAATGCAAAAAGCCGATAATAAATAATTATTATCTCCGGCTTTCAGTATTTGATTATAAATATTTATGTACTGAAAACTGGTGATAAATACTAATCATATGAAAATATTACTAGAATATAAAGAAAAAAAATTTAATCAATTAGAAGAAAAAATTGGTATTAAATTTAATAATCCTAATTATTTAATCCAAGCATTAGTTCATCGTTCTTATTTAAATGAAAATCGTGATTTTGTTCTTGGACATAATGAAAGATTAGAATTTCTTGGTGATGCAGTACTTGAGCTTATAATTACTGAATTTCTTTTTGAAAATTATTTAAATCCAGAAGGTGAATTAACTAGTTGGCGCGCTGCTCTAGTAAACGCCAAAATGTGCGCTCAAGTTGCTAATGAAATTGGCATGGAGGAATATTTATTTTTAAGTCATGGTGAAAGTAAAGATGCTGGTACTAAAGCTAGAGAATATATTCTTGCTAATGTCATGGAATCAGTTATTGGAGCAATTTATATTGATCAAGGTTGGGATATTGCTAAACAATTTGTTACTCGTTGGATAATAACGAAATTACCAGAAGTTTTAGAAAAAGGTTTATGGATGGATTCAAAATCTCGTTTTCAAGAAGCTGCTCAAGAAATTGTTGGCATTACTCCCAGTTATAAAGTATTATCAGAAGAAGGACCTGATCATGCTAAACAATTTATAGTTGGAGTTTATTTAGATAAAGAAAAAATTGCTGAAGGCACTGGTTTAAGCAAACAAGAAGCTCAAGTAGATGCTGCAGAAAAAGCTTTGGAAATTAAACAATGGCCAGGACCACGCATAACAATTTTACCCAAAGAAAAAGAATCAGAAATTATATAATTATAATTTAATAATTATTAATTATTATTTATGCGCGCCGTTAGCTCAGCCGGTAGAGCAGGGGCCTCTTAAGCCCAAGGTCCAGGGTTCAAACCCCTGACGGCGTACTAAAACACGATACAAAATACATGTCTCACGATACAAATTTTGTATCACATGATTTTTGTAGCGTGTTTTATTTTTTGCCCTCATAGTTTAGTGGATAGAACATCGGTCTTCGGAACCGAGAACGGGAGTTCGATTCTCTCTGAGGGCACTAACTCTGTATTTTTAAAACAGAGTTTTTTAATTTTTAAAATAAATGGGAGTTCTGAGCCC
Organism: Candidatus Magasanikiibacteriota bacterium; assembly: GCA_012800155.1. Lineage (GTDB taxonomy): Bacteria > Patescibacteriota > Patescibacteriia > Magasanikbacterales > UBA922 > JAAZJX01. The sequence continues at coordinate 16,291 of JAAZJX010000073.1, forward strand.
AAGGCTCATCCGCCACTAGGGCGGAGATTCTCTCTGAGGGCACTAACT